>JAHHRR010000045.1 GCA_020025655.1 Oscillospiraceae bacterium
TTTCGTTCTCCATATCAATAAGCTGATACTTAAGGGAAGAACTGCCTGCGTTGATAACTAAAATTTTCATTTTATGTTTCCTTTCTATTGTAAATCATACGCAAATTAAGTAGAATAGACATACACCACTTATTTTAATACAAATACCCAAAAAGGCAAGCCCTTTTTTATGAAAAGAGGTAAGAAAATGAGCGTAATAGGCGTAGTTTGCGAATATAACCCGTTTCACAACGGCCATGAGTACCATTTGAAGATGAGTAAAAAGTCACTTGGCGAGGATTCTCCGGTAATATGTGTAATGTCGGGAGACTTTGTTCAGCGTGGCGAGGCTGCGGTGTATTCAAAGTTTGCAAGAGCAGAGGCGGCGTGCCGCTGCGGAGCGAACCTTGTAGTTGAACTGCCGCTTCCCTGGGCGCTTTCCTCTGCGGAAAATTTTGCCAGAGGGTCTGTTGCTCTGCTGGATGCATTGGGGGCTACTCACCTCAGCTTCGGAAGTGAGACCGGCGAGATTGAGCCGCTGGATAAGCTTGCTCAGGTGCTTTTAGACCCTGCAATTCAGGCAGATATAAAAGAGATTATGAGTAAGGACGCAAGCCTTTCGTATGCCGCTGCAAGGCAGCTGGCTGTTGAGAAGCGAGAAGGCGAGTTTGCACAGCAGCTGGAGCTTCCGAATAACATCCTTGCGGTTGAATATATTAAGGCAATCTATGACCTGCGGCTCAATATTGCGCCTATGACCGTGCAGCGCTTCGGGAGCGGACACGATAAGCAGTTTACCGGCAAAGGGCCCAAATCGGCCTCAGAGCTGAGAAGCCTTTTGTTCAGAGGTATGGACCCGTTTGAACACATTCCTGCGGCTGCAGTGAAGGTATATAAAAGAGAGCGGGAGCAGGGAAGGGAGCTTGCTGATAGAGAGCTTCTGGAAACTGCGCTGCTTTCAAGAATGAGACTTTTTGACGAGGCATACTATGAAGCTCTGCCTGACGGGGCTGACGGCATAGGCAGAAGATTATACAAGGCGGCAAAGGAAGAGACAAGCCTTGACTCGATTCTTGCCCAGACTAAAACGAAACGCTATGCGCTTTCAAGGATACGCCGTATGTGCCTTTGTGCAGGTCTGGGTGTAAAGGCAGGAATGAGTGACGGAATACCGCCTTACGCAAGAGTTCTTGCCGCAGACAGCAGGGGATGTGAGCTGCTGAAGGAAATAAATAAAAAAGAAAGCATACCCGTTATTACAAAACCTGCATCTGTCAGGGAGCTTTCACCCGAGTGCAGAAGTCTTTTTGAACTGGGTTCTGCGGCACATGACTTCTATGTTTTAGGATACAGAGCAGCAGCCGAGCGAAGAGGCGGCATGGAATGGAGAACAAGTCCCGCTATTATAAAATGAGAGAAATATCAGCCTTATAAACACAATATCGGTTTACAGATGTACCGAAATATGTTACTATTCTAAACTAGATGATTTTTGGATAATGGAGACTTTCAATGTTTGACAGGCTTAAAGTGCTTAAAAATCAATATGAGGAAATCTGCAGGCGGCTGGAAATGCCGGAGACATATGCAGATCCGGCTCTCTATGCAAAACTCGATAAAGAGAGCAGAGAAATAGGCCCTGTGGTTGAGGCCTATACAGCTTACGAAAATGCCTGTAATGCCATGAACGAGGCATTAGAGCTTATGGATGATCCTGAAATGAGAGAGCTTGCTCAGGATGAATATAAGGATGCCAAGGCTTTAAAGGAAAAGCTCGAGAATGATATAAGAATTCTGCTTCTGCCCAAAGACCCCAATGATGACAAGAACGTCATTATGGAAATCCGTGGCGGCGTAGGCGGCGAAGAGGGTATGCTTTTTGCATACGACCTTTTCAGAATGTATTCCATGTACGCCGAACGCAAGGGCTGGAAAATTGATGTTGTCAATATAAATGAAACCGAACTCGGCGGCATTAAGGAAATAAGCTTCGTGGTTGAAGGTGCGGGTGCTTATTCCAGACTTAAATTTGAAGCCGGCGGCCACAGGGTGCAGCGAGTACCTGTTACAGAATCAGGAGGCAGAATCCATACATCAGCAGCAACGGTTGCAGTGCTTCCGCAGGTGGAAGAGGTTGATTTTAAGCTGGATATGAACGATCTTAAAATAGATACCTACCGCTCATCCGGCGCAGGCGGTCAGCACGTTAACAAAACAGAGAGCGCAATCAGAATAACCCATATTCCCACCGGAGTTGTGGTTGAGTGTCAGGATGAACGAAGCCAGTATAAAAATAAAGACAGAGCAATGCAGATTCTCCGCTCAAAGCTTTACGAAGAGGAGCAGAGAAAGCAGAACGCAGCAGTTGCCGCAGAGCGAAAGAGTCAGATAGGTTCGGGCGACAGAAGCGAGAGAATAAGAACATATAATTTCCCTCAGAACCGAGTTACCGACCACAGACTTACAGGAGATAACAAAAACTTCAATATATCAAATATAATAAACGGTGACCTTGATCCGCTTATAGACGCCCTTGTGACGGCTGCACAGGCAGAAAAGCTTGCAATGCAGCAGGAGGCATAATGAAAACCATAATTTTTAAAGATGACCTTTCAGAGGCAGCTGAGTTTCTGAAAGAAGGAAAGCTTGTGGCGGTTCCTACCGAGACTGTTTATGGTCTTGCAGGAAACGGGCTCAATGAAAATGCAGTAAAAGATATCTATGAGGTAAAGGGCAGACCGGAAGTGAAGCCCCTCTCCCTTATGGTTTCAGGACCTGAGGAAATGGAGAAATACTGCGAAGATGTGCCGGAATCAGCAAAGAAACTTGCAGAGCGTTTCTGGCCGGGGCCTGTAACCATAATTTTGAAGTCAAAAGATATCGTACCTGAAATTGTAAGGGCAGGCGGTGAAACGCTGGGACTCAGATGCCCTGACCATGAGCTTACGCTCAGGCTTTTAAAGCTCAGCGGAGTTCCTTTTGCAGCACCCTCAGCAAATCCCTCAGGAGAGGAAAGCCCGAAGGATGCAGAAAAGGTCAGAGCTTATTTTGACGGAAAGATATCCGGAATAGTTGACGGCGGACTATGCTCTCTGGGCAGAGAATCCACCATAATTGACATGAGCAGAACCCCGTACAGGATTCTGCGTCAGGGTGCGCTTTCGGAAGAAGATATTCAGAATGCACTTATAGAGAACATGACCGTTATCGGCATTACCGGCGGTACAGGCTGCGGAAAAACCACCGGCCTTATGGAGCTTGAGGCGCAGGGGGCATTAGTGCTTGACTGCGATGAAATCTACCATGAGCTTCTGGAAAACAGCGAAGATATGTTAAGCGAGCTTAAAACCCGCTATCCCGAAGCTTTCCCGGAGGGTGTTTTCGACAGAAAGGCTCTTGGAAGAGTAGTTTTCAATGATGAAGAGGCCCTAAAAGAGCTTAATGCTATTACCCATAAATATGTCGGCGCTGAGGTACAAAACAGGCTTAAAAATCATGCGCTGAACGGCGGCACAATGGCAGTTGTTGATGCAATCGAGCTTATAAGCAGCGGTCTTGGAAAAATCTGTGATTATACAATAGCTGTGGTTGCAAAAGACGAAACCAGAATAGCCAGAATAATGGCTAGAGATAATATAAGCTATGAATATGCTCAGATGCGGGTAAAGGCTCAGAAACCGATGAGCTATTTTTCCGAAAACTGTGATTATACTATCTCTAATGATGATACCAGAGAAGAGTTTAGATATAATTTTAGAACACTAATTGAGGAGGCAAACAAAAATGGAAGAAAAAAATGATGAACTGAGAAGCAAGCTCTTTTACGAACAGAAAAACGGCTACGATCTCATAGACACCAATGAGCGCATTGATGTCGAAAACTACTGCAGAGACTACATGGAGTTCCTCGATAACTCCCGTACTGAGCGTGAGGCAGTAGTAAACGCAATCGCTGAGGCAGAGGAGAACGGCTTTGTCGAGTTTGTACCCGGCATGGAACTCAAACCCGGTATGAGAGTTTACAAGAACAACCGTGGCAAGGCTCTTATGCTGGCTGTTATAGGCAAGAAGTCTCTTGCAGAGGGCGCTGTTATTGCAGGCGCTCATGTTGATGCACCCAGAATAGACCTCAAGCAGATCACTGTATACGAGTCCGATGAGATGTGCTACTTCAAGACACATTACTACGGCGGCATCAAGAAGTATCAGTGGGTTACCATTCCTCTTGAGCTTCACGGTGTTGTAGCTCTTAAAAACGGCGAGGTTGTAAACATCAGCATCGGCCGTGAGCCCGGTGAGCCTAAGTTCGTTATTACTGATCTTCTGCCCCATCTTGCACAGGATCAGATGAGAAAGACTATGGCAGAAGGCATTACCGGTGAAGGCCTTAACATCCTTATCGGCTCCACTCCTTACGCTGATGAAGGAAAAGACAGAGTAAAGCTTGCTGTTCTCAGCATCCTCAATGATATGTACGGCATTACCGAGGAGGACTTCCTCTCCGCAGAGCTTACCGCAGTTCCCGGATTTGATGTAACCGAGATCGGTCTTGACCGCTCCCTCATCGGCGGCTACGGTCACGACGACAGGGTGTGCGCATATGCAGAACTGAAGGCTATCTTTGACGTTGAAGATCCCGAGAAAACCTGCGTATGTATTCTGGCTGACAAGGAAGAAATCGGTTCTGAGGGCGTTTCCGGTATGCAGAGCGCTGCTTTCGACACCTTCATGGAAGATCTGTGCGAGATTCAGGGTGTTCCTGTTCGCCGCTGCTTCGAGAAGAGCTTCTGCCTGTCTGCTGACGTCTGCAATGCTTACGATCCTCTCTATCCTGAGGTTTCCGAGAAGCGCAGCGACTCCAAGATAAATTACGGCATGGGTATCTGCAAGTTCACAGGCGCAAGAGGCAAATCCGGCACCAGTGATGCTTCTGCAGAGGTTGTTGCATATCTGCGCCGTCTGTTTGCAGAAAACGGTGTTGTATGGCAGATGGCTGAGCTTGGTAAAGTCGACCAGGGCGGCGGCGGTACCATCGCAAAGTTCATGGCTAACCGCAACATTGATACTATTGATGCAGGTGTTCCTGTACTCAGTATGCACGCTCCCTTTGAAGTTGTTTCAAAGTTCGACTGCTACATGACCTACAAAGGCGTTCTTGCTGCATATCAGGATAAATAATTTGAAAACTATTAAACCGACATCCTATGGATGTCGGTTTTTTTATTGCTTTTTCGGGGAACATATTCTTGAGGTGATATTATGGAAGAAGTTAAAGAACTGGGCAGCAGCCGAGAGGGGAGCATACAGTGCCTTACTATCGTGGGGCAGATAGAAGGACACCAGCTTCTGCCGGATGATTCAAAGGCTACAAAATACGAACACGTCCTGCCGCTTATTGCGGCTGTGGAGGAAAGTCCCGAAATTGAAGGACTCCTTATCCTCCTTAATACAATGGGCGGTGATGTGGAGGCGGGGCTTGCCATAGCGGAGCTTATTGCAGGTATGAAAAAGCCCACTGTTTCACTGGTTCTCGGCGGCAGCCATTCAATAGGTGTGCCCATTGCTGTTGCGGCAAAGCGCAGCATGATTGCGCCGTCTGCTGCAATGACTATACATCCTGTGAGATTTAACGGGGTCATTATAGGTGTTCCCCAGACCTACAATTATTTTTCCAGAATTCAGGAGAGAATAGTAAGCTTTGTAACTGAGCACTCAAATATTAAAAGAGAAAAATTCCTCGAGTATATGACAAACACTGATGAGCTTGCAAACGATGTGGGCAGCGTGATTTACGGCAGCGAAGCGGTTGAGAGCGGACTCATTGACTGCATTGGGACATTGTCAGATGCACTGGATTACCTTCACGGGTATGCCAAATAAGGGCAGGTGCTAAAAACAGCGTCAGCATCGGCGCACAGACTTGTAATCGCAGAAAAAATATGATAAACTCTAATTTACGATTATTGTGGGGGTATGCGCCGATGACCATATGGAACGCTATTCTTATTGGACTTATACAGGGAATTACAGAGTTCCTGCCTGTATCAAGTTCAGGACATCTTTCATTATTGAGTAATCTTTTTGATGTTACCACAGCTGATGACGGACATATCATGTGTTCTGTCTTTGCTCATCTGGGTACATTAACAGCTATATTTCTTGTATATTGGCAGGATATTAGGCAGATGTTTTACGAGCTGCTGGGCCTTGTTAATGCAGGTCCTCTCGCAGGCTCACGCCAGACACGCTATCCGGCCGCAAGACTGTTTTTTATGATTTTTATTGCAAGCCTGCCTCTTCTGCTCTTACTGCCTGTAAAAAATATGATGAAGGTTCTGTATTCCAACAGCATTTTTATCGGAGTTACAATTATACTTACAGGATGCCTGCTGTTTGTGGGTGATAAGATGCGTGAAGGCAGGAAAACCGGAACAAGCATGACAATTCTGGATGCTATTATAATAGGACTCTGCCAGTGCTGTGCAGCTGTTCCGGGACTGTCACGTGCCGGTACTACAATCACCGCAGGTATTGCCACAGGCCTCAATAAGGAATTTGCAGTTAAGTTTTCTTTCCTGCTGTCCATTCCTGTGATGATAGTCACAAATATCCTCAGCCTTGTTGATGCGTTCAATCAGGGCGTTGATGTGGCAAGTATTCCGGCTTACATAGTAGGCCTTATAGCTGCACTTTTAGCGGGTCTTGTCTCAATTTCAATTATGAGATACGTGGCTAAAAAAGCAAAACTTGGCGGCTTTGCCTATTACTGCTGGGTAGTAGGCGTACTTTCAATAATTCTGACGATGATATTCTGAGTCAGGAAAGGATTCATTTAAATGGCAAAAACCAAAAATTCAACTAAAACGGAAAGCGCTCCTAAAGCTGAAACCAGGCGTAAAAAAACTTCGCCGACAGTGGAGCCTCAGGCTCCCCCTCCGGACCACAGCCGTGGAATAAACGCTGCTGTCCTGCTGGCGCTGACCGTATTTGTAAGCATAAGTTTATTTAATACAGACGGAGCTGTTATTGCTTTCATTGCAGACCTCTTTAAGGGGCTTGTAGGCTGGGGATACTGGCTGTGCGCACCTGTATTTCTGCTGTCGGCAATTTTACTGCTGACCCAGAAAAATAAACCGGTGGTTTTCAGAATAAGCTGTGCAATGCTGATTCCTCTTATATTTTCTGCAATGGTTCACCTCTTTGCAGGCGAAGATATGCTGAATAATTTCGAGTTTCAGACTGCTGTTACAACCCTCTTTAATGACGGGCAGAAGTTCCAGTCAGGCGGTGTTCTGGGCGGATTACTGGCTATCGGAATGAACATGGCGTTCAGTGTCTACGGCTCGGCTCCTATTCTGCTTGCTGTACTTGCGGCGCTTCTGATTATTTCTGTCAGAGGCAGCTTTGCCGGACTTTTCAAGGCTTCAGAGAAAAAGGAAAGAGAGCCCAAGGCAGAAAAAATGCCCAAATCCAGAAAAGAGCCTGTATTTGCTGCTGCTCCTGAATTCAGTGAAAAGCCTGAAAAGAAGAGCAGAAAACAGAAAAAGGCTGAGGCAGAGGCAGCGGCAAATGCAAGAGCTGCAGATGCTGCTAAAAACGAGTCTATGCCTAAAATTCAGCGCTTTACCAGCGCAGACATGATGGACATTCCTCTCGGTGAGGAGGAAAACGAACTGGGCTTCAATAATCTTGATTTTAAAAATACATATGACCAGATAGTAGAAGAGCAGAGCCATCCGGCAAAAGCCGGACGTAAAAAAGGCAAGGGCAAGGCAGAGGACGAGGAAAATCTATTCCCGCCTATGACCAGTTCGGGAATGATGTCCGTCCCCAAAGACGAGAACGGTTTCAGAGAGTTCTCTACCGAAGGCTTCCTGAATATTTCTGAAAAGGATGAAGGCAGCTTGAAGCCGGTGGCTTTAGGCGCAGAGATATCCGATCCTCCCAGAAAGAAAAAGCCCAGCAGAAAAGATCTGGTTAATGCAGAGGCTATGGCTGTTGAAGCTGAAATTAACGCTGCTTCCGATGCCGGCGGATATTCATTCCCGCCTGTGGAGCTTTTGAGGGGCTCTACGGCTGCCGCTGTTGATGCAAGTGAAGAAATTATGCTCAATCGCAGCAGACTTGAAAGCGCAATCAGAAGCTTCGGCATAAATGCAGCGATTGTCGGCTCAATCAGCGGCCCAACTGTAACCAGATATGATATCGAGCTTGAGCAGGGAGTAAAGCTTTCAAAGATTACTAACCTTGCAGGCGATCTTGCACTGGCACTCGGTGTTGCAAACGTGAGAATTGCACCTATCCCCGATAAAATTTCTACTGTTGGAATTGAAGTTCCCAATAAGATAGTAAGCACTGTTTATCTGAGAGATGTAATTGACTCAGCCAAGTTTAAAAATGCTAAATCAAAGCTCAGCTTCGCACTGGGCAAAGACATAAGCGGCGACTGCATTGTAGGCAACATCTCAAAGCTTCCTCATATGCTGATTGCAGGTACTACCGGTTCCGGTAAGTCCGTCTGCATGAACTCTCTTATCCTTTCACTTCTTTATAAGGCAAGACCTGATGAGGTTCGTCTTATTATGATTGACCCTAAGATGGTTGAGCTTGGAATCTACAACGGAATTCCGCACCTTTTTGTGCCTGTTGTTACAGACCCCAAGAAAGCGGCAGGAGCACTCCAGTGGTCTGTTGTTGAGATGCTGAAGCGTTACCGTCTGTTCTCGGAGGTCGGCGTCCGTGATCTTACAAACTATAATAAATACTGCGAAACAAAGGGCGAGGAAACTCTTCCCAGAATTGTTATTGTTATAGACGAGCTGGCAGACCTTATGATGGCGGCGTCAAAGGAAGTAGAGGAGAGCATATGCCGTGTTGCTCAAATGGGACGAGCTGCCGGTATGCACCTTATAATTGCAACTCAGCGTCCTTCTGCTGACGTTATCACAGGACTTATGAAGGCCAATATTCCTTCAAGAATTGCTTTTGCGGTTTCATCCGCAATGGAAAGCCGTATCATTCTGGATCAGGCAGGAGCAGAGAAGCTTATCGGTATGGGTGATATGCTGTTTGCACCTGTGGGATGCAGAAAGCCTATCCGTATTCAGGGCGCTTTTGTCACTGATGAAGAAAGAGAAGATGTAATACAGTTCATCAAAAAGAGCTGCGATGCAACTGCTCAGAATAATGAGATTGAAGAGTTCATGAATAAGGCGGTAGAGGAAAAATCCTCCGCTGACTCCTCCTCAGCCTCAGATTCTGAGGGCTTTGCAGATTATGATGAAATGCTGCCTCACGCAGTAGAGGTCGTACTGGAAATGGGCTCATGCTCAGTTTCCATGCTGCAGAGAAGAGTAAAGCTTGGTTACTCAAGAGCTGCCAGAATTGTTGACCAGATGGAAGAGCTGGGAATTGTCGGCCCGTATGAAGGCGCAAAACCCAGGCAGGTTCTTATAGACAGAGCTGGCTGGCACGATATTCAGGTTGAACTGGGACTTGCATCCGATGATGATATGAACCTTGCAGCTGAGATGAGCGAAGACTCGGATTATGAAGACTGATTTTATTAAAAGGGCGCAGAGCGCCCTTTTAATGTTAAATTAATACAAAATTCAAAAAACCTTGATAAAATTTTAAAGAAACTACGGTATATATGTATTATGAATTATTTTTGCCCTGAAATGACCATAAGAGAAATAAACCAGATAAGCATTCTGGGCCTTGCACATATAGGTGACGGTGTGTACGAGGTTCTTACACGTACTATGCTCTGTATGCAGGGACATTCTGCGGTTAGGGAGCTGCATAAGCTTACAGTTTCCTACGTTAATGCTCCGGCGCAGGCCAAAGCGGTGGAAAAAATTCTGCCCGTGCTTACTGATGATGAGAGAAGCCTCTACAAACGGGGCCGCAATGCAAGAGTTAATTCTGTACCTCAGCACGCCAATATCGGAGAGTATCATGCGGCAACCGGACTTGAGGCACTGTTCGGCTGGCTTTACCTTCAGGGTAAAAGAGACAGAATAAATGAGTTGTTTTCAATCATAATGGAGGATAACGATGCCTCTTGACGCTATAACAGTTTCCGCCCTTACAAAAGAGCTCAGTGATGAGCTGGTGGGCGGAAAAATTGATAAAGTGCAGCAGCCTGAAAAGGATTTGCTGCTTATTTCTCTGCGCTCTAAGGGAAAGAATCTAAAGCTCGTTGCCAGTGCCGGAACCGGCGGCGCAAGACTGCATATTACTAAGAACACGCTTGAAAATCCCACAGAAGCACCGATGTTCTGTATGCTTATGCGGAAGCATCTGGTGGGTTCAAAGATTCTGTCAGTTACTCAGCCTAATAATGAGCGAATGATTGTTCTTGAACTGGATACACATGACGAACTTGGAATAAGCTCTACCAAGAAGCTTGTGTGCGAGATGATAGGCAGAAGCTCAAATGTTATTCTTGTGGGTTCAGACGGCAGAATTATAGACTGTATGCGAAGAGCAGAGTTCGCCGGAGAAGGCGGAAGAAGTATGCTGCCGGGCATGATTTACAGACTGCCTCCAAAGCAGAATAAACTGGACTTTTTCAGCGCATCTTATGAGCAGATAGAAGAAAAGCTCAAAACCGCAGATTACAGCAGACCGGCCGACAAGGTCATTCTTGACAGCTTTTCCGGACTTTCTCCGCTTATATGCCGTGAACTCAGCTACCGTGCCGGAGGGGATTGCGAACAGCTCCCTTCCTATGTAAGAGCGCTTAAAGACACAGTGGAGGCACAGATTTTCACCCCCTGCATGATAATGGAAAACGACGTTCCCAGAGATTACAGCTTTATGCCAATAAAGCAGTATGGTTCTGAGAGCAGCGTTAAGGCGTTTGACAGCTTTTCCGAGCTTCTTGATGCGTTCTACTCGGGACGTGATAAGCGGGAGCAGCAGCGCCGCCGCAGTCAGGAGCTGAAGCACAGCGTAAAAACCGCCAGAGACCGTATGCTCAGAAAGCTTGCAAGCCAGTCAGAAGAGCTTAAGCGCACAGAAAATATGGATGAAGTCCGAAAAAAAGCGGAGCTTGTGACTGCAAATATTTACAGACTTAAAAAGGGTGACAGAAGCCTTAAATGTCAGGACTATTATGATCCCGAGTGCAGAGAGATTCTGATTGAGCTTGATCCGCTCAAAACTCCGCAGCAGAATTCAGCGGCACTTTTTAAAGAGTACAATAAGCTGAAAGGTGCCAAGGAGCATCTCACTGTCTTGATTGAGCAGGGCGAAAAACAGCTGGATTACTTAAACAGTGTCCTTGAAGAGCTTGAAAGAGCAGAAAGCGAAAAGGATATTGCCGAGATTAAGCAGGAGCTTACAGCAACCGGCTATTTGAAGAAGAAAAAGAACTCCAAGCCTGAGAAAATCAAAAAACAGGCACCTCTTCGATTTGTATCCGATGACGGATTTGAAATCCTGGTGGGACGCAGCAACAGTCAGAACGACGAGCTTACCACAAAGCTTGCCCGCAGAACGGACTACTGGCTTCATGTGCAGAAAGTTCACGGCAGCCATGTTATTATAAGCTGCGAGGGGCTTGAACCTTCTGAGCTTGCATTGCAGCAGGCGGCTTCGCTTGCGGTCTACTACTCACAGGGCAGGGACGGCGGCAAGACAGCTGTCGACTATACTATGGTGCGGCTTGTGCGCAAACCTTCCGGTGCCATGCCGGGCAAGGTAATTTATACGGACTATAAGACTATCATTGCCGAAAGCGACGAAAAGCTTATGGAGAGACTTAGAAAGTAAATCTATTTTAAAAAATGAGAGGAATGTAAAAATTGAAGCTGGATAAAAAAACCTTCAAAATGATATTGTCTCTGGCTCTGCTTATAATTCTGTTTGCATGGCTTATAGGCAATGTCGGTATGGTTTTGGACTTCATAAAAGAGGTCGTTTCCATTTTAAGACCGCTGGTTCTCGGCCTTATAGTAGCGTTTTTGATGAATATTGTTCTCAGACCGCTGGAACGCTTCTGGCAGAAGATTGCCCCTAAAAAGAAGGGCAGGGCTTTGCATGAAAGACTTAAAAGACCGGTTTGCATTGTACTGAGCCTGCTGCTTGTGTTTGGCGTTATTTTTGCGGTTATATTTGTTGTTGTGCCTGAAGTTTATCGTACATTTATGGCACTTATAAATAAGATTCCGGAGTATTCTGATAAAATCGAACTGTGGTGGAACGATCTTTCTGACACACTTTCCAAATTTGCAGTTACTCTGCCCTCACTTGATCTGCAGCCGGAGAAGTTAGTCGAGGCTGTTACAGAGTTCCTTGCAGAAAGAGGTCAGAAGTTCCTTAATACTACAATCGGCGTTACTACCAGTATTGTTTCTTCCATTGCAAACTTCTTTATTGCAGTTGTTTTCTCAGTTTATATTCTCGCTCAGAAGGAAAGCTTCGGCGCATGGAGCAAAAAGTTCCTTGTTGCAATGTTTTCAAGTGACTGGGTAAACTCTATAAACTCATTCTTCAAGCTTGTGAATAAAACCTTCACCAAGTTTGTAAGCGGTCAGCTTACTGAGGCTGTTGCACTGGGTTCAATGTGCTTTATAGGTATGCTGGTGCTGAGAATGCCGTATGCACCTATGATATCCGTACTTGTCGGATTTATGGCACTGATACCTATATTCGGTGCATGGATCGCAACCATTATCGGTGCGTTCCTTATATTCCTCGATACACCTATTATGGCTGTATGGTTTGTACTGTTTATCCTTGTTTTACAGTGGTTTGACGGAAACTTTGTTTATCCCAAGATAGTGGGTAAATCTGTGGGCCTGCCTGCACTTTTTGTCCTGCTTGCAGTTACAATGGGCGGCAGCGCATTCGGCATAGTCGGTATGCTTGTGAGCGTTCCTACTGTTTCAGTTATATATACACTCGTGATTGAGGCGGTAGACAGAAGGCTTGAAGAAAAAGGCATCACTGAGATTGACTTAAAGTAATAAGATAAAGGTACCGGCAGCAGACTGAAAAGTAAAGACTGCGTGCATTGCAGCCATGAACAGTGAATATATAGCGGCGTACAGAGATTTTACATCTGTACGCCGCTTTTCTATGAACTGAAATTTCAGTAAGT
>JAHHRR010000046.1 GCA_020025655.1 Oscillospiraceae bacterium
AGATGGCACACAGAAGAGACTATAAGCCTGAGGATATCGCATTTCCTAATCAGGCTATTACAGAATCTGACCTTGTCAGAGAAATGAAAACCAGCTATATCGACTACGCAATGTCCGTTATCATAAGCCGTGCACTGCCGGATGTTCGTGATGGTCTGAAGCCTGTCCACAGAAGAATTCTTTACGCTCTTTATGAGGACGGCCTTACTGCTGATAAACCCTTTAAAAAATCCGCAACCTGCGTAGGTGACGTTCTGGGTAGATACCATCCCCACGGCGACCAGTCCGTTTATAACGCTATGGTAAGAATGGCTCAGGATTTCTCCATGAGATATATGCTGGTTGACGGTCACGGTAACTTCGGTTCCGTGGACGGCGATCCCCCTGCTGCATACCGTTACACAGAGGCAAGACTTTCTAAAATATCCGAGGAAATGATCCGTGATATCAATAAGGATACCGTGGACTGGGACCCCAACTTCGACGAAAGCCGTAAGGAACCCAGGGTTCTGCCCTCACGCTTCCCCAACCTTCTGGTTAACGGATCAAGCGGTATAGCTGTCGGTATGGCTACAAATATTCCCCCTCACAACCTGAGAGAGGTTATTGATGCCTGCGTTTGCGTTCTGGATAATCCCGACGCCCAGCTTGCCGACCTTATGCAGTATATTTCCGGACCTGATTTCCCCACAAAGGGTATCATCATGGGAAGAAGCGGAATCCGTCAGGCTTACGCTACCGGTCACGGCAAGGTCGTTGTCCGTGCAAGAACCGAATTTGAAGAATTTAACCAGAACAGAACAAGAATTATAGTCACTGAACTGCCTTATCAGGTAAATAAGCGTATGCTTATTAAAAATATTGCAGATCAGGTACATGATAAACGTCTTGATGGTATTTCCGACCTGCGTGATGAGACAGACAGAAACGGTATGCGTATCGTTATCGAACTCAAGCGTGACGCAAATCCTCAGGTCGTTCTGAACAGACTTTTTGCACAGACTGCTCTCCAGTCCAGCTTCTCAATAAATATGCTGGCACTGGTAAATAACCAGTCTATGCCGAAAATACTTACACTCAGACAGATTCTCGACGAATACCTTAAGTTCCAGGAAGAGGTTATCGTAAGAAGAACTCAGTTCGATCTTAAAAAGGCCGAAGAAAGAGCTCATCTGCTGGAAGGCCTGCTTATCGCTCAGGATAATATCGACGAGGTTATTCAGATTATCCGTTCCAGCTACGACGATGCAAAGCAGAATCTTATGAACCGCTTCGGACTTTCCGATGTTCAGGCTCAGGCTATCTGCGATATGCGTCTTATATCTCTCCAGGGTCTCAACAGAGAAAAACTTGAGGCTGAATACAAGGAACTGGAAGAGAAAATCACCTACTTCAAGGGCCTGCTTGCAGATCCTGAACTTATAAAGGGTGTTCTTAAAGACGAGCTTATTGCTCTCAGAGACAAGTACGGCGATGAGAGAAAGACTGAGATTCAGGATGTTATCGACGAAATCGATATCGAAGATCTCATAGAAGAGGAAGAGTGCGTATTCACTCTCACTCATTCCGGATACATTAAACGCCTGCCCGTTACCGAGTACAGAGCTCAGGGCAGAGGCGGAAAGGGTATCCGTGCCATGGCAACTAAGGATGAGGACTATGTCGAAACTGTATTCACTGCTTCAACACATGATTCTATCCTCTTCTTTACAAGCGAAGGCCGTGTATTCATGAAGAAGGGATACAATATCCCCGAGGCCGGAAGAAATGCCAGAGGCACTAATATTATCAATATCATTCAGATTGAAAACGGCGAAAAGGTCAGCGCAATGATAAACGGCCGTGGCTTCGAGGAGAACAGATACTTCTTCTTCGTAACTAAAAACGGTACGGTTAAACGCATGGCTCAGTCCGCATTGCAGAATATCCGTGCAAACGGCATCAGAGCTCTGACTCTGGATGAGGGCGATGAGCTGATTTCCGTAATTTCAACCGAAGGCAACGAAAATATCCTTATTGCAACCAATGCAGGTATGTCCGTCTGCTTCTGCGAAGAAGACGTCAGATCTATGGGACGTTCCGCAATGGGTGTAAGAGGTATTAAGCTCAGACCCGGTGACTTTGTAGTAGGTGCCGGCAGCACTTCCGCCGGTGAAGCCCTGCTGAGCATTACCGAAAAAGGCTACGGCAAGCGTACTGCTGTTGATGACTATCCTGTCCACGGCAGGGGAGGTATCGGCGTTAAGAACTACAACATCACCGATAAGACAGGCAGAGTTGCCGCAGTTAAAATCGTAAGCAGTCAGGATGATATTCTCGTTATCAGCGATGACGGCACTATTATCCGTATGGATGTGGAAAATATCTCTCTTCTGGGACGTGCAACTCAGGGCGTCAGAATTATGAGACTGAGCGAAGGCAGCAGGGTTATTTCCATAGAAAACACAGAAAGTGAATCAGAAACCGAAGAAACAGAGAACGAAATAAGCAAATCTGAAGAGTAATTGAGGATAAGCCTATGAATAACATTTCCACTAACGGTTCCGACAAAAAGAAATCTAAAAAAGGCCTGATTATTGCAATAATTCTCATTATTGTAATTAATCTTTTGAATTCTGCAGATTCCTATGTCATTGCATTTGTGATTTATCTGCTGATTATACTGGCTTTCGTCTCCGCAATAGTCGCATTTATTGTCCATGCAATAAAAAAAGCAAAAAACCAAAGTTTGAAAAATTCCGGTAATCCCAATGGAAACGAGTACGGCGGCAGGAGCAATGACCGATATGCCGATGTGACCGAAAAAGTCTACACGCCCAGACGCAATGATGCACCACAGAAAACTTATTACGAAAGCTCCGAGGTTTACGATGACTTCCGGCACGATAAGGAACAGAGAATTGCTCAGCTGAAGGTTTTCCTTAATAACGGTATTATCGATAAGGATGAATACAAGGTGCTTCTTAGAAAGTACGAAAGCGAAAACTGAATATGCCTAAGAAAACAGTCACAATTTATACAGACGGTGCTTGCAGCGGCAACCCCGGCCCCGGCGGCTGGGGAGCCGTACTGATATACAAGGAAACAGAAAAACGACTTTCCGGCGGTGAAGCAAAAACTACTAACAACCGTATGGAACTTACAGGCGTTATTTCTGCCCTGCAGGCTCTTAAGGAACCCTGTATTGTGGAGCTTTATTCTGATTCCAAGTATGTTATAGATGCACTGGAAAAGGGCTGGGCCTACGGCTGGCGAAAAAAAGGCTGGGTCAAGTCCGATAAAAAACCGGCTTTGAACCCTGATTTGTGGGAAACTTTACTGGATTTAATCAAAAACCATGAAATGCACTATCACTGGGTAAAAGGCCATGCAAATAACAAATACAACGAGATCTGCGACGCTATGGCGGTAGCAGAGCGGGAAAAGTTTGCTTAAGGAGATAAGTGACCATGCTTAAACTCAGAATCGGCAACCATACGGATATTGAAAAATATTACATCGCTTTACAGAATGACTTCGATGAAAAAGAGCTTTTACCTAAGCTCAGTATTCATAAAGCCATGCTCAAAGGTGAAATGGAATTCTGCATCTTCTACGACGATATGACTCAGATGGAAGAGGCTTATGCGCTTGTTGTTAAGCGAGGTGTTTACGGATACGTACTGTTAAAGTATTTCGGTGTCCTGCCTTTTTACAGGGGTCAGGGTATCGGTGTTAATGCTATGCGTCTTTTAAATAAGCACTATGCTGAAAAACAGGGTATTCTCGCCGAGCTTACTGTTTTTGATGATGAAGAAGATCAGACGCTTATAAAACTGCGTAAATTCTTCGCTCGTTTCGGATATGTGAAGATTGATTCCGATTACCGCATCGGAGGCTCTGAGGTTGAGCTGCTGGTTAAACCTATACAGGGCAGCGAAAAAATAGATGCTGTGGCTCACAGAATGATAAATGATTTCTATTCCAGAGTTCTCAGCTCAGCTGCCAGAAGCAAAATGATTGATATTAAACCCATAGAAAAATAAATAATAATTAAAAGACAGGGTGTCTGCCCTGTCTTTTAATTAAAACCGGAGTACAAAATTCGATTGAACAGACTTTAAGTAAATGATATAATCACTGCGATATGAACATTTTAGTTAATCAGATTTTCGAAAATAAGGAAGCAGCTGCCCTCCCTACACTGCTGGAGAGCGGTGGGCTTCCTGCGCTCGTTTCAGGACTTTCGGCAGTCCACAGAGCAAATCTGGCGGCAGCACTCAGAGACAGTCTGGATATGCCCGTTTTTGTGATCTGCCCTGACGACACCGCTGCTGAAAATTTTGCAAAAGACATGAGCGCAATGCTTTGCGAGGATGTAAAAAGCCTCGGTATGAGAGACTATACCTTCTATCCCGCTGAAGCAGCATCCAGACAGGCTGAGCAAAAAAGACTTGCTGTTCTCTATGACCTGATTAGCGGAAAAAGTCCGGTAACTACGGCTTCTGTTTCAGGACTTATGCAGAGAACTATTTCACCTAAAGCCCTTGCTGAATCTGCTTTCCTGATAGAAGAAGGCAAAAGCTGCCCCATTGAAGAGGCTGAAAAAGCTCTTGTTCGCTGCGGTTACACCAGAACCGATCAGGTCGAAGGACCGGGACAGTTCGCAAAACGAGGCGGAATCCTTGACTTTTTCTCACCCTCAGACCATGAACCGGTAAGAATTGAGTTCTGGGGAGACGATATAGATTCAATGGGCTTCTTTGATGTGTCTACTCAGAGAAGAACAGAACAGATAAAAAGCTGCCTTATTCTTCCGGCAGCTGAAACTCTGCCTACAATGGCAGAAGGCGGTATCGAAAAGCTTTGCAGCGAAATAGAAAGCTTTGCCGATAAATACGCCGGAAAAAGAAACAGCGAAAACTCAGCTATTCTTTCTGCAACCCTGAAATCCGATGCAGAAAGACTGCGTGAGGGTGTTATCATATCCGATGCAGACAGATATCTGCCGGTAATCTATTCCATGGCCAGCGGCGCTGACTATATTCCTGAAAATGCGGTCATTGTTTTCGACCAGCCTGGAAGATGCGCCGAAAGAGCCAAAGAATTTATTAAGCAGCTGGGCGATGACGTTAAAGAACAGCAGCGGCGAGGCAGACTTGCCATGTCTCAGGACAGCTTTTATCTGAGCTTTGAGGCACTTATAAAAAAACTTGAGGAATTTCCGGTCTATATGACCGATGCCTTTACACTTGGCAGAAATCCTTTACCGCCTAAAACGATACTGAGCATAGCGGCAAAGCAGCTGCCTTCATATGCCGGTAATGCACAGGCGGCAGCTGAGGATGTAAAGGTTTATCTTAAAGAGAACTACAAGGTTGTTGTTCTTGCGGGAGATGAACGCAGAGCCAAGGTTTTGCAGGAATTCTTTACAGAACAGCAGATTCCCGCTCTTATCTACGAAAAACTTAAAAAAATACCTGATAACGGCAAATGCGCCATAAGTATCGGCTCAATATCCGCAGGTATTGAATATCCCGGCATTAAGCTCGTTATTTTAACTGACTCTCAGATAATCAGAGCTAAGAATAAAAAGCAGAAGCTTAATAAAAAACTCCCTGCCAACAGGCAGAGAATAGAATCCTATGCAGACCTTTCGATAGGCGACTATGTTGTTCACGAAAACCACGGAATAGGCCGATTTAACGGCATCGTAAAAATGAACGTGGACGGGCTGCAGAAGGACTATATTAAAATCAGCTATGCCGGAACAGACAGCCTTTATGTGCCTGCCACCCAGCTTGACCTTGTGTCAAAGTACACCGGCGCCGGCGAGGAAAAGACAGTAAAGCTTTCTAAAATGGGCGGCACCGAATGGGCAAAGACCAGAAGCAAGGCAAAACACTCTGCTAAAATCATGGCTCAAAAGCTCATTGCACTATATGCCGAGAGACAGCGACTTCCCGGATACGCTTTTAAGCCGGATACCGAATGGCAGAGGGAATTCGAGGAAAACTTCGGTTACATGGAAACCGATGACCAGCTGCGCTGTGTTAATGAAATTAAACAGGATATGGAATCATCTGTCCCTATGGACAGACTTCTGTGCGGCGATGTCGGCTTCGGTAAAACAGAGGTGGCTCTGAGAGCTGTTATGAAGTGCGTCATGGATGGAAAACAGGCCGCTATTCTTGTGCCTACAACGGTTCTTGCACAGCAGCATTATCAGACCGCATTACAGAGATTTTTCGGCTTCCCTGTAAATATCGAGGTTCTGAGCAGATTTAAAACCGCAGGTCAGGCTGCAAAGGTAATAAACAAAATAAATAACGGTACCTGTGATGTGGTTGTAGGTACTCACAGACTCCTGTCAAAAGATATCCACTTTAAAAATCTGGGACTTCTGGTAATCGATGAGGAACAGCGTTTCGGAGTTACTCACAAAGAGCACATAAAAGAAATGTCCAAAGGCATTGATGTTCTTACCCTTTCTGCTACCCCTATTCCCAGAACACTGAACATGGCAATGTCAGGCATACGGGATATGTCCACTATCGAGGAACCACCTGAGGACAGACTTCCTGTTCAGACCTTCGTTATGGAACACGACTGGGGGCTTATCGCCGATGCAATCCGCCGTGAGCTTCAGCGTGGAGGACAGGTTTACTATCTGCACAACAGAATAGACGACATTGAACGTACAGCTAAAAAAATCAAGGATATGCTGGAAAATGTCACTGTTGCGGTGGCGCACGGTAAAATGGATAAAAATATGCTGGCTGATGTAATGGAAGACGTGGCAAACGGTCAGACTCAGATACTTGTCTGCACTACCATAATCGAAACAGGTATAGATATCCCAAATGTAAACACAATTATTATCGAGGATGCGGACAGAATGGGTCTTGCCCAGCTGCATCAGATAAGAGGCCGTGTGGGACGCTCTACCAGAAAGGCTTCTGCATATCTTACATTCAGAAGAGACAAGGTTTTAACCGAGGTCGCCGAAAAGCGGCTTAACGCAATAAGAGATTTTGCTCAGTTCGGCTCCGGTTTTAAAATCGCAATGCGAGATCTGGAAATCAGAGGCGCAGGCAATCTTCTTGGTGCCGAACAGTCAGGCCATATGATTGATGTCGGTTACGATATGTACATGAAGCTTCTGAACGAAGCCGTTCTTGAAGCCAGAGGCATTGAAGTTCCCACAAGAGCGGACTGCTCTGCCGACCTTGCTGTTGCAGCCAACATACCGGACAGATACATTCCTTCTTCCGAGCAGCGCATGGATATATACCGCCGTATTGCACTTATCAGAACAGAGGAAGAGGCCGACGACCTTACCGACGAACTTATTGACAGATTCGGTGATCCTCCTCCCGGCGTAAATGCACTTATTCATGTTGCTCTGCTCAGAGGTGAGGCCGGCAAGGCGGGTATTACCGATATATCGCAGAAAGCGGGCTATCTCCACTTTACTGTCAAAGAATTCGATATGGAGCGGGTTTCTGCTATATACGCTATGCCTGAATACAAGGGCAGATTTAAGGTTGAGGCAGGCTCCAAACCCAGACTGAGTCTCAGAATCAAGGCTAAAAACCGGGTTATTGATGAAGCAAGACAGTTTGCGGCGGTTTGGGGAAGCTTTAATAGTAAATAAAGCATAAATTATCCGCTGTCGGCTTGTTAATCCGCCTGCGGAATGGTATATTGCAAAAAGAAACAAGGAAAGGAACAGAAAATGAAAAAATTAGTTATTATCCTGCTTGCAGTATGTCTGGTGTTTACCGGCGTACTGGGCTACTTTATGGTCAAAGAAAAATCTCCGGTTAATACCTCCGAAGAAAGCGCACCTGCTGAACAGGCAGAAATACCAGAAGTTGCCGTTATTGATTATGAGGCACTGTATGCTACCCACGACCCCAAAGAGGTTGTTGCTACAATTGACGGTAAGGATGTCCTCTGGGAAGAGTACTTCTACAATGTCTATTCTCAGGCTCAGCAGACCTACGACTACTTCGTAACCATGGCAAACTACGGTATGGCTATGAACTGGACCGATGCTTCAAATGAAGCAGGAGACAGCTTCGCCAAATACTCTGTGGATATGGCAGAACAGACCCTTTTAAACCTTGCTGCTATCCGAGGCTTCTGCGATAAAAACAATGTTGTTCTCGGCGATGACGTAAAAGAATCCATGGAAAACTGGAGAGCTGAACAGATAAAACAGATCTGCGGCGAGGATGCTGACGAAGAGGCATTTGCAGAAGTCCTTAAAGAAATTTACATGACTCCTGAAATGTTCGATGAAATGAACCGCATAAATCACCTGTTCCAGCAGAGCTATATCCAGCTTTACGGCGAAAACGGCGAAAAGCTGTCCGACGAAGCTGTTAACAAATTTATGGATGACAATAAATACATCCGTGCTAACCATATCCTTCTGAGCACTGTCGACCCTGAGAAAAATGCAGATGTCGATGAAAAGCTCATGAACGAGAAAAAGAATCAGGCTCAGGGTATCTCTGATGAGCTGAGAGCCATCAAGGACAAAGACGAGCTTTTAAAGCGCTTCGGAGAACTTAAAGATGAATTCTGCGAAGATACAGGCAAGACCATTTTCCCTGACGGCATGACCTTTACTCCCGGAACTATGGTTCCTGAATTTGAAAACGGCTGCAACAATCTTAAAGAATATGAGGTCTCTGAGCCTATTAAGTCTCCCTTTGGATACCACATTATTATAAGACTGCCTCTGGATGCAGATGCAGTTGTGGGTTACACCCAGAGTGGTACCGCTGTTACAGTCAGAGCAACTGCTGCAAATGTGGAGCTTAACAACAGATTCCAGGAATACCTTGACGGTCTGGAAATTCAGCACGCTGAAGGATTTACTGCTCCCAACCTCACCGATTTCATCGTAAAATAACAAAAGTTAAAGAAGCTGTGGAAAGTTTTCACTTTTCACAGCTTCTTTTTAATTTTCCGTAAGCATATATACCCGGTATGAAAATCAGGGCAATTATAAGATTTGTAACCGGAATGAGCTTTTTCGACCAAAATTCAAGGGTTACAGGGTCTTTTGCAATAGTTATTCCGCAGATTACCGTAAATAAACCGCAGAGCGGGATTATCCAGCGTTTGTTATTTGTGGAAAACATTTTTTCTCCCTGATATCCGGGAGTTTTTTCTCCACATACAAGCCTTAAACAATACTGGGCTGAATAAAGCAGCATCGACACTAACAGAAAGTCCGGAAATATCCATATGGATACAACCAGCGCCTCTATTCTCTCCAATGAGTGAAAAAAGACCAGATTTCTTACCAATGAAAAAAACGGCCATGCAAGCTTTACTGTAAGCTCTGCACCGAAGCTTCCTACTACCGAAATGCACAGCAGACTTATAAACACAGTCATAACAGCAAGCCAGATAGAATAGGAACGAAAAGAATTATCGCTCTTATGCACAAAGGGTGCAAAAAAGCAGATCAGATACAATACGGCTGTAAACACATTCATTGCTGATAGACTGCTTTCCATTACGGGCAGAGTATCCAGAACCGTTACAGGAAGCAGATTCTCTTTCGATACGGAAAACATTGAGAAAAACAGTATCATTCCAATCAGGCCGAATATAAACGGCAGTATGATTTTTGACGCCCTTACAATTGTTCTTGCTGAACCTAATGCAGATACTGTGCAGATTATCCCCATTACAATTATAAACAGTTTGGGACTGCTGTGGGGATAGATGGTTGTTATTAAGCGGTCTGAGCTGGCTCTTAATACAAATGACGCATATAACAGCAGCCAGAGGCTTATTATAATCAGCGCAGCTTTTCCGGCCTTTTCTCCAAGACAGCGTAAAAAAAGCTCGGCCATGCCTTCACCGTCGTTACGGGTATCCATAAAGCGGCAGATAAAATACACATACAACAGCATAAACGGAATTGCGGCTGGTGCTGAAAATGCCGCCGCCTGTGATGCGTACTCAGCTGCTGAATTGGGAAACAGCCGCATAGCGGGGGACAGCACCATTAACGAAGCCAGAGACAATAACTGGTTTCGATTAAAATTATAGTTGGTATTCAATTCTGCCCCTCCTTTATATCCTTGGTATGACACAGCTCTCCGCTTACACTGACCTTAATCTCAAGTGCGGGCAGCACATCGGCAAAGCTTTCAGCCATGCCCCTGAATTTTATGGGGGAGTCCATATTTACTATACCTGCCAGTCCCAGAAAATCTGTTTGCAGCTTTCGGGACATCTGCAATACATAGGCGGCTTTGGATGATACATAGGACTCAAGCTGAGAAATCAGATAATCCGAAAGCTCTTCACTCATTAACTGCTCGTCCTCCTGCATTTCCAGAACCATTGCTTTTACATTTATGAATACATCAAGGCCCTTTAACTTGTTTTCTTCCCACACCGGCTTTATCTCACTGCCGCCTGAGCTTATTTCCATACTTATCGGACGGCCCAGCCGATCGGTTATCAGAATATCCGCTATACCCACACGATTCAAAAGAAAATCTGCGCCAAGCGAATTCTCCATGTCTATATATCCGCAAAGCTCCGAATCCTTTATTACTGCATAACCGGACAGAACCGCTGTCATCTCCTGCTCATCATCTTTGGAATCTTCTGCGGATACCGTATACTCAACAGCTGATATAAGCGCTCCGCCATATTTGGCTAAATTGTTGATAACTTCTGAAGCACGTAGTATTCGACTGTTATGCTGCTCACTTTCGGTTGTCTCAAGAGCCTGAAATATTTCGGATATTCCTTTCCCGCCGCTGCCGCTGCCGGACATGGTTTCCTTTGCCGTTTTATCCTTAACTATAAATAACGGTGTATCGATTCTCAAATCTCTGGAGCGGCATATATACGAAAGACATGGCTCAAGACCGTGCTTCGCTGACTGCTCGCCTATTAAAAGCTGCTTTATATGGGACAAAAACAAATCATCCTGCGATGAATTGCTCTGTATATGATCCAGAGCCTCTGAGATCGAACTGCCCGAGCCGCTTACACACAATGCAGTTTCATCTTCGTTTTCCACATTCGCTGATGATAATGTTAATTGTACTCCGCCCGGAATGTAATCCAGCCCCATGGTCTGAATTACACGTATCTGCTCAAGCTCTCGGAAGTTTGAATAGAGCCCGCTGCAGCCGCTCAATATTAACAAGTTTAAACTTAATATAACAGATAATACTTTTTTCATCGCTGCCGCCTTTTATCCGGTGTCTGAAGCTGTGGATCACGAAACTTGTTCTTGGATTTGGGTATTTGTATAAGAAGCCTGAATAAAGACCACGGCCGCCCGTCTGAAAGGGGAGCGGTATAGTTTATTCCGAAGCTGTCCATGGAAGCCAGCAGCAGAAGCATCAGACAGGCGGCACAGCCTATGCCAAATAAGCCTCCCAATATGGCGGCTATTAAAAAGGCAAGCTGCATGAGCCTTACTGCTGAGCCCATATCCTGTGACGGCAGCGTATAACACGCTATTCCAGATACAGCTACAACTATTATTGCAATAGGGGAGACTACCTGCGCCTCTACTGCTGACTGACCTACAATAAGTGCTCCGATTATTGAAACCGTATCGCCTATCGGATTCGGCAGGCGCAGGCCGGCCTCCTGCAATAAGCTGAACGCTATAATCATACTCAGCACTTCCAGCGCCGTCGAAAAGGGAACATTCTGCTTCGCTTCTATTATTGCCAGAAGCAGCCTTGTTGGTATCATCTCCTGATGATACATGGCTACTGCTACATACAGAGCGGGAAGAAAGAAGCTTAACATCAGCGCAAGATAGCGCAGCAGTGTTAAGCAGGTGGTTACAAGAAAATGCATATTGCTGTCAGTTGTGACTTTCATAAACTCTGCAAAGTTTACCGGCAGCACAAGACCCACAGGCAGCCCGTCTATCAAAAGACCTACTCGGCCCTCCATAAGATACATGGCAAAGCGGTCAGGCCGTTCTGTGTGCACAAGCTGGGGAAAGGGTGAAAGAGGTCTGTCAACTATCGACTCCTCCAGATATCCCGTGGAGAGAAGGCTGTCAATATCAAGCGCATCCAGCCTCCGTGCAGTTTCTTCCACGAGCTTTGGATTGGCCACACCTTCTACAAACATAACAGCCACTCGTGTGTGCGATTTACGGCCTATGGTGCTTTCTGTAAGCTTGAGCCTTGGACTGCATATACGGCGGCGCACAAGAGCTGTATTCACTCGCAGTACTTCAATAAAAGAATCCCGTGCCCCTTTAAGAGACTTTTCCAGAGTAGGCTCAGATATAGAGCGGGCTATTGATGAACGAACCTCAAAGCAGATGGCTGTCTGGCTGTTATCAAATATAAGCGCACAATGCCCCTGCGTTAAATCCAACACTGTTTCCTCGGTTGTTGTTCTCTTCTTTACTGAATAGGAATACACAGAACCATTTAATATAAGGTCCATGCACTTATCCTCGCCAGTAATATCTAAAGCACGAAACACACTGGTAAGGGGTTTAATTATATTATCTGCTATGTCACCACCATTCACTAACCCGTCAAGCCAGCACACATGAATAAACATCTTTCCACTGAGCCCTATATTTATTTTTCGTGATTCAAAATCTCCGCAGCCTTCGAAGAGTTGTTTTAAGCTCGAAATATTTAAAGGAAGTGTTTTTACCTTATAATCCTTTAAAAACAGATTGAGCTGATTATATAGATTATCAGTACACATATTGTGTAGTATATCCAATTAAAACCACAATATTTAGAAAAACTAAAAAAGTTTAAAAAAAGTGAAAAAAAGCTTGACTTATGGCAAATAAAGTGGTAAATTATACAACACTCCAAGCAAACGAAAGCTTATACAAACCACTTCCGAAAAAAGAAATTTTTAAAAAATAAAAAATTTCCTCTTGACAAATCGGAAAAATGTGGTAGAATAAATAAGCTGTCGCAAATGAGCTGAGAGCAAAAAAGAGTACCTTGAAAATTGAACAATGTAAGAAAATGATCAAATATTTGATCAGCTTATG
>JAHHRR010000047.1 GCA_020025655.1 Oscillospiraceae bacterium
TTTTAATGTAACGTGCCGCTTCGGCGGCTGAAAAGGAGGCGCAAATGGCAGCATCTTTTGTTGATAAAGCCCGTATCACTATCTACGCCGGCAAGGGCGGAGATGGCGCAATCGCATTCCACCGTGAAAAATACCTGGCAGCAGGCGGTCCCGACGGCGGTGACGGCGGTAAAGGCGGCAATATCGTATTTGTTGTTGACGATAATATGTCCACTCTGATGGACTTCAGATATAAACGTAAATATACAGCCGGAAACGGCCAGAACGGCATGGGCAAACGCTGCTTCGGCAAGGACGGCGAAACCCTTAAAATCCGTGTACCCCGCGGTACTATTATACGTGATACTGCTACCGGTGCAATCATGCATGATATGTCTACCGGTGAAGATTGGGTAGCTGCCAAAGGCGGCAGAGGCGGCTGGGGCAATATGCATTTTGCCACTCCCACCCGTCAGGTTCCCCGTTTTGCAAAGCCCGGTCTCCCCGGCGAAAGCCACGAAATCACCCTTGAGCTCAAGCTTCTGGCTGATGTAGGACTTGTAGGTTTCCCCAATGTAGGTAAATCCACCCTGCTTTCTGTTGTAAGCAAGGCTCATCCCAAAATTGCAAACTATCACTTTACAACCCTTTTCCCCAATCTGGGTGTTGTGTACGTTGACGAAGGCAAATCCTTTGTCATGGCTGACATCCCCGGAATTATAGAAGGCGCATCCGAGGGCGCAGGTCTTGGACATGATTTTCTCCGTCACATTGACCGCTGCCGTCTGCTTCTTCATATTGTTGACGTTTCCGGTTCCGAGGGAAGAGATCCTGTCGAGGATTTTGAAGCTATAAACGCAGAGCTTCAGCAGTATTCCGAGGAGCTTTCATCTCGTCCTCAGATTGTTGTGGCCAACAAGTGCGATCTTTTAAGCGAAGAAACTCATGAAAACATTGCTCGACTTAAAGAGCGTGTAGAGAGTCTGGGTTATACCTTCTTCCAGATGAGCGCAGCTACTCATGAAGGCACAAGAGAGCTTATAAATGAGTGCGCAAAGCGCCTTCAGGATCTGCCCCAGATTGCAAGCTTCGAGGCCGATTATGTTCCCCCCGAGCCCCAGCTCGGCACTCCCGAAGAGCTTACAATTGAGAATGTTGACGATATGTGGGTTGTTGAGGGTCCCTGGCTTCAGAGACTTATGGCAAGAATCAATTTCTCTGATTACGAAAGCCGTATGTACTTTGACAAGCTTCTCCGTGAAGCCGGAGTATTCCAGCGTATGGAAGAAATGGGCGTTCACGACGGTGACACCGTCAGTATGTATGATCTGATGTTCGAGTACAGAGACTGAGAAAACGTATAAAACATTTGAATCCCCTGATAAACGGAAGGAAAAAGTCCGGCGTATCAGGGGATTTTTCTATTCTATGTACTCTGGGTAAAATTCGGCTTAGTGTTCACTCTGCATCCCATAAGCTTGAAATAGAAAGCTTATTACTGTATAATGTTCTCAAATCAGACTGTAAAGCACCGAAAGGAGAGCGTTAAATGAGTGAACAGAAAACATACATAGCAATAGATTTGAAGTCATTTTACGCCTCCGTGGAATGCAGAGAGCGTGGTCTTGACCCGCTCAGCACTAACCTTGTAGTGGCTGATAAAAGCCGTACAGAAAAGACAATCTGCCTTGCTGTATCGCCGTCTTTAAAAGCATACGGCATACCCGGACGGGCCCGGCTGTTCGAGGTTGTGCAGAAGGTAAAAGATGTTAATGCAAAGCGCAGGCTGAATGCTCCCGGACGTACATTTACCGGCAGTTCCTGCTTTGAAGCAGAGCTTGCAAACGACCCGTCAAAAGAGCTTGACTACATTGTTGCTCCTCCACGCATGGCGTTTTACATGGATTACAGCACCAGAGTTTATAAGGTATACTTAAAGTATTTTGCACCAGAAGATATAGTAATCTATTCAATAGACGAAGTGTTTATTGATGCAAGCTCCTATCTTAAAACCTACGGCAAATCTGCCCATGATCTTGCAATGACGGTTATTCAGGACGTTTTAAAAAGCACAGGCATCACTGCAACTGCCGGCATAGGTACAAATCTTTATCTCTGCAAAATAGCAATGGATATAGTTGCAAAGCACATTCCGCCCGATAAAGACGGAGTACGCATAGCAAGTCTGGATGAAATGACCTACCGCCGTGAGCTTTGGTCACACAGACCCTTAACTGATTTCTGGCGGGTAGGAAAGGGGTACGCAAAAAAGCTTGAGGAAAACGGCCTGTATACTATGGGAGATATTGCCCGATGCTCAGTCGGGAAAGCAGATGAGCGCTATAACGAGGAGCTTCTGTACAGGCTTTTCGGCGTAAATGCGGAGCTTCTGATCGACCATGCATGGGGCTGGGAACCCTGTACAATAGAATATATCAAGAAGTATAAGCCGGCTACTAAAAGTCTTAATTCCGGACAGGTCCTTCAGGAGCCTTATGATTATGAAAAAGCCCGGCTTGTCGTCAAGGAAATGACTGATGCGCTGGTACTTGATATCGTAGATAAAGGGCTTGTTACCGACCAGATTGTGCTAACCATCGGATATGATATTGAAAATCTTAAAGACCCCGCACGAAAGAGTAAATATACAGGTCCGGTAAGTACAGACAATTACGGACGTAAAATACCGAAATCCGCCCACGGAACAGAAAATCTCGGCAGAAAATCCTCCTCAACAGCTCTCATTATGGCTGCAATGCTCAAGCTGTATGAAAGGGTTGTAGACAAAAATCTTCTTGTCCGCAGAATTACAATTTCTGTGAACCATCTTACAGATGAAAGCTGCACAGATGACAGCAATCAGTTTGAACAGCTTAATCTTTTCGACGACTACGAGGAAATCGAAAAACAGAAGGAGCTGGAGCAGGCTGCATTGGACAAGGAGCGGAAAATGCAGAAAGCAATGCTTAGCATTAAAAGCAAGTACGGCAAAAACGCTATTTTAAAAGGCATGAACCTGCAGGAAGGAGCTACCGCTCAAAGCAGGAATAAGCAGATAGGCGGTCACAAGGCCTGAGCATAGAAAGGCGGAGTAAACATGGCAGACGAATACGGAACAAGAACACATCGCTATGATGATATAATAGACCTGCCGCACCATCAGTCAAAGACTCATCCACATATGTCCATGTTTGACAGAGCGGCTCAGTTTTCACCTTTTTCCGCCCTGACAGGGCATGACGAAGCAATCAGAGAAACTGCCCGGCTCACAGAAGAAAAAGCAGAGCTTAGTGAGGACGAAAAGCTGCGTCTTAACGAGAAGCTTGCCATAGCAGCCGCCTCTGCTGGCAGCAGCGCTGTTTTCAGGTTTATATATTATGTGCCTGACAAGAAGAAATCAGGCGGTGCATATGTGTCATGTACAGGCAGCATTAAAAAAGTTGATGCACTTACAGGCGCAGTTGTGCTGGGAGATAATACAGTTATTGAAATAAATCAAATATCAGACATTGAAAGCGAGCTTTTCGACGTTTACTGATTTCACCTGAAAAGGCTGATAAAGCAAAATCACATCTAATTGAATTTTAAACCGATTCAAAAAGGAGGGCATTATGGAAAACAATTATTTTGAAAAGAAACTTAAAGAGGATAAGCCTGTACTTGCCATTTGCTATGATTTTGATAAAACCCTCTCTCCGGATGATATGCAGGCTCAGGGGTATATTCAGTCAGTTGGATGCTCTGTTGATGATTTCTGGAAAGAATCCAATAAACTGGCCAGAGATAATGACATGGATCAGAACCTTGCATGGATGTATTCAATGAAAAGCAAATCTCATGGTCAGGTGCTGTTTACCAGAGATAAGCTGCGTGATTACGGCGCAAAGGTAGAACTGTTTCCCGGAGTGGAAAAATGGTTCAGCAGAATAAGAGAATACGGAAAACAGCACGGTGTAATCGTTGAGCATTACATTATTTCTTCCGGACTTAAAGAAATGATAGAAGGAACTAAAATTGCAGGGGAGTTTGAAAAAATCTATGCCAGCTCTTTTTATTATGACGAAAACAACGTCGCTGTCTGGCCTGCGCAGGTAATTAACTACACAAATAAAACCCAGTTTCTGTTCAGAATAGAAAAGGGTGTTTTGGATATAAACGATCAGGATGTTAACGCATACTTTTCTCCCGACGAAATCAGAGTTCCTTTCAGGAACATGGTTTATATCGGTGACAGTGATACGGACATACCTTGCATGAAGCTTGTTAATAAAAACGGCGGACATTCAATCGGAGTGTATAACGCAGAAACCAAGGATAAATCCAAGGTTTTCAAGATGATGCGTGAGGAAAGAATTAAATATTTTGTACCTGCCGACTATTCAGAGGGTGCAGAGCTTGACAATCTGGTAAAAGCGATTATAGACAAAACCGCCAAAAATGAAGTTCTGGAAGAGGCTTATTATAAGTGCAGAAAAGAGACCATGGATGTGGACAGGAAAAGCAACGACGCAGAACGAGATAAGTCCAATTTAATCATAGCTCTTGAAAGCAGCCGCAGTTTTGCGGCAACACACGAAATCATTAAGTCGCTTAATTCATATGCTCAATGGACTGAGGCCGAAATTGAAGCTTTGCTGTCCATTGCAGTAAAGAACAGTCAGGTGTTTTATATTCTGACCGATCCTGATATGAAGGATTTTTATAATTCTCTTTTGCAGAGGGTTACTGACCCTTCCGAAAATGCGGATAAGGTTAGAAAAGCTCTAAATAAAGCAAACAAAAACATCGCTCAGGGTTAATTGACACTGCGGCGAATAGATTCGCAGGCTTTAATACAGCAGAATCATCAGGCGAAAAAAGCCCCTTAGTCTATATAAAACCTAATATTAAAGAATAAGCCCGAAAAGGAAATTAAACTTTTCGGGCTTATTGTATTCTTAATAAATCTTAAGAATTTTTTTGTCACATATTGTCGTCTGACTTCGTCTTATATAAGCACTCAAAAAAAGGAAATGTAAAATATTCCTGAAACTGAGATTTCTGCATATTTTGTTGATTGGTGGTAGTCGATGGTATTTAGCAGTCTTTACTTTATCTTTATCTTTATGCCAGTATTTTTCGGTATATATTATATAGTACCGAAAAAAGCAAAAAATCTTATTCTCCTGATAGGAAGCCTTGCATTCTACTTTATAGGAGCAATTCACAGTCCTGAGCATTTTGTGCTGCTTCTGCTGAGTATTCTGCTTGACTATGCTATTGGACTTCTGATTGAAAAATTTGAAAGACGCAAAAAGCTTTTACTTACTCTCGGAATTGTATTCCATTTATTAAGTCTCTGCTTCTTTAAGTATTTCAATTTTGCAGCAGGGGAGCTGAACAGGCTTACCGCTGCAAGCATATCCGTGAATATAGTTTTACCGCTGGGAATTTCATTTTATACTTTTCAGGGTATTTCCTATATTATTGATGTATACAGAGGGAAAATTCAGGCTGAGGAAAGTCTGCTTAAATTCGGTGTTTACATATCCATGTTTGAGCAGCTTATAGCCGGCCCCATTGTAACATATGACGTTATAAAAACCGAGCTGGATGACAGAGATATTTCCAAGCAGGATTTCAAGGACGGTCTGGGTGTATTTATTTTCGGACTGGGTCTTAAAGTTCTGCTTGCAAATCCGCTGGGCAAGCTCTTTACCCAGACCCAGAATATAGGCTTTGAAAGCATATCCACACCTCTTGCATGGATGGCAGCCATTGCTTTTTCACTTCAGCTGTATCTGGATTTCTTCGGATATTCACTGATGGCTCAGGGCCTCGGCAAAATGCTTGGCTTCAATATTCCTCAGAACTTCAATTTCCCATACATAAGCCGCTCTATGACTGAATTCTGGCGTCGCTGGCACATAACGCTGGGCAGTTGGTTCAGAGAGTATCTGTATATTCCTTTAGGCGGAAACCGCAGAGGTACAGCAATTACTATAAGGAATTTACTTATAGTATGGGTGCTGACCGGTGCATGGCATGGTGCAGGATATAACTTCCTGCTGTGGGGTCTTATATTATTTGCATTGATTGCAAGCGAGAAGTTCCTGACAGGACGATTCCTCGAAAAGCATCATGCAGTCAGCCGCATTTATATGCTGCTTCTGATCCCGCTCACCTGGTCTGTTTTTGCAATAACAGACATAAGCAAGCTCGGCGTTTTCTTCCTGAGACTTTTCCCGTTTTTAACCCAGCCGGTTGAACCCCTTTTCCCGGGTGATTATATCAAGTATCTGGGGCAGTACTATCCGTTCTTTATTATCGGCATTTTATTCTCAACGAAACTGCCTTTTGATCTTCTCAAAAAGATTAAAAACAAGCACCTTATAAGGCTTATTCTCTTAGCAATACTCCTTGGCAGTGTTTATTGTATGTACAGGGGATTTGACGATCCCTTCCTATATTTCAGATTTTAATGTGAGGTAGAACAATGAAGAAATCAAATTTAGTTATTATTCTTTGCTTTGTGCTTATAATAGCAGCAGTTGTTTCTGTCATGGTCTTCAAAAAAGGAGATAAAGCAGAAACCGAAGAAAGCTTAGGAACCGTCGCATACGCAGAGGAAGAAAATATTCCCACTGTCGGATACGACGCTCAGGCCAGTGAGTCTTCAGACAACAAGACCGCTTTTGTAGAAGCCGCTCCCTATGAGGAAAAGAAGAAAGTGTACAAGACCATGCCCATGGATGATGCACTGTTCATCGGCGACTCCAGAACCGTTGGTCTTGAGGAATACGGCAAAATCGAGGGTGCTCAGTTCTTCTGCGATGTCGGTATGAGCGTATACAACATTTTTGACAACGCAGCAAAAGTTCCCTCTGTCGGAAAGGTCAAGCTTGACAATCTCCTTAACGACCATCAGTACAGCAAGATTTATATAATGCTCGGTATAAATGAAGCCGGCTACAAAGTAAGCCAGACTCTCGAAAGATACGCTGAACTGATTGATTTTGTAAAAGAGAAAGAGCCTGACGCAAAGATCTTTATAATGGCAAACCTTCATGTCAGCAACGCCAAGTCAAACGATGGCGGATATATAACCAATACCGCTCTGAATAAGCTCAATGAGGGTATTTGCGAAATTGCTCAGGAAAAAGAAGTGTTCTATCTTGACGTAAACGAACTTTTCGATGATAATAAAGACAGCCTTGATTCCTCAAAAACCGGCGACGGCGTTCATCTCTACGCAAAGAACTATGTAGAGTGGGGTCAATGGATTGTTGATCAATCGGCACAAATCTGGGAGGAGAATGGATTTTGACCGAAAAGGAAAAGTTCTGCAAACTTATAAAGAAATATGAATCACCTATGTATGCTCTCGCTTATTCTATCGTCAGAAATGATGACGATGCCGCTGAGGTAATCAGTGAATCAATATACAGAGCATACAGCAGTTTTGGATTACTTAAAAACGAATCTGCATTTAAAGCATGGATTCTGCGTATAGTCCATAATACTGCCATAGAAATGATTCGTAAAAATTCTAAGTTTGTGGAATTAGATTCCTTAAATGAAGTTGCAGAAAAACGCAGCGGTGTTGATATCGTAACAAAAATGGCTCTCCACGATGCCGTAGAGAGCCTTAATGATCCTTACAGAACAGTAGTCACCTTGTTTTATTACGAAAATCTATCGGTATCGATAATTGCACAAATAACAGGTGCCAGTTCCGTTACAGTACGCCAGCAGCTGTCACGGGCCAGGAAAATGTTGAAGAAATTATTGAATGAGGATTTTTTGAATGAATAAATTTGATAAGACAATAAAACGGTTGGCAATGGAAGAAAACAGAACCGTTCCTCGCTCTGTAACGCAAGCCATTGACGACACATTATCTAATCTGCCCGAAAGCACCTGCAAAATCCGGCACATAAACTATGGTTCCAGAATTGTCGGCATAGCCGCCTGTTTTGTTCTGGTTTTGTTTGTTGTAATGCCGAATGTAAGTCCTGCCTATGCAGAGGCTCTTGAAGGTGTTCCGGTAGTCGGTAAACTTATAAATCTGGTTACTGTCAGAAATTACCGCTATTCCGAAGGAAATTTTGAGATGGATATAAAAGTTCCCCAGGTTCAGACTCAGGATGAAGCAGGGGAGTTTATAAACAAAGATGTAAACCAGCTGACAGAAGCACTTGTAAATGAGTTTTATAAGACTCTCGGTGTCAGCCAGTCAGAAGGCTGCGGTGCCATTTATCTTGATTATATGGCAATAACCGATAATCCTCGCTGGTTTACTTTAAAGCTTTCGGTATCTGAGACAGCCGCAGACAGTCACAGCTATTTTAAATTCTACAATATTGACAGAGAAAAAGGTACAATCGTAGAATTAAGCGAGCTCTTTGACTCTGAAAACGCTGTCAAAATTCTTTCTGACGAAATTGATCGCCAGATGGCAATAAGGATGTCCGAAAATTCCAATATAGTATTCTGGAAAGATGAGGCTGAGTTTACTTCCGCTCCGCAGACTCTTGTCAGCCCCCACAATTATTACTGGAACAAAGACGGAGATCTGGTTATTCCGTTTGACAAATACGAAGTCGGCCCCGGATATATAGGTGCGCCGGAATTTGTAATTGAAAAAAGTATTATAAAAGATTTACTCAAGCCTGAATACAAAGATATTGTGGGCTGAAGCCAGTAAAATTGCTCGCATAAGATGTGTAATGTAATAATATGCCATTTTTTCCTCTAATTTTCAGTCATAAGATTCTCCAATAAGGTTAAGATAGGGATACAGAAAGAAATCACTTCTCAGGAAGCGGTTTCTTCCTGAGAAAATTATAAGGAGAGATATTCTTATGAAGAGCAATAACCAGATCAATGTACCTCAGGCAAGAGAGGCCATGGATAAGTTCAAGATGGAGGCTGCTAACGAAGTCGGTGTTAACCTCAAGAACGGTTACAACGGCGACCTGACCTCCCGTCAGGCTGGTTCTGTCGGCGGCCAGATGGTCAAGAAAATGATCGAAGCTTACGAAAACGGCCTTAAGTAAAATTCAAAAAAAGATTACGGAGAAGCTTTTGCTTCTCCGTAATTTTATTTAAAGAGCATCTTTTTGGAAATCAGTCCCGCTTACATATAAAATAGCCGGACGAGCATAAAAAACTCGTCCGGCTATTAGAATTTATGCAGTTACTATCTCATGCTTTTTTTCTGGGAGGTTTTGCGAATAGTATACCTAAAATACCCAGAACGTTAAAAGCAATAACCACAATGAAAGCCGTAGTATAATTGCCGGTCATATCAAAAAGCTTGCCTGCCAGTGCAGGTGATGCAGATGAAGCTATTGTGATAATCGGGAAGAGGGTACCGAAAAGGCTTCCGTATATTTTAGCTCCGAAGTAGCTTGAATAAACAATCGGCATACAAACAAAGGCACAGCCGAAGCCTATTCCTGTGCAGACAGCATATACTACCATCATTACAACGTTTGAAGCAAACATGAGACTTAATACGCCAACAAGCAGAACTGTCAGTGCGCCTGCCCAAACATATCTGGCAGGCATTCTGTTGCAAAGCTCTCCGCCTAAAAGTCTGCCAACGATGCTTGTTACTGTAACCAAACTCATTGAAAATGCTGCAGTCTCTCCGCTGATGCCGCTGTCTGTGAGGCAGGCTATACCATGACTTATAAGCATCATGTAAGGAATATACAGGCCGATTGCAGCCAGTAATACCACCCAGCACATGGGGTTTTTCAGAGCTTCCTTAACTGTCCAGTCTTCATCAGTGTTATAGGCTTTGAATTTCGGCTTTTTGCCCTCTGCTTTTCCGGTGTCAGGAGCTGCCATATGACCATCAGGAATCTGGCCTATATCAGAAGGTCGATTTTTAATAAGAATCAGGTCAATAAGCAGTGCAATGAGCGCTGCACCTGCAACTACCAGCCAGCAATTATTCCATTTACCGCTGCCGGAAAGAACCTTTGTAAGCAGGGGAGCAGCAATAAATCCACCGAAACCGGAAGCAGTAAGGGTAATTGCCATTGCACGGGATCGCTTCTGGTCAAACCACTGAGTAATTGTAGTCTGCACAGGTACAACAGTGCCAAAACCAACTCCAACACCTGCAATTATGCCGAATACCAGCAGAAACATCCACTCATTTTTTACAGCATAGCCCATCAATACAGCCGCTATAAGTATAAGTGCTGAACCAACAGCAAGGCAAAAACGGCTGCCTTTTTTCTGAATAGTGTATCCTATAAGCGGGCCGGGGAGACCCTGAAACAGATTGAAAAGGGCAAAGCCTGTGCCGAGAATGGTTCGATTAAAGCCCATCTCATCTGCCATAAAAGTATTTACGGTTTGACCTCCGTACATAGGAAAGCCTACGTTCAGGAAGTAAATAATCCAAAGAGAAACTACTATGGTCCAGCCGTAAAATCTCTTTTTTTCAGATTCCATATTGTTACCTCATTTTAGCATTATACAATTTTAAATATTTCTACCATAACGCCAGAAGGTCCGGCAATATGCGCAAGCTTTATCTTTCCGTAAGGCTGCAATTCAGCCTCAACAGGTCCGTTGGTTACATGGAAACCCGCTGACTCCGCATTCTTTAGTGTCTCCTCAAAGTCGTCTCTTTCGTATGCCATAGCAAATATTCCGACGTTTTCAGGCTTTGCCGCATCACTCATAGGACGGCCCTTTTTGGAATAAATCAGGCACTCAGTAATCGGAGTATTGCCGCCAGAGAACATAAGCATTCTTGTATGAGTACCGTGCGGCACACTTACTACATCATCCACTAAACCATCCGGTAAAGCCTCATCAAATATCTTACTCAAGCCCAACACATTTGAATAGAAGTTCACTGTTTCATCTGCGTCATTGAGGGTCACTGCGGTATCGGTAAAAATTGAAAAATTACCTTCAAACTGTGGGATAGGCTCCTTGAGCCGTTCTATCATGGCAAGCGGTATGCAGTCAGGCCCCTGAAGAACGCCTTCCAGCACATCGAGATTTATCCAATCTGCCACATATCGAACCGGCTCGCAAAAATATGTATAATTCTTCTCTTTGAAATTCCGCATTGAGCGGGCATTATCTTTTGCTCTGAAGGCTATATCGTAATATCCGAAGTCCCAGCTTGGCCGATCTTTGCGAATTTCTTTTTTCGGGGTATTGCTGAAACAAATCAGCTGAAGCAAAGTAGGCTGAACGTCGTTTTTCAGCATTACATATTGCGCTTCGCTGTCTTTTATCCCGTACAAAGCTTCTACGGAGGCGCTGTCAAGTGTACCCCGTGCTACATCGTTCAGCTCCATTTCATTTATGAAAAAGCTTCTGCTCTTTTCAAGGTCTGATACGCTTACACAAATTCTTTTTATTCCACTGTCAGAAGAATTCATTATAGTACCTCCTATTAGGTGCTGAATTAAAGTTACTGCCGATGCCGAAATAATTTACAGCACCGGCAGCTTTTAAAAAGGAAGTTTCCCTTATTAGGAATCAGACGACATAAACGTTCTTATCCTCAAACTTGAGCTGATCGAAGTCAGGAACCAGATACTCCTTCATGGCTCTTTCAACTTCTCTTGCATCAGTGCCTTCATAGGCTTCGGGATCTCTCAGGAAGTCGTTAATGGCCTCTGCGCACTCAAATGCGTACTCCAGGAACAGCATAATTCCGCCACCCTCAACGATTTTGATCTTATTGATCTTGGAAGAAAGCATATCAGCAGCTTCCTTAATGGTCTTGAAGAGGGGAGGCTTTACGCAGTCTCTATCACCAACCAGCTGCAGTGAAGGCTGTGTGATGGAGGGCAGAACTCTTTCCAGATCATAGGTGAGAAGTGCATTTATCATGTCACGACCGCCCTTGTCATAGTGCAGGAGGTTTGCAATAGCAGCTCTGTGGATATACTCAAACTTGCTGTCGGGATTTTCACGATACTGCTCCAGCCAGAACTCCACCATATGAGAACCGTCTTCTTTTCTCTGGAGAAGACCGGATTCAAGTCCGATAAGATCGCCGGGGCGAAGGCTCTTGGTGTAGGGCATTCTGTTTCCGCCGATCATGTCACGGCGTGCAGCCTTGGCCTTTCTCAGGTCGTCGTCATAAATTGCAAGACCGCCGAAGATGAGCTTGTCGACACGCTCAGGATAACGTGATGCAAGGTCTGCCATAACAAGAGAGCCGGAGTGCTGACCTACAAAGCTGGCCTTCTCTATGCCAAGGTCATCCATGAAATCTACAAAGCTGTCTGTAAAGTCGGTAAACTCAAACCAGCCGGGAGCGGCAGGTGAGAAGCCGAAGCCGAGGGAATCGGGAGAATAAACGGTATGTTCTTTTGCCACGAGAGGCAGAACGCCTTCGTACTCAAAGTTATTCCACCAGCACTGATGGATAAATATTACAGGGCTTCCCTGACCCATAGTCTCATAATACATCTGGGTTCCGGAGCGCTTTAAATTTGCGAATCCTCTTTTTACCTGTTTGAGATTGGTTGCCATAGTTGGTCTCCTTTCATAATAAATCGTAAATTGTTTTTATTATACTTTACACTGACGCCGGCCGGACATCAGCTATTTGCAAATTATGTAATGCTTAGAGTTCAACAGCTGCCCAGAAGCCATCATTTATAGCGGTAGTAATAGTATCGGGGGTGTTGGCATCGCCCACGACGATGACTTCCTTATTTCCAAATGCATCCTTAAGTCCGTTTACAGACTTGGTACCGAATGCAATTACGATGCTGTCAGCATTTATTGTCTTTTCTTCACCGCTCTGCATATCAAGAACCTTAATGTCGTTTCCTTCAAATGCCTTGATCTGATGCTGGCAAAGTATTTCAACATTTGCAGCGGCAAGCTTTTTCATCATTACGATTCTTGTCATCAATTCTTCTTTGAGAATGAGGTCAGGAAGCATCTCAACGATTGTTACAGTGCAGCC
>JAHHRR010000048.1 GCA_020025655.1 Oscillospiraceae bacterium
GCGGTAGTACCAGCCTCGCCCATCAGTGGCAGGCTATCGTCAAGGTTCCCCGTGGCAGACCTTGTGAGCGGTGCTGCCGCTTTTTTAATTTATTTTTATACTCCAGCTGTTTTCATAAGTTTCACCCTTTGGAAGGTAAATATAATCGCTTCTGCAGGAAATTTCTTCATTTATCCCGTGTCTTCCGGGGAGCGAACTCCACGGCTCTATGCATACAAAGCCTGCGTCTGTATTAGGCGTATGCCACAGCCCAAGATAAGGCATCTGCGGAAACTCCATCTCGATTTGCGAACCGGTATTTACGGATTTGAGCTTAAGACTTCTTGGCATATCCCGAAGTACGATTGCGTCATCATCAAAAAGATCATGTTTAAGCCTTAAGATTCTGCCCTTCTCCAGTGGGAAAGGGCTGTCCATGCAGTTTATAAGCAAATCCTCTGAAAATCCCACTCTGTAAGGGGCGGAGCTTTGAGAAAACTCTATGAAGTAATCCTCAAAATGCTCATTTTCATTTAACGGCAGCTTTATTCCCGGATGCCCGCCAACCCCGAATGGCATCAGCTCATCACTGAGATTCTTTACCCGATATGTGATTTTAAGCTTGTTCTCTGTAAGGCGGAAATCTATACCGAAATTAAATTCAAAAGGATATTGCCTGAGGCTCTCTTCTGAGCTGTCCAGTTCAAGCCTGAGAAAATCGTCTCGCTTATCTGTCACATCGAACTTCGACCCAGCCGCAAATCCGTGTATACCCATTTTATATACCTTGGATTTATAAAGGTACTGCTCATCCTTCATTCTCCCTATTACAGGAAAAAGCACCGGCGCTCTGTCCTTCCAGTATTTTTCATCGCCCTGCCAAAGATATTCCTTTCCCTCTCGGGATTTAATGCTCATCAGCTGGGCACCTAATGCAGATATTTCAGCGCTGAGCTTCTGGTTTTTTATAAGTAAATTTTCCATTTTCGAGCCCCTTTTCCATATAACAAAAATGCCCGTGGCAGCACGGGCATTTTTTGTCTTTTTTGTTTATCCTTACTTGCTGTGTCCTATGGCGGGAGTATTCAGGTACATATCCTTGCCGAAATACTTGTAAAGTTCCAGATCAATGTCACCGGTATTTTCGATCCAGTAGCCTTCTCTTGCCTTATCGCAGACAACAAGCAGCTCATCGTCACAGCTGTTAAGGTCGCATCTGCCGCCGATTACCTTATTTCCGTTAACTGTGCCGGTGCCCTTCCAAACAAAGATGTTATGTACGCCGATTTCCTTGCTGAAGAACTTCTGGCCCGGATGGAGTATCAGGCGCTTGCCGCTGAACTTAGTGCTGCCGTAGAAAATCCACTCCTCAAATACATCTCCCTGTCTTGTCTCCTCAACAGGCTTGGGGAAAAGATGGCGATGCTCAAAGAATGCAGGATCAGAACTTGCCTCCCAGTCAATCTGGTGGAGAGCTGCCAGCTCAACGCTGCCGTACTTTTCAATCGCTTCAGGAGCTACATCCTTTTCCAGCATATGCTTCGGAACATCATAGCCCTCAACCTTGGGCTGGAACATGGTACCTACATCAGAGGATTCCTGAAGTTCCATGGTAAGAGCGGTACCGGGGGCGTGGAGTATACCCGAATCAAGGAAGAAGCCCTCACCGGGAACATTCTGGTATGCAAAGCTGTATTTGAGGACATCCTCATCCTTGCAATTCCATTCCTTTAAAATAGGCATGAATATATCATACTGAAGCCCCTGCTCCACTATGTATCTATGGACGCCGAAGAAAGTCTCAGGATGGTTTCCCAGAGGTGCATCAAGGAAGTGATAGGCCTCGTCCTTTGATCTCTTACCCTGAGTATTCAGATCCTCCTGTCTGGGGTGGATATGGAGGAAAAGTCTGGTCTTATAGTCGTAAATCTTAACAAGGCGTCCCAGACAATCGTGATCCTTAGAGTATTCCTCGCCCAGAATCTCAACCTTACAGGCCTTGAGTGCCTCGGGGATTGTAATATTCTCGCCGGGGATGTCCAGATAGGAAATACCTTCATCCGGCACATCTATGGTGTTTACAACGTGTGTCTCAGAGCAAAACCATCTTTCAATAATTTCGCCCCGCTCGCCGCAGTCGTAATCCTCTTCCTTCAGATTAAGTCTATGGCCGCCTGCCAGAAAGTCATGAGAAACCCATGCGGGCCGAAGTCTTAAAACACCGTCATTTTCTTTTATAAATTTCTCTACAATTGCTTTGGTATCCATAAGAAGCCTCCTTAATTTTCCGGTTCCGAAAAATATTTTATTATCTAAAGGCCCGACAGAGCTTTATTCAGCGCTTAGTCAGGGCAGCTTTTTTCTCAATTACTGATTTAGCAGCTTTTACTATATCCTCCGCAGTCATTCCGAAGCGCTCCATCAGGAAGTTTTTGTCACCAACCTGACCGAAACGGTCTCTGCTGCCGATTCTCATAAGGGGTACCGGATAGTTTTCAGATAAAACCTCTGCCACCGCCGAGCCAAGACCGCCGATTATATTGTGGTTTTCGGCACTTACAACTGCTCCGGTTTTGGCTGCACTGGAAATCAGAAGCTCTTTGTCTATTGGCTTTACGGTGAACATATCAATTATTTCAGCTTCAATTCCCTCTCCGGCGAGCATTTCCCCCGCTTTAACCGCCTCATATACTTCTATGCCTGATGCAGCGATTGTCACATCTTTTCCTTCTTTGAGAACTATTCCCTTTCCTATCTGAAAATCCTTCTTTTCGTCATAAATATAGTCTTTAAGCTTTCTGGGGAAGCGAATATATGTCATTCCGTAATACTCAGTGCAGGCCTTCATGGCAAATTTAAGGAGATTCGGCTCTGCAATATCCAGTATCGTCATTTCAGGGAAAGCTCTGAAAACTGCCATATCCTCAAGGGGCATATGTGTTCCGCCGTTTGCCTCTGCGCAAACGCCCGGGTCAGAACCCAGTATCTTAACATTGGCCTTATTGTAGCATCCGGACAAAAACACCTGATCTGCGCAGCGTCTTGTGGCGAAGGTTCCGAAGCTGTGTACAAACGGTATCTTTCCCTTAACTGACATTCCCGCTGCAACGCCGACCATGTTTGCTTCCATAATTCCGATATCTATTGCCTGATTGGGCATTTCCTTTAAAAGCTTAGCAGTTTTTATTGCGCCTCCCAGATCTGCCTCAAGATACATAATATCCGGGTTATTTTCCATAAGCTCCTGAAGAGTGTCCGCAAGTACAGCTCTCAGTTCCTTATCGCCTGTTTTTATCTCATTCACATCAATACCCCCTAAGCTCTCTGCGCTTCATTTCCAGTTCTTCAAGCGTTTCCTCAAGGTCCTGAGCACTTACAGAAACCGAGTGACAGTTGGACATTTTTTCATATCTGCTTATTCCGGCGCCCTTAACAGTATGAAGAACAATTGCTGTGGGTCTGTCCTTCACAACCTTGGCCTTTTCGATTGCCTCGTAGATACATCCTGTGTCATTTCCCTTTTCAACCGAAACCACGTTAAAGCCGAAGGCGCCGAACTTATCTTCAATGCTTCCCAGCCTGCATATTTCGTCGGTTGTTCCGTCAAGCTGCTTTCCGTTTACGTCAATAAAGGTTATTAAATTGCATAGATTCTGGTGTGCCGTAAACAGGGCAAATTCCCAGATTTGACCCTCTTCCAGTTCGCCGTCACCTAAAACAAGATATGTGTAGTTATTCTTGCCGTTGAGTTTGTCGCTGAATGCAGCTCCTGCTGCAAGAGAAGCCCCCTGTCCTAAAGAACCGGTGGTTAAATCCACGCCGGGAGTCCTCATTCTGTCGGTATGGCTGGGGAGGATAGAATCATTTCTGTTAAGCTTTAAAAGCTCCTCCTTTGGAAAGAATCCCTTTTCGGCAAGAGCCGCATACAATGCAGGGCCGGAGTGTCCTTTTGAGATAACAATATAATCTCTGTCTTCCATTTTGGGATTTTTGCTGTCAACATTCATAACTCCGCTGTAAAGCACAGCAATGGTGTCGGCTATGGATAAAGAACCGCCCACATGACCGCTCCCTTTTGAAGCAATGGCACGCATAATGTTTTCTCGAATATCAAGAGCAAATAAATCCGCTTCTAATTTATTAAAATTCATGTGCACACCCCTAAATCAAATTATTTTTATGCATAAGTTCTTTTACGCATGGATAAATACTGTGGTAAACCTGATAGCGATGCCTGTAAACTTCAAAATTCTTTGAGTTGGGGCAATACCTTTCCTCTTTATATCTCACCTGAGTAAGACAAGCCTCTTCGGCTGAGCTGAAAATCCCTGTTCCTATTCCTGCTATAAGGCAGGCGCCCAGAGATGCCTGCTCGCTTATTTCCGTAACTATAACTTCCTTTTCAAATATATCTGACTGAATCTGCATCCAAAGCGGGCTTCTTGCGCCACCGCCGCAGGAAACAACAGTGTCGTTTTTAATGCCGCAGTCTTCGATCAGCCGCTCCGCATCTTTCAGTGCAAAGGTCACACCCTCAAGCACTGCCCGTATCATGTGCCGCTTATCGTGGATGTGCTTCAGGCCGAAGAACATACCGCTGGCATTATAATCCATATGCGGGGCACGCTCGCCGCCAAGATAAGGCAGGAAAATAACTCCGTCGCTGCCGGGGTTAATCTGCGCCGCCATACTATTAACACTGTCATAGTCATTTCCCTCAAGTATTTTGTTTCTTAACCAGCTGAGAGAAAGACCTCCGGACAAAATGGCACCTGCCAGAAGATAGGATTTATCTATGGCGTTGCAGAATTCCTGCATCCGAAGCTCAGGGTCGAATATATCGGTTTTGCAGCAGCAGTTATAATTTGCGCTGGTGCCAATATTGGCAGTGCTGATGCCCTCACGATAAGCTCCGCAGCCAAGCATCATGGCCGCCAGATCTCCGCAGCCGTAAACTGCCCTTATGCCCTTTTTAAGTCCGGTTTCTGCACTTGCCTCGGCGCAGACTGTTCCTGCAATTTCAAATGCCTCATGGCATTGAGGGAAAATGCTTCTGTCAAGGCCCATTCGCCCCAGCTCATCATAATTCCAGTCTCTTTTTTCAAAATCAAAGCCGAACATCGAGGAGGCATCTGACATATCCGTACCGCTGAAATCGCCGGTGAGCTTAGCTCGAATGTAGTCCTTGGGTGAACAAATTCTTCTGATTTTTCTATATACATCCGGTTTTAGTTCCTTGATCCAAAGCAGGGAGGGCACTCCGAAGCCTGTGAACGGTCTGTTATGGAAAAGCCTTGCCGTATCCCGAAAGCTGTACAGTGAATTTATTTTTTCAACCTGCGGGCCGGAGCGCTGGTCTACCCATATTATTGCGTTGCATACGGGCTGATTATTTTCATCAAGTGCAACAAGTCCGTGCATCTGGCCGGAAAAGCCTATGGCCTCTATTGAATCGAACTCCCGTCTATTAGAGAGCTTCATTTTATCCAGCAGAGACTTCAGGGCGTTCCACCAGTCCTCCGGACGCTGCTCTGCATAGTCGATTTCAGGTATAAGGATTTCATATCCGGCTGCATCTGAAAAGACGCAGCCCTTCTCGGTGTCAAGCAGCATGGCCTTCACACTTTGTGTGCCTAAATCTATTCCCAGAATTACACTCATTACATCGCTCCTTTCTGAAGGTGCTGAGTGGTTTCAATCATAATTTGCTAATTTTTCAATCTATTTTGATTGTATCAATTAGCCCTCTTTTTAATGATAATAGCAAGTTTTATAGCTATATGTCAACACGGATTTGTATTTTCTACTTTCCACATAATATTGTTCTCACTTTCTTGGGTGCTTTAGCTTAATTGCAATCAATTCTAATCATAGATTTCTTTATCTGTCAAATCATCGCTCATACTTATTGACAGTATCTTAATAATAATGTATAATCGATGCAAAAGAAAAGCTTAATTTTCCATTGTAATTCATCACTTTTTAAGTAAAAGGGGCTCTAATATGAACTCAAAGAATATTCCCAGCTATGCTGAGCGTGAAATGATTATACTTGATTATTTGGGCAAGCATGACATTGCATCCATAGACGAAATATGCAAGCTGCTCTCAGCATCTCCTGCAACTGTACGACGGGATTTCACCGCCATGAGCAACAACGGCCTGATTATCCGTTCCCGGGGTTATGTTAAGCTTGCAAATAAAAGCCCGCTCACCCCTGTTGCTCAGAGCACTATCATCGATAACAAAATTGATGAAGAAAAATCTATTATCGCAAAATATGCAGCAAGCTTTGTAAATGCCGGAGACTATGTTTTTATTGGCGCCGGAAAAACCTGCAACTTCTTTGCAAAATACATTAAGGATGTCGAGAAATTAACGGTAATAACAACAAATATCACCGTGGTGCTTGAGCTTATCTCCTGCCCCAATATCTCTCTCATTCTTCTCGGCGGAGAGGTTCATGCCGGTACAAACTTTATAGAGACTACCTCCCTGAGCTTTGAGCTGGAAAAGGAATTTGAAAGCCTTTATTTCGACAAGGTATTTATAACCGTCGACGGAATTGAATTTAACAGCGGCTACACTATCCGCAACCATATGCTCCTCCCTCTTTACTCAAAGCTTATCAATACCTCCCGAGAGTTCTTTTTATTTGCTGACAGCTATAAGTTCGGCAATCGGGCCTTCGTTCCTGTCTACGGCATGGATCAGATAAATAATATCATCACCACCGACAAAATCCCCAAGGCCTATCTTGACTATTACCGTTCACACAATAAAACCCTTTATCTTGCCTAATCTTAAATTTTTTATATTCAGGAGGAAATCATGGCAAATACTACTGTTATCAAAAATGTTGTTCTGGACAAACCTCTGGCAAAGTATATAGATCATACTTTGCTGAAGCCCGAAGCCACCGAAGCTCAGATCAGGACCTTATGCAGTGAGGCGCTTAAATATGACTTTGCTTCTGTTTGCGTTAATTCATGCTATGTCCCGCTGGCTCACGAACTGCTCAAGGGAAGCGATGTGAAAACCTGCTGTGTAGTCGGTTTCCCCCTGGGAAGTATGCTGACAGAAGCCAAGGCCTTTGAAGCCTCCTGCGCAATATCCAAGGGCGCACAGGAAGTGGACATGGTGATAAATGTCGGAGCATTGAAGTCAGGCAATCTTCAGTTTGTAAAGGACGATATCGCAGCTGTACACGAGGCCTGCAAAGGCAAGGCTCTTTTAAAGGTCATCATTGAAACCTGCCTCCTCAGCCGTGAAGAGATTGAAACAGTCTCCAGAATAGTTGCCGAAGTGGGCGCTGAGTTCATTAAGACCTCCACCGGCTTCTCCACCGCCGGCGCAAAAGCAGAGGATGTGGCTCTGATGAGAAAATCCGTAGGCAGCAATGTCGGTGTCAAAGCCGCCGGCGGCATTAGAGATCTGGATACCACGCTCGAAATGATAAAGGCCGGCGCTGACAGGATCGGCGCTTCTGCCGGTATAAAGATCATTCAGCAGGCTCAGGAAGTTTGAATCTTATAAAAAACAGCTCCCGAATCATTGGCTTCGGGAGCTTTTATTATACTTATATAATATAGTAAGGCACAGTCTGCATTACAGGCTGTGCCTTTTAGAAATTAAGGAATTATAATGCTGAATAATCTCAGAGCTTATCCTTTGTAAGAACAGAAATACCGGTATCGGTAACTGCTCCGCCTAAATCCTCGCCGTTGAGAGCTGCAACAGCTGCCTTAACGCCTTCATAGCCCATAACATCGGGGTTCTGAGCCATGGTAGCAAGGATATATCCTTCCTCGATCAGTCCACGGATTGCGTCGGACTTGTCGAAGCCTACACAAACAACATCAGCCTGAGATGCCTTAACTGCATTGCCTGCGCCGGTGCTGGAGCCTTCATTGGTGCCGTAAATACCTACAACGCCCTGAGTGATGTAGTTTTCTGCGATGGTCTGGCTCTTGGAAGCATCGCCTTCGCCGTACTGGGTCTCAAGCAGCTCGAAATCAGTGCCTTCAAATACGGAGCGGAAGCCGTCTTCACGCTTCAGGGAGCACTCGGTGGAAGCGTTGGTATTGATGATACCGATTTTGCCGGAGGTGATGCCTTTCTCAGTCAAAGCATTGAGCATGGTTTCGCCTGCCATTCTGCCGCCTTCAAGGTTATTGGTGGAGAAGGTAGCCTCTGCTTCCAGATTTGCAGGAGAGTCCACATAAACAATCTTAACGCCTGCATCCTTTGCTTCCTGAAGAGCGGATGTAATAGCATCAGGACTGTTTGCAGCGATAACGATGGCGTTGCAGCCTGCCGCAACTGCATTGTTTACCTGCTCAATCTGCTGTGCGTCGTCCTTGGTGTTGGGAGCCATGTAAGTGACGGTTACACCTAACTCCTCAGCAGCCTTCTGGGCACCTTCATTGGTGGAAATCCAGTGCTGGTCGATGGAGTCCATGGTGATAAGAGCTATTTTGTACTCAGGTGCTTTTTCTGCGGGAGTTTCTTCTGCGGGAGTTTCTTCTGCGGGAGTCTGTTCTGCGGGAGTCTGCTCTGCAGGAGCTTTGTCTCCTCCGCACGCAGCAAACATACCGACGACCATAAGCATACTAAGTACCAGTGCTAAAATCTTTGCCAGTTTTTTCATTTTCTTGTTCCTTTCTCTTTTAAATTTTTAATAATTAACACAAGCTTTTTACCCGTGTATTTCCCGTTTAATCCGTTACTTATTTTTGATTTTCTTGGAGCTGAGGCCGTGTCTGAAAAGTATATCAACCATAACAGCGCCTGTAACGATGATGCCGATAACTATTCTCTGCAAGCCCACAGATGCGCCGATGATGCCCAGTCCATTTTCCAAAGTCTGCCATACACCTGCACCTGCGAATGCGCCCAGCAGGAGACCGGAACCTCCCAGAGGTGAAATTCCGCCGATAACGCCTGCCGCTACGCCGTACATCTCATAGCAGTTGCCCGCTTCCATGTTGCCCATATTTGCCTGAGCGCAAAGGATGAGTCCAACCACAAATGCACAGAAGGCGCTTATCATATATGCCTTTGTAATGGTGGAGAATACATTTACGCCGGAGAGCTTTGCCGCTTCTATGTTGGAGCCTACCGCATATATGTGTCTGCCTGTTCTGGTCTTTGAAAGGATGAAGAATATTACAATGAAGATAATGAGTGCAATCCAGAAGGCGTTATATACACCTAAGGTTTTGCCATAGTAGAAGAAATTCTGGAACGCTGTTCCGGCTTCCTTGCCGATTCCGCTGGAGATTGCATTTGTGTTGCGGTTGTCGTTCACAAGGTAGGAAATGCCTCTTGCGCAGAACATGGTGCCCAGTGTGGCAATAAAGGGAGGAAGCTTGAATTTGCCCACCAGCAGTCCGTTTATAAAGCCGATAATCATGCAGCTGATGAACGCCACCAGCAGAGCCGTCATAACCGAAACGCCCTTTGACATCAATGTAGCAGAGATCATGGCGCTCATTGCAACTATTGAACCGATTGACAGGTCGATGTTTCCGGTAATCAGGATGACACTCTGACCCACACCTACCAGCAGATATTTTGCCATGGAGCGCAGCAGGTTCAAAATATTATTCGCCTTAAATATCATGGGGTTAATTGCGCCGAACACAATATACAATACAATCCAGCCTGCCAGGGCAATGAGCGCTGCGCCCATACCTCGAACAGCCAGTATTCTTTTAAATGACAATTTAAGCTTTTCCATATTACTGCGCCTCCTGAGCAGATGCAGCAAGCTTATTCTCGAATCTTGTTGCATAAGTTAAAATTTCTTCCTGACTGGTTTCTTTAGCCATAACCTCGCCTGTGATGCGTCCGTCGCACATAACAATAATTCTGTCGGCAACGCCCAAAACCTCAGGCAGCTCCGATGAAACAAACATAACAGCGATTCCCTGCCGCTTTAGCTCGTTCATAATATTGTATATCTCGACCTTTGCCGCCACATCAATACCTCTTGTGGGTTCATCGAAGATAACAACTCTGGAATTTCTTGCAAGCCACTTGGCAACCACAACCTTCTGCTGATTGCCGCCGGAAAGGCTGTCTGCCAGCACATTGACCGTAGGTGTTTTAATCTTCAGGTCCTTTACAGCCTTGCCGCAGATTTCGTTTTCCTTTTTAGATTGCAGCACTCCGAATTTGTTGCAGATTATATCCAGATTAGGAAGGATGATGTTATCCTTTACAGACAGCTTTGTACACAGGCCGTCTTTTTTTCTGTCCTCCGGAGCAAGAACAATTCCCTGCCTGATTGCCTCACCGGCATTGCTTATTTTTATCTCTTTGCCGTCCAGAAACAGCTGTCCGGATTCCTTCGGGTCCACGCCGAAAATAACTCTTGTCATTTCGGTTCTTCCTGCGCCCATAAGACCGGCAAAGCCCACGATTTCTCCTTCGTACAGTGAGAAGTTTATGTCTCTTACCAGTTTGCCGGCATTGAGATTTTTAACCTCAAAAATCTTTTTTCCCTTTTCGCATTTTACTCTGGGGAATTTCTCCTTGATTTCTCTGCCCACCATATCGGCAATGATTCGATCCATGGTAGTATCTTTAAAGTCCATAGCTGAGATAAACTGGCCGTCTCTCATGATTGTAACCTTATCAGCTATGTGCTGAAGCTCCTCAAGTCTGTGAGATATGTAGACTATACCGCAGCCGTTATCCCTGAGTTCAAGGATAATTCTGAAAAGCTCGTTGATTTCTTTTGCAGTCAGCGCCGAGGTAGGCTCGTCCATAATAAGAACCTTGGCGTTTAAAGAAAGAGCCTTGGCAATTTCCACCAGCTGCTGTTTTGAAACGGGCAGGTTGCCCACGACATCAGTGGGACGGATGTCCAGATTCAAATCAGTGAGGATTTTCTGTGCCTCAGATTCCATTGCTTTTTTATCGAGGAAACATCCCTTCATCTTTTCTCTGCCAAGAAAGATGTTTTCCGCAACCGACAAATGAGAGCACATATTAAGCTCCTGATGAATTATGGCGATGCCCAGAGACTGTGCCTGCTTGGCACTCAGATCTCCGTATTCTTTTCCGAAAATCTCCAATGTACCGCTGTCTCTGGTATATACACCGCTGAGAATTTTCATAAGAGTTGATTTTCCTGCGCCGTTTTCACCAAGCAGCGCCATCACTTCATTTGAATGCAAGGTAAAATCCACATTGTCCAAAGCTTTTACACCCGGAAAGCTTTTGCATATCCCACGCATGGAAACTATTGCCTCGTTCATTCAGTGATTCACCCGCCTTTTTTACAACTAATTTTAATCGTTTATATAGTCATTCGATACCATTAAATGATTTATTGATTATTCCAATCAATTTTAATCATCCAGTTAAAATCTGTAAATGAAGTATCTTTTTCCTATCTTTTTACTTGATTCTAACAAATTAAACTTGTATTTGTCAATCTGGATTTGCATATTCTACTTTTCAGCTAATATGCAGCAATAATACTTAGTCGCTTTTGCTTAGTTGCAATCAATTCTAATCATTATTTTGGAAGTTTTCAATAAATGCTCGATTTGAACCGCTATTATTACCCTGATTGTATGAAAAAATGCAGTCATCACCTCTGCAAAATCAGGGAATTTGAAGCTTAAATTTGCTGTAATGTCAGTAAACATAAAAAAATTACAGGGGCAATACTCAATGAGTATTGCCCCTGTTTCTTTATAGCATAATTATCTTTTTGCTGATATCTGTTTGATATTTTCCAAGCAGTTTACAGTACTTATCTGTAAGTTTTGAAGTGCTGTCTTGGACCCTGCCTAAACTTTTACCGTCCGATAATGATGTGATTCATGCTACTTGAATTGCAAAAAATGATTCTAAGCATCCATTTGAGGGCAGATATTTTTACGATGAAGATACGGGGTTAGAAGAAGGAACTTTTGGTGACGGCTATCCGGATTGTCTTTTAGCGAAACAAATGGAGGGTATGACAGAAGAAGCAGTTTCACAGGCAGCTGAGAACTATTATATTCAAGGTGATATTACTATGCCCAAAGAATGGTAAGATATCCCAGTGGAGCAAATATGCTGCATTGTGTAATACGGCAGAGAATGAAAGTTATAGAAACTTAGGAACTGTATGGGTTTATATTGACGCTTCCACAATGATTTGAAAGACAGACAAGGAAGAATACCTAATGTATGCGGATGTTTTTCGAGAAAAATTCGGTGGAGAGGCATCGCTTTATGTTTATTATTTAGACCGCAAAAGTTTTGAGAAAGCAGAGGAAGTATTGGAAATTTCCGCACCTGGTAATGAGGGCTGTAAGTTTGAAGATGCATATCGTGGTTATAACACATATTACGGAGGAAACGGGGTTTCTACTCAATCGCCTGTTTTCGAATATATGTATAACGGGACTTTATATCAGGAACAAACAACACAGAATATTTCATATAAACATTTGACGCAGAATATGAGGAATGGAGAAACTTATAGCATATATGTAAATCCGAAACATCCAGCAGTATTCATTCTCTCAAAGAAGATTAAAGTGGGTTCTATAATTACCACCATATTGGGAATAATGTTTTTTATAGCAGGTATTACTATGTTGTGTGCAATCTTCCCCGTGTTTTGGAGTATCATAAAGTAAATTAGTAGTAAAAAAACATCGTAGCAATACGGTGTTTTTTGTTACCTAAAACTCACAATTTAATACATAATCACTGGATAGAGCCTATTACTATTATCTATCAGGCAACGGAAGATAGCGCAGATGATACAGTAGTCCCTCGTTTTAATGCTGCCAGTATAGCCACTAAGTTCAGATGTGATAGGACGTAGCTGTCCTTCACTATTTCAGGCATTGCCATACATAACCATTCTGGTATTATTCCCTCTGCAGACCATCACATTTGAGTTTCATCTGCTCATACCTGCTGATAG
>JAHHRR010000049.1 GCA_020025655.1 Oscillospiraceae bacterium
ACACTAGAACCTGAATCTAGCGAGTCTACCAATTCCACCACTCGCGCATATCTTTTATTTTTAACGCTTGATTATAATAGCATTATATTCTTAAATTGTCAAGCTTTTTTTCCACATTTTTTTATGTTTTATTATTTTGTTTTTACGCTTTACTTATATGCTACTGAATGATATATTAAAGAAGCAAAATGATTTTATTGTGAAGGAGCGATATAATGCAAGTTAATCGCCGTGATATCAAGCAAAAAGCCGCTATACTCATAAAAGGTGCAAGCCCTAAAGCAATCTACGCCAGCCTTATTCTGCTGGTTCTCAGTTTTGTTATAGAGACTCTTTCATGGAAAATGGTAGGTCTTAATCTGTCTCAGGCAGACTTGGCTCAGTATCTTAAATATATTGAAGAAGGCAACTTTGAGTTCGCTTTCCGCATTATTGATTCATTCAGACCTTCTACTCTGGCTCATATTATCGACTTTGCCCTTCAGCTTGTATACTGGGTTGTAAATGCAGGATTTATTATCTTCATTCTCAATGTTATCAGAAATGCTAATGCCTGCATCGGTAATCTGCTGGACGGTTTTGGATTCTTCTTCAAGCTGATTCTGCTTAACATCCTCGAGAGCCTTTTCATTTCTCTCTGGACCCTGCTGTTGATTGTTCCCGGTTTCATTGCCGCTTACAGTTACAGAATGGCAATATACCTCTTGATTGATAATCCTGATATGTCCGTTCTCGAGTGCATCCGTGAGAGTAAGAAAATGATGAAGAACCACAAGGCTGAACTCTTCGTCTTTGACCTCAGCTTCTTCGGCTGGGACCTGCTTCAGGCTATCCCATACGTCGGATATATTGTCCAGATCTGGACTCTCCCCTACTTTACCACAAGCTATGCACTCTATTATGAAAATCTGAAGGCCATGCCCTTTGAAGGTGAATTTTCCGAAGTCGGCAGCAATACAGATTCTGAAAACCAGACTCCCCCTTGGGAAGGCTGATTAAACCTTAATTTCCACATTAAAACAAAACCTTCGATATGCAAACAGCATATCGAAGGTTTTTTATTATCTGTAATTATTTAACCGCACGGCTGTAAACTTGCGCCTGCTGTCAGGATCAATACATCATTGAAAACAGCTGCGGTTTCGGCTTATACTTTACACCCGATACAAGTCCCATAGCCGCAAACATCGTCATCATTGACGATCCGCCGTAGCTGAAGAACGGAAGTGTAATACCGATAACAGGAGTTATACCTATGCACATTCCTATATTAACAAGAGACTGGAAAATAACAGAAGATGCAACGCCTACGCATATGAGCATATCGAATGTTCTGCCGGAATGAATACCCACTCGAATACAGTGAGCAATTATAATTATAAGCAGAAACATTACAAGCAGGCAGCCAACCATACCGAGTTTTTCTCCGATACCGGCAAAAATAAAGTCGGTATGTTTACCTGTAAAGATAACCTGCGCATGCTCCTCATCAATTCCTGAGAATCTTCCCGATGCAAGAGCAAGTTTACTCTGGTTTGTCTGCCACAGAATACCGTCTCCTCTGGGGTCAACACTGGGATCATAAGGTGCAACCAATCGTTTTTTCTGATAGTCCTTCAGGAAGTAATTCCACAGCAGCGGTATAAATGCCGCAACCGTAGCACCGCCGATTGCAAACCAGTAAATTTTGACACCGACAGCAAACATCATAGTAATGAAAATACAGAGAATAATAGAAGCACTGCCAAGGTCAGAGGAAACTACAACTATAAGACCGAAGACTATAATAAAGTTTCCTGCCATCTGCACAATAGACATGAATGAATTCAGGTCTTTGTATTCTTTAAGGTATGTCATCTGCTTTGCAGCAATTATGATATAAATAACCTTAATAATTTCAGACGGCTGAAAGCCTATGATATTACCGAAACGAATCCAGCTCTTGTTACCTGTACCGTCATCCTGACCGAATATAACAAGTGCAACCAGCAGGCCGATATTTACAAGGAACAGCAGCTTCCACTGTTTACCCAGAAGGTCTGCATCTATTACTGTAAGCAGGACATAGGCGCCTATTCCAAGGAACATGGAAAAGGTCTGAACTATAACGAACTTACTGGGGTTTGACAATGCACCCGCTGCAGCCATACCTGAGGTTACGGAATAAACCATGGTAATACCGTAAATTGCACAGACACAGCACATTATCAGCAAGAACATATCCGCTCTCTGCACAAACTGTCTAACATAAAATTTTACTTTATTTATATTACAACACCGTCCTTTCAGACGTGAGGCGATATATCACCAAAATACAATTATTATTTTCAAAATATTTTATCACATAATTGGTCTTTACGCAACGGTATATCCGGTGTTATAATAACCAAAGTGTAAATAAATAAATTATGGAGCTAATTATGGCCACTTATATAACCAACAACGAAAAAGAAACTGAGCAGTTGGGTGCAGATTTTGCAAAAAACCTCCCCGGCGGTACAGTTATAGCAATGTATGGCGATCTTGGCGCCGGCAAAACCGCATTTGTCCGTGGCATGGCAAAAGGCCTCGGTCTTGAATGCCGTGTAACCAGCCCTACATTTACAATAGTAAACGAGTATCTCGGTGAACGGGAACTTATTCATTTTGATATGTATCGTTTAGGCAGTGCCGATGAGCTTTTTGATATCGGCTGGGAAGACTATCTTTCCAGAGGCGCAATATGCGCAGTTGAATGGAGTGAAAATGTCTCCGATGCTTTCACCGGTGACGAGATAAAGCTCACCATCGAAAAGCTTGACGATACTACTCGTAAAATCACTATTGAGGGGGCAGAAAAATGCTGATACTTGCTTTTGAATCATCCGCAAAGGCCGCTTCCGTTGCACTTCTCGACGGAGACAGGCTTATTTCTCAATACAGTCAGTGCAGCGGTCTCACTCACAGCCGCACCCTTCTTCCTATGGCAGAGGATATGCTTAAAAACGCTGAAATGTCTATAAATGATGTTGACCTTATCGCCGTTGCTCACGGCCCCGGTTCTTTTACCGGCATCAGAATAGGCGTGTCAACTGTCAAAGGTCTTGCATGGGCCGCCGGAAAGCCCTGCACAGGAGTTTCCACTCTGGAGGCAATGGCATGGCACGGCGTATCACACGGCGGTTACATCTGCCCTGTAATGGACGCAAGACGCAGTCAGGTTTACAATGCTCTTTTTGAGATTCGTGACGGTAAGCCTCACAGACTTTGTCCGGACAGACCCATTGCGCTGTCTGAGCTTGCAGAAGAAGTTCGCAGCCTCAATGCTCCTGTTTTCCTTGTCGGAGACGGAGCAGAGCTTTGCATGAAATATTTCAATGATAATAATATCAGCTGCTCCATAGCTCCTGAAAATCTGCGCTGGCAGAGTGCATGGGGCGTCGCAATGGCTGCAAGAGAGCTTGAACCCGGAACTGCTGATTCACTTTTACCTGTATATCTCAGACTTTCTCAGGCAGAGCGTGAGAGACAGGAAAGAATGGAAAAATCTGCAGAATAACTATGGTTTTTTCGCCGTTCTGTGTTTTATATCTTATTCATAGAGCGTGGGCTTAAACATATATCAATAAAACTGCCGGTTTTTCTTCCGAACAGCCGGCGAAAAAAGGAGAACGAGAACATGAGCAAACTGTGTGTATTCGACCATCCCCTTATTCAGCACAAACTTTCTATTTTGCGCGATAAAAGAACCAGCGTAAAGGAATTCCGTGAACTGGTATCTGAAATTGCAATGCTGATGTGCTATGAGGCAACACGCGACCTTCCCCTTGAGGAAGTTAAGGTTGAGACTCCCGTAGCAGTAGCTACCTGCCGTCGTATAGCCGGCAAAAAACTGGCAGTCGTCCCCATCCTCCGTGCAGGACTTGGTATGGTAGACGGTATGGTCAGCATGATGCCTAACGTCAAAGTTGGTCACATCGGTCTTTTCCGTGACCCCAAAACCCTTGAACCGGTAAAGTATTACTTCAAGATGCCGCCTGATATTCAGGAGCGTGATGTTATTGTTGTTGACCCCATGCTGGCAACCGGCGGTTCCGCCTCTGCCGCAATTCAGTTCCTCAAGGACGACGGTGTTAAGCACATTAAGCTTATGTGTGTCATCGGTGCCCCCGAAGGTGTTGAGCGTATGCAGAAGGATCATCCCGACGTTGACATTTTCGTTGCCGCTCTGGATGACCACCTCAACGAGCACGGCTATATAGTACCCGGCCTCGGCGATGCCGGCGACCGTATTTTCGGTACTAAATAAGCAGGCATAGTTTAATAACTGTTAACCGGCTATCAGTCTGTATAATCCAGACTGATAGCTTTTTTATGCACTGATAATCATAAAAAACACCCCGTCTGTCAGCTGATGACAGACGGGGTGCAGTTATTTTATAACTTTTAATTGTCTTCTTTTATTTCCTTATCTATAAGGACCCATGAAACATCTTCAAAGTTATTGGGAAGATAGTTTATAACAACCGGAACAAAGCGGTTTTCCGCACTTCCAGTAAGCACACTCTTCTCTATGTCTTTAATATTGTACTTGTATGCTGCCTTGTCAGTAGGATAATAAACTCTGTCAAAAAGCTTCATAAAGAAAGTAGCATCCTGACCGTTATCCTTATCTGCCTTTACAAGGGAAGCCGGACTGTTGGTATAGATTGAGAGCAGGCCGGTTCTGTCTTTAAGCTGGTCTGCAACATATGCTGCAAATCCGCAGACTGCATTAACCGGTGTCGGTGTTGTAGTCATCTCTCTTGAATACACGAAATCAGGCATTACCGGTTCATTGGGATCTGCCGGCGGCTTCTTCTCGTCCTCATCCCGCTCAATAACAGGATGCATAACGTCTGCCAGAACCACCTCGTCAAAGCCCAGTGCATAAAGCTCACGGCACATCTGAACCACATAGTTTCTTACATCCTGATTGTACGGATCAAGCCAGACGCCGTTTTTATCCGTATAGCTTGCGCCGTAAGGAGTTTTAAGGGTTACCGTGGTGCTGCGTGATCCGTATGAGCTGTCAATCAGGCAGCTGATCTGCGCAACAAGATAGATTTTCTGCTCTTTTAATTTGTCTATATACTGTTTTACCTCAGTTGCCCGTTCGGGAACCGCAGACATACCATAGGAATTTGCTGCATCCGAGGCTGAGGTAAAGAGCAATTCACCGCTGCGGGGCTTCATTTCAATAACCAGTGCATTACCGGTTTTAAGTCTGTTCTGATACTCCTGAAGCTTATCTACATTCAGGTTTTCAGGTGAAACAAAGATTGCACGCAGTGGTTCAGGGTCTTTTTTTATAACATTCTCTGTATCTGAATAATCCGCAGGGTCAAGCACCAGCTCCGCCTCGACATGAGAATATGTCTTTTTCTCTTTGTCGCTGCTGTCCGTAATGCTGCTGCCGTCGCTCATTACAGGAAGCTCAACCGAAACTCCGTCCTTGGTAACAACGGCATACTTCTGCATACCGTAAAAACTTACCATTACCAAAGTCAGAATAGCCAGTACTATAACAAAAGGAACAAACGCATAGCTCTTTTTCTTGCGTTTACCTTTATAAAATTCTGATTTTCTTGCCAAATTCTGCTCCTTTTAATTCCATCCGGAGTCGGATATTTTTACTCAGCCTTCTATTTTTGCGATACGGCGAATGTGTCGCTCGTCATTTGAGAAAGGAGTATCAAGGAAGGTGTCCACAATTTTAAGTGCCAGACCTTCACCCACAACTCTTCCGCCTAAAGCCAGAACATTTGCATCATTGTGCTGTCTGGTAGCCTCTGCGCAGAAGCAGTCAGTGCAAAGAGCTGCTCTGATGCCGGGAACCTTGTTTGCAGCAATGGAAATGCCGATACCTGTACCGCAAATAACGATACCTCTCTCACATTCTCCTGATGCAACTGCCTGTGCAACTGCACGGCCGTACTCAGGATAGTCGCAGCTTTCCTCTGTGTAGGTTCCGAAATCCTTATATTCAAGGCCTCTGTCTTTAAGATGCCTCATAACTGCCTGTTTAAGTGCGAATCCGCCATGATCTGAGCCAATAGCTATCATTTTAATTACCTCCGACAATTAGTCAATATATTTTACCACCTAAACCTGAAAGGTTCAAGACTTCATTGTTAAAAGTATTTTAATCATGTGAACTGATTTTAAAACTTTTCTCACCTGCATTGCTTTCCATAATTCATCATGATATACTATAAAAGTATATCAAATCTCCACAAAAGGAGGCACATTGTATAAATGTCAATTCTATGTACAACATTATTAGTCATTATTGCCGTTGCAGCAATCCTTGTGATAAATTTCTTTATTGCAAAAGAATTTTACAAGGTAGCAGCAATGAAAGGCTGGGCTTCTAAAAAATATTTCTGGATTTCATTTCTTTTGCCCTTAACCGGATACATTCTGGTGGCCGCTCTGCCCGACAGAGGTGGAAAGGATATGGCTGTTTTCTGCAGTGATGATCTGCCGGAATTCTAAGGTGAGGTGTTAAAATGGCTGAACGCTATACTAAGCTTTTTTCCCTTGAGGACAATCTGTATTGTGAAGGTGCTCCTCTGATAATCCGTGGCGGGCGTCTGCTGCGTGACGGATACACCGGAAAGCTTCTTGCTCAGTTAAAATTTCAGAATATATCCTGCAAAACAATTACCACCGCTGAGCTGAGGCTTACAACCGTTGATTCCGCAGGCAGGCTGGCTGAAGAGCCTGTTTTCCACAGATATCTGGATTTAAATGTACCCCGTGACTCTGATTTCGGTCAGAAGTCCGCAGTTGTAATTCCGGGTGCTGATATTCAGTACTTTACCGCTGTCGTTACTGAGGTTATTTTTGATGACGGCAGCTCATGGACATGGGATAACCGCCCGTGGAAAGCTCTCAAAGAGCATAAATTGCTTGCTGACGAATTTCAGGATGAAGAGCTTGCAACTCAATACCGGATACGCTACGGCACTGACTGTAAATTTGCCCCTGTTGAAGATGCTGAACTCTGGTTTTGTACCTGCGGCGCAGTAAACCATCTGGATGAACGCAGCTGTCATAACTGCCGACGTGTATATTCGGCGCTGAAAGATGTTAATATCAGCTCGTTAAAAAGCGAATGTGCAGAACGGCTTGAAAACGAAAAAGAGCAGCAGGCTCAGGATGATATTGACGCAAAAGAAAAGCGCAAAAATCTGCGTTCTTTAGTCCTTGCGCTTATTCCGGTTTTCATAGTCATAGCTCTGGTATGCGTGTTTGTACCCAGAGAGATAAAAAATCATGAACGGTATGAAAATGCGCAGGCGCTTGTTGATTCCGGACAGTACGATAAAGCAGCCGAAGCCTTTGATTCACTTGGGAATTATAAGGACAGTTCCACTCAGTCAGAAAGCAATATTCCGTATGAGAGGAACCTTGAGCTTATGAGATATGCTGAGACCGCAAACCCCGTCGGTCTGAAGCTCATAGATGTAAATCAGTCCTCTCTGTCAGAGGACGATGATATTTCCATTATCATGTATCAGGCTGCTGCCGACCGCTTTAAAGAGCTTGGAGATTACAAGGACAGTGCAGAGCTTTCTGAAAAGTGCCTAAAAGCCATAGAAGATATCAAAACCGCAAAGCTTCAGGCGAAATATGATGATGCCGCTGCCCTTCTTGCTGATAAGCAGTTCTGCCTTGCACGGGATGCATTTGTGGAGCTGGGCAGCTTCAAAGACAGTGCCTCAATGGCAAAGGAGGCTATTTATCAGAAGGCCATGCAGCTTTTCGGATTTATGTCTCAGCAGAACATTCGCAATGTCTGGGTAAAGCTCAGTACCGAAACCGATGTTCCCGGAATTATATCCTTCTCTAAAGATTTTGCTTTAAGCAATGGCGAGGGATATATTACAGAATTCAAAGCTGCCTGTGGAAAAGATAAAGTGGATTTTGTTCTTGAAGATCAGCCCTCCGAAGGCCTGGTCCCCTTTCAGGATGCACTTACGGAACTTTTCAAATCTCTCGGAGATTATAAGGAAAGCTCTGATTATATACCTCAGATTACCCGTCTCTGCGATTATACAAGAGAGTTTTACGAGCTTGTGGAAAAAGGCGATGTTTACGGCGCCTATGACTGGCTCAGCGCCTATGAATATGAGTTTGAAGACCGTGATTACTGGCTGAATCTTCTGGAGATGTATAAGCCTTATTGTGGATACTGGGTTTTAAATACCGGTGACCGCTCACTTATTCCCTACATTGCAGGTGATTCAAATAACGGCACCAATGTATGCACAGGCTTCACAACCTCCGTAATTATCGGTGACGGAACAGCCACATTAAAGCTCGATACAGATGACGGCAAGTACACTCTTAACTTCACTACTGAGCTTGGAAACGCAAAAGGATTTTCCTCTAGTATTCCGCCTTTCAATTACTTTGTAAATATCTCAGTGCTTAACAAGCTGGCTATTATGAAGTATAATTCAGCCGGAAATATACTCAGTTCATGTGATTATTCTCCGTCCTGAGCGCTTTTGCAAATGATATGTAAACAATCTCCACTGAATGTTGACTTATAGCTGAATACTGTTTATATTCAATATAGATTATCATTTAAAAGTATGGAGCAGCGCAATGAGAGAAAAAATCAACAAGTTTTTTTACGGTCGTCAGGGCATGGACGAATTATCAAAAGCCTTATTCTGGGCAGGTCTGGTTTTCATTTTACTGGCAGGTCTTGTAGGCGTATTTATAAACGCATTTCTGGGATCATTTATACGTTGGATCGCACTTTTTATGCTGATATACAGCTTTGTGAGAGCTTTCTCCCGCAGGCTTACTCAGCGTGATGCGGAAAACTATTTGTATCTCAACTGGCTCGCCAGACGCAGACAAAGTTTTGAAAACTACAAGGATCGCCGCCGTCAGAGCAAGGATTTCAAATTCTTCAAATGTCCGGGCTGTGGTGCAATGCTTCGGGTTCCGAAAGGTAAAGGAAAAATTCATATCCATTGTAAATGTGGATATACATTATATCGTAAAACCTGAAAAAAGCCTTCTGATTATTCAGAAGGCTTTTTCTTATCCGGTATCTGTTAAAAAAGGCGGGAACATATCCCGCCTTTTTATTTATAGAATTATATGAGTATTCCACGTTTTTTTGCATCAAATGTAAGCTGATCTCTGAAATCAGGATGTGCAATGGCAATAAGCTGCTTAGTTCTCTCTGCGAGGCTTCTGCCACGAAGCTGTGCAACACCGTATTCGGTAACAATATAGTCAACATCATTCTTGCTGGTGGTAACTACTGCACCGGGAGTAAGCTCAGACTTGATTTTGGAGATAGTACCGCCCTTTGCAGTGGAGGGGAATGCAATGAAGCTCTTGCCGCCCTTGGACTGGATTGCACCACGGACAAAGTCTATCTGTCCGCCGGAGCCGGAGAGGTGCTTGGTACCGATGCTCTCGGAGCATACCTGACCCCAGAAGTCAACCTCAAGAGCTGCATTTATAGAAATGACATTGTCATTCTGGCAGATGACGTTGGGATCGTTAACATAGTTGACAGGCATAAAGGCGATAGAGGGGTTATCATCAATAAAGTCATATATGCGCTGAGAACCGTAGGCAAAGGTTGTAACGCTTATGCCCTTGTGAATCTGTTTTTTGCTGTTGTTTACAGCGCCGCACTCGATAAGTTCAACCATGGAGTCGGTGAACATTTCAGTGTGGATACCCAGATCATGCTTGGATTTAAGAGCAATTCCGGTAGCATCAGGAACTGCGCCGATACCCAGCTGTATGCAGGCACCGTCAGGAATACGCTCAGCTATAAGATTACCGATAGTGCTGCTGACCTCGTCAATGGGAGGAGGTGTGATAACGGGCAGGTAGCGGGAAACCTCTATAAGTCCGTCAACCTGAGAAATATGTATCTGCAGTCCGTTTACAGTTCTGGGCTGATGCTCATTAACCTCAAGGAAAATGCGCTTGGATTTATCCAGAATAGCTTCGCTGAAGGAATTGGAACCGCCAAGGCTGAAGTAACCGTGCTTGTCCATAGGTGAGACATTGAAGCAGGCTACATCATAATCATAGCATCTGCGAACATGACCGGGGATATCACGGTAGTAGGAAGGGATGAAATCTGCCCAGCCGCCGTTGATTGCCTTTCTGGCGCCGCCGGAGGAAAACCAGGAAACACCTGTAAGCTTGCCGTACAGCTCTTTGTCTGCAAAATACTCAAATGGGTATGCATCCAGAAGAGTATGTGCAGTAACACCCTTAATAGCACCTGCATATGCACGCTTTGCGATTGCAGAAATGATATCAGGAGTCTGAGATCCGCCGGTATCCATGGCTATAACCCAATTATCCTGAACCCTTTCTGCAAGTTCGTCAGCAGTTGTGAGCTTTTGCGCATACATCTGCTTAAAATCTGTCATTGTTATATCTCCTTTAATTTTTTATCTTCTGCGATTACGCTTTTTATGGTCTGAATATATAGGGTTTGAGGCCAGACGGCTGTCAGATTCCTGCATAAACTTTTTAAGCCTGTCCTCAAACTGCTGATTATCACTGGGCGGAGCCACAGTCTCCTGTCTTGCCCGTGTAACAGGTGCAGGATTATTAGGTCTGCGGTTAAAGCTCTGCTGTCTCTGAGAAGGTCTTGAATCGTTCTTTTGCTCCTCGGCACGCTTAATTGACAGATTGATTTTACCATCCTCTGTCACGTTCAAAACTTTCACTTTTACGGACTGTCCAAGCTGGAGATGTTCGTGAACATCACTAACATAGCTATTGGCAATCTCTGAGATATGCACAAGTCCGCTCTTCCCTTCCGGTAATGACACAAATGCACCGAACTTTGTGATACCTGTTACCTTACCTTCTAAAACGCTACCTACTTCCAGCTCCATAGCAGCTCCTCTCTATCTTTGGAAAAAATAAAAATTTTATCTCCGGGTTTCAGCATACCCAATTTTTCGCGGGCCAGTTTCCCCATTATCTCATCATCCGGTTCAGAACTGAGTTCCAGCTTTAATGTCTTATTTTCTTCTCTCAGTTCCGTAAGCTCATTCTCAAGTTCATAGCAGTGCTTTTGAGTGAGTCTCAGATTTCTCAATCCGCTTCCGAAAGCTGTCATGGAATACAGCAGAAAAGCAACAATTACGATTCTGAGAATAAGATAACGATTACGCATCAATGCCTCTTTCCGGGAAAAATATCCGCATCTTTAATAATATAGCATATTCATGTTTTTTTAAAGAGATTTTTTCTATAAAGTCTGATTTTTTTAATAAAATTTTTGTTTTTTTCAATCAGCAAACCGGCGAAATGATATATTCGCTCAAGAAGTGGAAAAAACAGTTTACTGAGGCTGTAAATATAGGCAATAAATCCCAGAAACGATGCAGAAAGTTCCCAAAATCCCAGTCTGGCACTGCTGGAAGCCATTGCATACAAAAACAGCATATAACCCACTGCTGCGCTGAAGGCCACATCTATTAAAATTCCGATTTTATCGCCCGTTTTATACCTTAACGGCCGCAGAACATCATATAGCACCCCGCCTGCCACGCCCAGTAGAAAAGCCGTCAGCAATCCCAGACATTGCAATTTTATATCAGTACCCATCAGCCGAAAAGCCTTTTCCAGACAGATCCACTTTTCAGGCTCTCGTCGTAGCTCAGCTCCTGAATTTTTCCCCTAAGCTCCAGCGCTCCCGACTCTAAATCTATCTTCTCAATATGAAGCTCCTGCCCCCTTATATTAAGATCACCCAGTGAGGTAGTAAGGATGACCAGATTTTCATCAAACCCTTTTACATCATCTACCCCTGTAAGGCTCAGCCTCTCCCTTGCCTCCATATTAAGGCTGTGGATTCTGGCCGGTATTTTATTATTTTCATCATATGACATCTGCTCGCCCCCTTAAAATATTTATATGCTGGAGACTTGCAGTTTAAAACCTGAAAATTAAAAAACAGAGCAGCGCTGAGCGCTGCTCTGTTCCGGTTATTCGCCGTTATTTATTTGTTGCACCCTTATCACCTATGCCGAAATGAAGTTCTTTCATACCTTCAATTTCATCACAGATATCTTTAAGTGCGCAGACGGAACAGTCTGTGGACATACCTTCGAGGATATGGGTCAGCGTTCCGGTTACTGCATCAGACTTTTTGGCCATGTCCTTCATAGCGTTGAAGTTAAACTTAGGGTCAGTAACGAAGATCACTTTGACGTCAAGCACATTAGGATTCTGTTTATACGCCTTAATGTAGCTTGCGCCTATGGACTTAAAGCTTATACCTTTTTTCAGAGCCTTCCTGCTGACACGAACCTGCTCACGATATGATTCCGGAGACATTCTAACCATGTAGCCTTCGGGATAAACGTGATATTTAGCAAATTCAATGTCTTTGAGGGTCCTGTAAATGGCCTCATCGTCACCGTCAAGAAGCCCCACACGGAGAAGTACTATGCGGGCAAAATCCACATCGCCCTTTATCTCTTTAAG
>JAHHRR010000005.1 GCA_020025655.1 Oscillospiraceae bacterium
ATGTAGATTATTCCTGTTACTATCGCACCTACTCCAGACATAACAGGTGAAGGCAATGCACCGGTTTTAAGGTAAGGCCCAAGGGAAATTGCAAAAGCCGGAATATACTGGACTAAAAAAAGTGTAAGAATCGTCAGCCAGATACGTTTTTTCTTTTCTTTCATAATGCAAGCTCCTTCGTGTCCTTAAGTAAAATATTTTTACTATATTAAATCATGACTCAGTAAGTTCATCGAATTTACTTCCCAGCCAGTTTTGCAGAAATTGCAGGTTATCCTCTGTGTAGCTCATCCACAGAAGGCCGTCCATATGCTGAATTTTTGAGCAGTCTATATTATACGATTTCGCACAGATTTTATTTGTTAAGTCCAATGCATGAGGAAGAATCCTCCGGAATTCAGCGTCTTCCCAAACATTCATAATTCCATATTCTGACAGGTCTGACCTTTTGAAGTTTCCAAAAGCAATATATATCCCCAGGTCAGTAAAGAGATTTATATTAAATAATTCTCCGCAGTTATTAAATAAGCTTCCGTATATTGCCGGCGCAATCCCTATTCCGGTGATATCTTTTTTATAATATTTCTTTTTCTTAAAAAGACCTGTTCTGATCGTATCATCATAGAAGCTTATGGGTCTGCCTGCAAAAAAATAGTGTTCAAAAGCGCCGTAAAGCAATAATATAATTATAAATGGAAATACAACAAAGCTTATTAAGATGTCAGCAACAGCCAAAAAGATATGGAATATGCTTGGGGACTTAAATTCATCGGATATTAGTTCTATTGTTGTAGTCCAGAATTCTATATACGAACAGACCCATATAGAAAATATAAACACGATAAATATAACTATACTAAATGCTAATAAGCTTTTAGACGGGATAAATGTTTTTTTCATATCAAAACTCCTATATCACCTGAAAACGAAGTAAATCTTCTGGTAAAATCACGTCCTGAGACTAAAAAGTTTCATCTTTATTTTAACCCATTGAGAGCATTCTTTCAAGCGAATTGTTTACGTGCTTCATTCTGCACGCAGCCGTAATTCAGGTTTACATAATGCGAATTTCTCGCAATAGTTGTACTCACATGATTTAGCATCGGAAAAAATAAACCGGCGGAGTATTCTCCGCCGGTTTTATCGTATTATATTAGAAAATTACGTTCAGATCCACGCTGTCACCTATTCCGTTTATTTTTCCGGAGCTGGTGAACTGCCACATATCATAACGACCTCTGAAATCAGGGAGCCTGTTATTGGCTGTATAGCTTGCAAGCCATGTGAAATAGGAGTTTATCTTATTTATCTCAAGCTGGCTGTGGAAGAAGTTCTGACCGGAATACACACCTGCCTGACGGCCGCTGTTCTCCACTGTTTCGCAGAATGCGTTTATGATGCGTGTTCTCTGACCGGGGCTCAGAACATCAGCACGGCCGTGAGGATTTTCGCCGGAGAACTCTACATCCATGAATATAGGGTAGTCAAGGCTGTATCTGCCGACACGCTGCAAAGTATAGCTTGCTTCCTCGACTGCTTCTTTTTCGTTTATAGCGGTTGAGTAGAAGTAAACACCCACTTTAAGGCCTGCTTCCTTAGCTCCCTTTATGTAAGAGCTGAATTTGGTGTCGTTGTAAATAACACCGCTGCCCCAGCCACGTCCGCCGACACGTATTATGGCAAAATCAATCCCCTGAGCTTTAACTGCATTCCAGTTGATATTCCCGTTGTAGGAGGATACATCAATACCGACAGAAGATGCCTTTACACCGTTCTGGTCGAAATAGTAGAACAGACCGTCAATCTTTTTGAGGCCGTGAACCATTTCTCCGTTTGAATTATAGTAGTACATTTTGCCGTCAATCTTCTGCCAGCCTACTCGCTTGGTAACTTCGCCCATAATGGGTGTTGCGGTTACGGAGTATTTGGAAACAGGAGTGTTGTCGGAATTGTAAAGTATCTCACTTTTATAGTAGCCCTGAGCAGTTAAGTCTGACTCTGTTCCCTCTTCGGGAGTGGTGGGAACGAAGAAGTATTCACCGTAATCAACAACTCCGTCGTTATTTTCATCTACGGGATAGACATCGCTTTCAAGTCCGCTGTCGTTTAAAACAAGTCTGCCGTTGGGGCCGAGATTGAATTCATATTCATAGGTGGGGTTTCCGTTTGCATCGAGTACGGGAACATTTTCAACTACTATCAAATCTACACCCATTGCGTCATTAGGGGTGATTATCTCTTCAACCTCAACTGATTCAGGTGCAGAAGGGGCGCTGGTATCAAACTGCTCCTCATAGGAAAGCTCTGTATCATCTATAATTGTGACAATATCTGCGATATTTTCAATTTCCTTGTGCTCAACGTGTTCTTCATAGCCTGAATTTGCACCGAAATCCTGATTATTTTGCGGTGTGGGAGTCTGAGCAGGTTTAGCGGGCTTTGAAGGCTTGGCAGAAGGTACTGCCGGTGTCTGTGCCGGTTTATTATCAGGCTTTGCAGGGGTTTTTGAAGGTTTACTTTCCTGCTTTATCTGATTCGAACTGACTGTATTACCTGATTCAGGCTTATTTGAAATTGAGTCATTTTTCTCCGCTTTATCTTTATCAGCAGTCTTTTCTGCCTGAGGCTTTACAGTTTCCGCAGGCTTCTTAATCTCAGGCTTGACTGACTGGCCTGCTGCTGCATTATACTCCTGCTCCATATCACGCAGGGCTGTTTCACGAGATCTTGATATAAAACCCGGAACCAGAATCAATGCGGCAATCAGCACCGCAACACAGGGCAAAATAACAAGTATGTACTTTTCATATCTCGGGTCTGTCATAGTGTCCCAAAGATCCTTAAAAAAGTTCTTCATGATTATTCTCTCTTTCGGCTCGTTTTATCTTATGGCAGCAGATATACTGCCCCCATATTTACATCTGTTGACATGATATACCACAATGTGATTACTTGTCAATGTTTTTTCTTGGAATTGTTTCCAAAATGTTTCTTTTAAGGGCGTAAAAGTTTTTCGGCTTGTGGAAAAAATCGATTTATGCTAAAATATTTATTATGGGAAAATTTGAATTAGATTTCGCAGAAGCGAGAAAAGCGTATATTAGCGCTGAATATAAAAATCTTAATGAAATGCAGCGAGAAGCGGTGCTGGCCACGGAGGGGCCGCTGCTGATACTGGCAGGAGCCGGAAGCGGTAAAACCACAGTATTAATTAACCGTATCGCAAATATTTTAAAATACGGCCGTGGCAGTGATTCTGATCAGTTACCTGCCGGCGCTGATGAAGCTATGCTCAGTGCATTGAGGGAAAAGCAGCCCGGTGCTGAATCCTTTGCAGCACTTGAACCTGCTGAGCCGTGGCGGATTCTTGCAATCACCTTCACAAACAAGGCCGCAGATGAGCTTAAAGCAAGACTTTCAAATATGCTTGGAAGCTCAGCTGATGATATATGGGCCTGTACTTTCCATTCCGCCTGTGTCAGAATTCTGCGCAGAGACGGAGAGAAGCTTGGTTTTTCAAGCTCTTTTTCCATTTATGACACCAACGACAGTCTAAGCCTTATAAAACGTATTTTGAAGGACATGAATCTTGACGACAAGGTGTTCAAGCCCCGTTCTGTACTGAACGAAATCAGCAGCGCCAAGGATCAGCAGATTTCTGCTGCTGAGTACACCAAGAACGCCGAGATGTCCTATGATATGCGCAAAATCAAAATGGCTCAGATTTATTCCGAGTATATGCGCAGGCTTTTTGCTGCCGATGCAATGGATTTTGACGATCTGATTTACTTCACTGTTAAGCTTTTACTTGAACATGAAGATGCGAGAAAATACTGGCAGCGCCGGTTCAGATATGTTCTTATAGATGAATATCAGGATACAAACCATCTGCAATATCTTCTGGCATCCACTCTTGCAGGCGGCTGGGGCAACATCTGTGTTGTGGGTGATGATGACCAGAGTATTTACAAGTTCAGAGGAGCAACAATCGAGAATATTCTCTCCTTTGAGCAGCAGTATAAAAACTGCCGCACAATCCGTCTTGAGCAGAATTACCGCAGCACAGAGCACATTCTGAATGCTGCAAATGCGGTTATCAGAAATAATAAAGGACGTAAGGGCAAGGAGCTTTGGACCAAGAAAGACGGCGGTGACAAGCTTAAGCTGTATGTTGCCGATAATGAAAACGAAGAAGCCCAGTATATTGCCTCGCAGATAATGGCAAATTACGGTCAGGGTGCAAACTGGCGTGATCATGCCGTACTTTACAGAATGAATGCGCAGGCAAGCCAGCTTGAATTTGCTTTTAAACGCTCAGGTATCCCCTATCGCATTTTCGGCGGAAACCGCTTCTTTGACAGAGCTGAAATAAAAGACATTCTCTCCTATATGAATGTTATTGCCGTGCCCGCAGACGATCTCAGGCTTCTGAGAATTATTAACTCCCCTGCCCGTGGTATCGGTGCCAAAAGCATTGACACTTTAAATATGCTTGCGCAGAGAGAGAATACCTGCCTGTTCGATATTGCAAACAATGCAGATGCCTACCCTGAGCTTCAAAGATCAGCCATCAAGATGCGGCAGTTTGCAAATATGATTAAAGAGCTTATTGCCTTTAAAGATAAGCACACCCCTGACGAATTATTCGATGAGCTTTTAAAGCAGACCGGATATCTCACCATGCTCGAAACCTCTGACGACGAAAAGGATCAGGACCGTGCTGAGAACGTCCGAGAGCTTAAAACAAGCATTATTGAATATATGAAAATGTCCGGTGATCTTACTCTGGAGGGCTATCTTTCAAATGTGGCGCTCTATACAGATATGGATAATTACGATAAAGATGCCGACTGTGTGGTTATGATGACTATGCACAGCGCAAAGGGTCTTGAATTTCCCAATGTATTTATAAGCGGTATGGAGGAAGGTATTTTCCCGGGAATTAAAGTAATCGGTGAGCCTGACGAAATGGAGGAAGAGCGCAGACTTTGCTATGTTGCTCTTACCCGTGCCAAAGAAAAGCTGCATCTCGTATGCGCAAGACAGCGTATGCTCTTCGGCCGCACAACCGCTAACCGTGTATCCCGCTTTGTGGAAGAAATTCCGGATGAGGATATTGAAAAGAACATCCCCAGAGGCTATTCTTACAGCGACCGCAGCTATAATGAGAGCTGGGACTACACTCCCCCTGAGCGCAGAGAATCCTATGGCAGAATTCCGGCTCACAAAGCTCCGGAACCTGCTGCACAGGTGAATTTTGCCCTCGGTGACAGCATAAAACATAAAGCTTTCGGCTGTGGAGTAATCACAAAAATGACTCCAATGGGCGGCGACTTCTTTATTGAAATCAATTTTGAGGAGATAGGTGTAAAGAAGCTTATGCTTCGTGCAGCTGCTCCGTACATGACTAAGGTGTAATATGAAAAAATCCCATCCTTTTGCAGGCCGCCTTGCTCTTTTTGCAACGGCCTTTATATGGGGAACTTCGTTTGTTGTTCTGAAAAGTGCCATTACCAGTGTAGGTACTCAGTGGGTGCTTGCCATGAGATTTACCATTTCAGCGGTGCTCATGCTTCTTTTTGCAGGCAGAAAGCTAAAGGCAATGAGTAAAAAAGCCTTTATAGGAAGCGCACTTATGGGCTGCTGCCTTGCAGCAGGATATATTGTGCAGACTTATGGTTTAAAGTACACAACTCCCGGTAAAAACGCTTTTTTAACAGCTACATACTGCGTTATAGTTCCTTTTCTTGATTGGGTAGTTTACAAAAGAAAGCCCGGTTTTTCCAGCGCCGTTGCAGGCGTTCTCTGTGCTGTCGGTCTGGGCTTTGTGTCTCTCGGCAGTTCTGACAGCGGGCTTAATATCGGTGATCTGCTGACTCTTGCCTGCGGTATCTTCTATGCAATCCAGATTATTATGATGGAGCATTATCTGCCTGAAGGAAATGCGGTGACCATAAGCGCTGTTCAGTTCGCAACGGGAGCTGTTGTGTGCTGGATTCTGGCTCTGATTTTTGAGGCCCCGCCTGTCGATGTTCCCGTTTCAGCATGGCTTAATATACTTTACCTCGGTGTTATGTGCACAGCTGCCTGCTTCTATTTTCAGGCCTGGGGTATGCAGTATACTCCCTCTTCAACCGCAGCGGTTATAATGAGTCTTGAAGCAGTTTTCGGTGCTCTTATCTCCGTTCTTTTCTATAACGAGGAAATGACTGTAAAAATATTCATCGGCTTTGCTCTGATATTCTTCTCCGTTATAATCTCCGAAACCAAACCGAAATTTCTTTCCTCAAAAAGCGAGCGCAGAGCGCATAACATCATTTCTACCTGAGTAAAATAAAATCCCCTTATGCTTTTGCATAAGGGGATTTTTCTATATATTATTTAGTTTAATCAGGGTTTCGCATCAGTCAATGGGCTGATTTGTAACAAGCTTTGCAGCAAGTCTGCCCCAGATCATTGCAGAGCCGATTGAGGTTCCGCAGCCGGGATAGATAGTGCCGTATATACCCACAGAAGCAGTCTCACCGGCGGAGTAAAGACCGGGAATGGGACGGTTGTCCTTATCAAGAACTCTGCCCATAAGGTCGGTAACAAGACCGCCGAAGGTAACCGTAATGCAGGGAGTGTAGTAGAAAGCAGCATATCTGGGTCCCTTTATGGGGAACATGAATTTTGCAGGCTTTCCGAAGTCCTCGTCAACACCCTTGTCTGACAGCTCGTTGTAGCGGTCAATGGTTTCCTTGAGTGTAGCATAATCAACGTGCATTTTCTCTGCCAGTTCTTCAATGGAATCAGCAAAAACATCGGGGAAACCGGGAACAGGGCCGTTTGCAAAGGCTCTGTTAACGGTATCATAAAGCTCGTTGCCGCAGCTAATATACCAGCCGTTGTTGCTCTGGGTGCGCATAAGTGCGTCACCGACTACATACTGATAGCTCCACTCGTTTACAACTCTTCTGCCCTCGGCGTTGACGATAAGTCCGGCTTCTTCGTTAATGCCTATAAGTGCAGGAGTTAAGCTCATGTAGTTTACCTGTACGCCGGGGGAAACATATTCCTTTGCACCGATTGCAGTTCCAGCCGTTATACCTGTACCGACGTTAGTCTTGGGAACATCGGTAAAGTAGCCCTTCATGCAGGGATAAAGACCCTCGAGCATTTCTCTGTTTGCAGCAAAGCCGCCGGTTGTAAGCAGAACATTATTGGCTCTGACAGTGAGCTTTCCGCCGCCTGCATATTCGCAGATTGCGCCTTTAACTCTGCCGTCTTCAAATATAAGCTCCTTAAGGCTGCAGTTGAAAATGATCTCTCCGCCCAGACGCTCATACTCCTCGTGCATAGCAGAGGTGATGTGGCCGCCCTGACCGGCTGACATATATGAGCCGCCCTCGCTGTTATAAACTCTCCATGGGACTATGCTTTCATGTATAGGCTCGGTGCTGAAGCACTTCCAGCCGCATTTTTCGAGCCACAGAAGGTTTTCGTATGCATGGTCGCAGAAATAGCGAATCTTCTTGGGGTCAGCCTTGCCCTTGCTCTGACCCATCATATAATCGAAAAGCATATCGGGGCTGTCGTATATACCGATAGCCTCCTGCCATTTTGTACCGGGAGCAACAAGCTTACCGCCGGAACGGGCTGCAGAACCGCCTGAAACACCGGCTGCCTCAACTATGAGCACATCTCCGCCGACCTGTCTTGCCTGAACTCCTGCGGCAAGTCCGCCGGCACCGCCGCCCAGAATCAGGAAATCAACAAAGCGCTCTTCATCAGCATGAGCTTCTCTAGGAACCTTTTTCATAAGGGGCTTGGTGTTTGCGCCGGACTTCTCAATAGCCTTTGTGCAGGCTTTAATAATGCCCTTAGAGGTTTTTTCTGCACCGATAACAGGGGGAACGCCTAAAGACTGATGCTTTACGATTTCACCTGGTAAAGTCTCAACCGGTGAGGTTTTAAGGCCATAGCCGACACCTTTAATTTCTCCGTGGGACAGTATCTCGACTTTTTCTATTCTATCCTCTGACAAAGTGACCGCAACCTTTATTTTACTGGGCTTGCTGTCATAGCCGTTGCCGCTGGCAACGCCCGTATATACTCCGGGTTTGAACTTGCTCATAGAAATAATCTCCTTTTACTGATTTTTGCTATTTACAGATCATGCATTAAAACCTGTATAATCTGCACTAATAATATCACTAATAGGAGTGATTTGTCTATAATTTTGATAAATATTCTTTGAGAAAAATAATTGCCTGACGATAGCCCTCAAATCCCATGCCTTTGAAGGTTTTAATACAGGCCATTCCGGCATATGAAATCTGTCTGAAGGGTTCTCTGGAATCCACATCCGAAAGATGCACTTCGACCGCAGGAATATTGACAGCCTTAAGGGCATCAAGTATTGCAATGCTTGGGTGCGTGTATGCCGCAGGGTTTATAACAATGCCGTCGCAGTTATTTAGCCCGCTCTGAATTATATCTACCAGTTCACCCTCATGGTTTGACTGGAAAATCTCGCAGTCAATCCCCTGCTCCTTACAGGCAGCACTCACAAATTCAGTCAGTGCAGCATAGGATTTGCTTCCGTAAATATCAGGCTCACGTATGCCCAGCAGATTAAGGTTTGGGCCGTTTATTATGAAAAGCTTCATTTTACTGCCTCCAGAATTGCCTTGGCAGTTTCCTCGGGGCTGCCTGAGTTATTGACTTCATAATCGGAAAATGCTTCATACAGAGGACGGCGTTCACTGTAAAGCTCCTCCGCAGGTCTTGATTTAGAAACCGGTCTTCCATCAATCGGCAGGAGGTTTAAGTCTCTTTTGAGCCAGACAATTCTTGAATTCTGGTGCAGCAGAGGGTAGTTTTCCCGCCTTGTTACCGCACCGCCGCCGGTAGCGATAATTGCACCGGAAAGCCTTGAAATTTCCGAAATGATGCGGCTTTCAATCTCTCTGAAAGCCTGCTCTCCGTTCTTTTCAAAAAATTCCGGAATACTGATACCGATTTCCTTTTCTATAAGTTCATCTGTATCATACAGCTTTTTACCGCTCAGTTTGCTCAGAGCTTTTCCCACTGTGGTTTTACCGCAGCCGGGCATTCCTATCAGCACAATATTTTCCATGGAATCTCTAAGCTCAGCGGTTATTTCATCAATTCTTCCTGCTTCAATTTTGCTTCCCGTAAAAAGCTCTGAGCTGCGCCTAGCCTGTGCTGTCAGCATATAAAGGCCGCCTGTACAAGGTATTCCCAGCTGTTCGGCCTGCATTACAAGGGCAGTTCTTGCAGGATTATATACAAGGTCAATCACGGCTTCGCATTTTGTGAAAGGCTTCAAGTCAACAGCAGCCGTGCCGTTATTAGGATAAGTTCCGAGAGGTGTGGTGTTTACAATTATCTGTGCATCATAGTGCCGTGAAATGTTCCGGTAGTTGTCACTGCCTGTTCTTGATATTACCACAAGCTCAGATACACCCAGCTCCTCAAGCACAGCTTTAACCGCTGCGCAGGCTCCGCCGCTGCCGAGTATCAGGGCTTTTTTGCCTGCGGCTGCAACACCCAGCTTTTTTACCAGAAGCTCGAAGCCGAAAGCATCTGTATTATCACCGAAAATGCTTCCGTCGGGGCGTTTTACAAGGGTGTTTACACTGCCTATCCGTTTGGCTCTTTCAGAAATCTCACCGCAGTATTGCATCACGGTTTTCTTGTACGGAATAGTTACATTAAGTCCATCCCAGTCACCGGATTTAAGGAATTTCTCAACTTCCTCTCTGCTTTTCTCATAAAGAACATACTTATAGTCTGCAAGCTTTGAATGTATAAGCGGAGAGTAGCTGTGTGAAAGCTTCTCGCCCAGAAGTCCGCATTTTTTCTTCTGTACATCACGGCTCAGCCTGAATATTTCCTTATACAGTGCCGTAACCGCATCTTTATATCGTTCAGGACAGCCTGCCCTGACGGCTTCTGTTCTTTCTTTTTCACGCATCTCATCAAAAACAGGCAGGCCGTTTTCCTTCTTATACTCCCCTATCTTTTCCGAAACATCCATGCGTCTGCAGAAAAGCTCTGTGAGCTGTGAATCTATGGCATCAATTTGAGTTCTTAATTCTTTTAAATCCATTTTGGCCTCGTTTCTTTTTCCCGTCCAAGCAGCGCATCATACACCGCAACCGCCGCCGCAGCCTCTGCGCACGGTACCGCTCTCGGCACAATGCACGGATCATGGCGACCGCTGACCTTTATTTCTTTTTCCTGTATGCTTACCATATCCACACTTCTCTGCGCCTTTGCAATAGATGGTGTCGGTTTCATAAAAAGTCTGAAGCGCAGCGGCATTCCGTTTGTTATTCCGCCGAGGATTCCTCCGCAGTTATTGGTTTCGGTTACTATTCTGCCGTCCTTTACAGTATACGGATCGTTGTTCTCGCTGCCTTTTGCTTTTGCAGCATCTATTCCAAGGCCGAAATCTATGCCTTTAACCCCCGGTATGCCGAATGCAGCAGCAGATATTCTGCTCTCCATTCCGTCAAATAAAGGACCGCCCAGACCGGCAGGCAGATTTAAAACCGCACATTCGATTATACCGCCCACTGAGTCACCGCTGTTTTTGACGTTCTGTATAAGCTGCTGCATTTTAAGGCCCTGCTCATCATCCACTGTCGGGAAATTCTTGTGAAGTAATGAATCTGTAAGCTCTCCTGTATCGTAAACATCGCCTATGGAGTAGATTCGGGAAATAACTTTTATGCCCTGTGCTTCAAGCAGCTGTATGCAGATTCCGCCTGCTATACATAATGGTGCAGTCATTCTGCCCGAAAAAGCGCCCCCGCCTGAATAATCCTGATAACCTCCGTATTTTATTGCGGCTGTGTAATCAGCGTGACCGGGACGGGGCAGATTCTTATATTCTAAGTAGTCCTCTTTTCTGGCATCTTTATTGCGGATAATTGCAGTAATAGGCGTTCCGCAGGTGACGCCGTCCAGTAAACCTGAAATAAATTCAGGTATATCATCTTCTTTTCTGGCAGTTGAAAGCTCAGACCTGCCCGGTGCCCGTCTGTCTAAAAAGCTCTGCAAGGCATCAAAATCAATTCTGACACCTGCCGGAACACCGTCCAGAGTCATACCGATTGCAGGACTATGAGATTGTCCGAATATATTTAAGCGCAGATTTTCACCATAACAGCTCATCAGTTTTCTCCTTTCAGGCAGTTAAAATCTCTCCAGAAATCAGGATATGATTTCTGCACTGCCTGAGCATTCTCTATCTCAACATAATTTGTACAGCCACAGGCAGCAACTGCGGCAGCCATAGCTATTCTATGGTCATTAAAGCTCTCGCACATTCCGCCCGTAAGCGTTTTTTTTCCTTTTATATTAAGTCCGTCGGGCAGTTCTTCTATATCTGCACCAAGGGATTTAAGCATTGCACTTGTAGTTTTAAGCCTGTCGCTCTCTTTAAGCCGCAGACGCTCAGCTTTATAAATCCTGCTTTCTCCGTCGGCAAAGCACAGCAGTGCAGACACCGCAGGAATAAGATCGGGAATCTGTCCCGCATCAATATCAGCCGCCTTAATCACATTTTTCCTGACAGTAACCATACTTTCAGAAACGGAAACATCTGCTCCTATGCGCCGCAGAATATCAAGAATTTCTCTGTCTCCCTGAGAGGAAGCGGGATTAAGGCCGTTAACGCTGATTCCCCGCTTGGATAAAGCCCCTGCGCAGAGGAAAAATGCGGCTGAGGAATAATCACCCTCTGCCGTTATATTCTGCGGAAGATTATACCTGCATCCGCCTGAAATTTCATACTTACAGCCGTTTTTCGTCGTTGCAGTCCCTGAAAGCCGCAGTACATCCTCTGTCATTTTTACATAAGGCTCTGATTGCAGCTGTCCTGTAATTTTGAGACTGCTGCTGCCGTCAAGAAGCGGCAGAACCATCAAAAGTGCAGATATATATTGTGAAGATTCATTTCCGGGCAGGGTAAAATTGCCGGGGCTGAGATTTCCCCGGCAATATATCTTGCAGTCATTCTGCTCAACGCTCATCCCATTGGCGGCAAGCTGCTGTATAAGAGCATCTAAAGGACGCTTAGACAAACGCCCGTCTAAATGGAAAACAGTCTCACAACCAAGAAGGCCTGCGACGGGCAGCATAAATCTTAATGTAGACCCGCTCTCACCGCAAAAAAGTTCCGCGTGTTTTGACGGAACTGCAACAGGTTTAACAGAATATACACCCTTTGAGGTTTCCTTAATTTCTGCTCCCAGTGCATTAAGACATGAGATTGTCGCTTCGATATCCTTTGATATCTCGCCGCAGCTTATACTAACATTTTTGTTACCCAGCGCCGCGCATATAAATAGCCTGTGGCACTGAGATTTTGATGCCGGAATTTGAACCGTGCCGTATCTCGGCCCCGCTGAGAGTTTCACATTCACTTACAATCACCTGTGTTCAGCCACGAAGGTATCTCACTTCCGGCTACCTTTACAATTTCACATTTACCGATTTGTACCGGAACAATAAGGCTCAATTCACCGCCGGAAATTTTCTTATCCTTGCAAATGGCTTTATATAAATCCTCTGCTGCGAACCGGCAGCCGCAAGGCAGATTATATCTGTTAAGAATGGCATGAACAGCTTCTGTACAGTCTCTGCCGCAGAAGCCCTTTGCTTCCGCTGCTTCCGTAATCGCAGCCATTCCTATTCCCACGGCCTCGCCATGGGCAATGGTATAGCCGCTTAATGCCTCAACCGCATGGCCGATGGTGTGGCCTAAATTCAGCAGCTGACGGCAGCCTTTATCCTGCTCATCTCTGCTGACTATATCGCTTTTAAAGCCTACACATTTTTCTATTACATATTCATACTGGTCGGAAATTTCGGTTTTAAGAAGTGCATCATAAAATTCGCCGTCAAAAAGAACAGCATATTTAATGACCTCTGCACAGCCGCAGCGATATTCCCTTTGCGGCAGTGTAGCCAGACACTCAGAGTCTGCAAGCGTTATGGATGGCTGATAGAAGGTACCGACCTGATTTTTTGCATTACAGAGGTTAACGGCAGTTTTGCCGCCCACTGAGGAATCTACCATTGCAAGAAGGCTGGTGGGAATCTGCACAAGCTTCATACCACGTTTAAAGCAGGATGCCGCAAATCCGCCTAAATCACCCATCACTCCGCCGCCGAGCACAGCCAGAACATCAGAGCGGCTGTAATTTCCGTCGCTGAGCTTATTTAAAATAATCTCAAGATTTGTAAGACTTTTGGAATCCTCACCGGGGGCAAACACAAGATTTTCTATGGTTATATCTGTGTTTTCGAATGATTCCGTAACCATCTGCCCGTAATGCGTAAAGACATTTTCATCTGAAACAAGCAGAACCTTCCTCGGCTGCAACGTATTTGCTATAATGCTTCCGACACTGCTCAGAAGTCCGTTTCCCAGAAGATATTTACCGCCCGGGCAGGAAATAATTTTCATAGTCTTAGTCCTCTATTGCCTTTCTGATTCTGCTTATTTTATCTGAAAGCTTCAAATATTCATCGGGTTTGAGTGCCTGCGGTCCGTCACACAAAGCATTTTCAGGATCGTTGTGAACCTCAATCATAAGACCGTCAGCTCCGCAGGCTGCTGCAGCCATTGCCATCGGCGGAACAAGCCGTGCATATCCTGTGGCATGGCTCGGGTCAACTATAACCGGCAGGCAGCTCAGCTCCTTTAAAACCGGCACAGCAGACAGATCAAGCGTATTTCTTGTATGCTCGCAGAATGTTCTGATGCCACGTTCACACAGAATAACCTGTGTATCTCCCTTGGACATTATATATTCAGCACTCATCAAAAGCTCATTTAAGGTATTCCCAAGACCCCTTTTGAGAAGTACGGGTTTTCCGGTTTTACCAAGCTCAGACAGCAAATCGAAGTTCTGCATATTTCTTGCGCCCACCTGCAGCAGGTCAACGTCCTCAAAAAGCTCAAGGTCATTTACGCCCATAATCTCAGATACAATCGGGAGGCCGGTTTCCTGTTTTGCAAGCTTTAACAGTCTTAGCCCCTCGGCTTTAAGACCCTGAAAGTCATAAGGTGACGTTCTGGGCTTAAATGCGCCGCCACGAAGCAGATTTGCTCCCGCTGCTTTAACAGCCTTTGCGATGCTTATAATCTGTTCTTCACTTTCTACCGAGCAGGGCCCTGCAATCATTGTAAAATTACCGCCTCCTGTTTTAACAGAGCCTGTTTTTACAATAATATCCTCTCTGTGCTGCTGTCTGCCGCAGCACCTATACTGCTCCTCTTTTTCGGAAACGTACATATATTTTCTCATTTCGCAGCTTTTTTCGCCGTAATTGTTCATATCATTCATAATTAAACCCCTTTTTTAAGGTACACCACATTATATAACAACTTCAGATAAAAAGAAAGAGCTTCATTAAATGAAGCTCTTCCTATAAATTCTGTTCAGTTAAATATTCCCGCAAAAGCTCAACCGCTTTTCGTTCAAGCCTTGAAATCTGTACCTGCGAAACGCACATTACCTTAGCGCAGTTCTGCTGAGTCATACCGTGATAATATCTCAGGGCTACAACCTGCTTTTCTTTGTTCGGAAGCTTTTCTATGGCGGTTTTCAGTGCAACGTGCTCTATCATTTTTTCTTCTGCATTGAAATCTCCCAGAACAAGCTCCAGAGTAAATCCATCGCTGCCGCTCTCCTTTTGCAGGCTCTCGGCTGGGCCGGCAGCTGTCTCGGCAAAGGCTATTTCCTCAGGTGTGAACCCTGTCTCCAGCGAAAGCTCGCATATGGTCGGTTCTCTGCCTATACGCTGCTCTAAAACATTCCTTGCATTTCTTATTTTATTTGCCTGCTCTTTAATTCCTCTGCTGACCTTGACCATACCGTCATCACGCAGAAAACGGCGGATTTCACCTGAAATTTTCGGTACAGCATAGGTGGAGAACTTTGTTCCGAAGCTCTCATCGAAGCCCTCAATCGCTTTTAAAAATCCTACACAGCCAAGCTGATACAGGTCATCGGGATCTGCTCCCCGTCCGAAAAATCTGCGGGCTATGCTCCATATTAAGCCTGAGTTTTCACTTATAAGCTTCTCAGCAGCTTCATTATCACCGTTTTTTGCAGCCCTCAGGCAGTCTATCATTTCCTCATTCATCTATAAGACCGCCTCTGACGCAGTCCCCTCTGCATTATTACAGCAGTTCCTTTTCCGGGTTTGGAGCGTACTTTGAGTTTGTCCGTGAAGCTGCCCATAATTGTAAAGCCCATTCCGCTTCTGTCCTCACCGCCGGTTGTAAACAAGGGCGTCATGGCTTTTTCTACATCGGGTATTCCTTTTCCCCAGTCTTTTATTGTAATTTCAAGTATGTTCTCGTCAATTATCCGCATTTTCATTGAGATTTTGCCTATGCTGTCCGGATAGGCGTGAACAATGCAGTTTGTAACCGCTTCTGAAACCGCCGTTTTGATATCGCCCAGTTCTTCAAGTGTCGGGTCAAGCTGAGCTGCAAATGCCGCAGCAGCGGTTCTTGCAAAAGCTTCATTTGTGCTCTGGCTGGGAAACTCCAGCTTTATGTAATTTACTATATTCATTTTTCCTCCTATCTTCCTGCCAGTACAGGTACAAGTCTCTCTATTCCTGCCGCATCAATTACTCTGTACGGCTGTTTTGAGGGATTTTCTATCCATGTTCTGCCGCCGAGAGCGGACATTCTCCGGCTGATCCTTATTATAAGTGCTATGCCCGATGAATCCATGAAGCTCAGTCTGGATAAATTTATTGCACAGTCACGGGGCATATATTCATCTAAAAGCTCGTCCATGTCCATCAGCGCATTTCTCGATGAATGATGATCCAGCTCTCCTTTTAAGTATACAGTAAGCCTGCCGGATGAATATTCACTGCTTAATTCCATTTAGTCTCTCCTCTCTTCGTATAAACAAAAAGCACCGTGTACCTTAGTACACGGTGCTATTTTATTACTGTTTACTTAAATATTCTGTCGAAAGAAGTCCTTATTTACCAAGATTTTCAAGGCTGAGTTTAAGGTTTTCAATAAGTGCCTCAAGCTTTACCTTCTTCTCACGCTCAATATTTACAACTGCCTCAGGTGCACGGGTGACAAAGTTCTCGTTGGAGAGCTTTCCGATCTGACCCTGAAGCTGCTTTTCAGCCTTCTCAAGCTCTTTGCTGATTCTTTCTCTTTCTTTATCAAGATCAACAAGCTCTGCCATGGGCATAAACATACGGGCGTTATCTGTAATAACAGATACCATATTCTCGCTGCCCTCGGGAGCTTCAGAAGAAACAATTGATTCACTTGCATATGCAAGCTTCTTGATGTAGTTCTCGCCGCTTACAAAGGCATCTGCCTTGTCAGTAACGATGAACAGTCTTGCCTTTCTGGAAGGAGGAACATTCATTTCGCTGCGTCTTGCACGGACTGCCTTTATTGCATCCATAACCATCTCAAAGTTCTGCTCATCCTCGGGGAAGCTCAGGCTTTCGGTGTATTCAGGATACTTTGCAATCATCAGTGCCTCGCCCTCGTGAGGCAGAGCCTGCCAGATTTCCTCAGTGATGAAGGGCATGAAGGGATGCAGAAGCTTCAGAATCTCGGTCAGGACATAGAGCAGTACCTTCTGAGCGGAAACCTTCAGAGCCTCATCCTCGCCGTTGAGTCTGGGCTTGGTAAGCTCAATGTACCAGTCGCAGTAGCTGTCCCAGATGAAGTCATAGATCTTGGCTGCTGCAACACCGATTTCAAAGCTCTCCATGTTCTCGCAGACTTCCTTAACCACATCGTTAAGCTTGGACAGTATCCACTTATCCTCAGTCTCAAGCTTCTCAGGAAGCTCGTTCTTATCAATGGTAAGATTCATCATAACGAAACGGCTTGCGTTCCAGATCTTATTGCAGAAATTGCGCATTGCTTCGCACTTTTCTACATAGAAACGCATATCGTTTCCGGGTGAGTTACCGGTAATCAGATTGAAGCGAAGTGCGTCGGCACCATAGGCATCAATCATCTCCAGCGGGTCAATTCCGTTGCCCAGAGACTTGGACATCTTTCTGCCCTGACTGTCACGCACAAGGCCGTGGATAAAGACAGTCTTAAAGGGCTCTTCATCCATCTGCTCCATGGCAGAGAATATCATTCTTGCAACCCAGAAGAAGATTATATCGTAACCTGTTACCATAACAGAGGTGGGATACCAGTACTTAAGCTCCTCGGTCTTTTCGGGCCAGCCCATTGTAGAGAAGGGCCAGAGTGCAGAGCTGAACCATGTATCCAGTACATCCTCTTCTCTGTGGATGTGCTTGGAATGGCACTTCTCGCATTCGCAGGCATCCTCACGGGAAACGGTTATATGGCCGCAGTCATCGCAGTACCATGCAGGTATCTGATGACCCCACCAGAGCTGACGGGAAATGCACCAGTCATGTACATTCTCCATCCAGTTGAGATAAGTCTTGGTAAAGCGCTCGGGAACAAACTTGATTCTGCCGTCTTTGACAACCTGAATTGCCTTTTCAGCCAGAGGTGCCATCTTAACAAACCACTGGGGGCTGGTAAGAGGCTCAACAACAGTACCGCAGCGGTAGCAGGTGCCGACATTGTGGTTATAAGGCTCAACCTTAACCAGATATCCCTGCTCCTCAAGGTCTGCAACAATAGCTTTTCTTGCCTCATAACGATCCATGCCGTTATATTTGCCGCCGTTAATGATCTTTGCATCCTCATCAATAACCTTAATCTGCTCAAGGTTATGACGCAGGCCGACCTCGTAGTCGTTGGGGTCGTGGCAGGGAGTCATCTTAACTGCACCGGTACCGAAGCCCAGCTCAACGTAATCATCAGCAACAATAGGAAGCTTTCTTCCCACCAGAGGCAGGATAGCATTCTTGCCCACAAGGTGCTTGTATCTTTCATCCTCGGGGTTTACTGCAACACCGGTATCACCAAGCAGAGTCTCGGGACGGGTGGTGGCGATAATGAACTCCTCGTCGGAATTTTCAATCGGATATCTTATATACCAGAAGGAACCGGGGATATCCTTGTATTCAACCTCAGCATCGGAAAGAGCCGTCTTGCAGTGGGGGCACCAGTTGATTATACGGTTGCCCTTGTAGATAAGGCCCTTGTCATACAGCTCGCAGAAAGCCTCACGGACTGCCTTTGCGCAGGTGTCATCCATGGTGAAGCGGGATCTGTCCCAGTCGCAGGAGATACCCATGCTCTTCTGCTGCTCAACTATTCTGTCACCGTACTGCTTCTTCCATGCCCAGACACGGTCAAGGAACTTGTCTCTGCCAAGGTCATATCTGGTTTTGCCCTCTTCCTTGCGCAGAACCTCTTCAACCTTTATCTGTGTTGCAATACCTGCATGGTCAACACCGGGAATCCACAGTGCTGCATAGCCCTGCATACGTTTGTAGCGGGTCAGGATATCCTGCAGGGTAGAGTCCAGTGCGTGTCCCATATGGAGCTGTCCGGTTACATTGGGAGGAGGCATAACGATGGAGAAAGGCTTTTTATCCTTATCCATCTCGCCTTTGAAGTAACCGCCCTTCATCCACATATCATAAATTCTTTTTTCTACTGATTTCGGGTCATAAACCTTTGGAAGCTCTTTCATCTCAAATCCTCCTTTAAAAATAGAAACGCCCTGAAGCATTTCGCTTCAGGGCGGATAATTTCCGTGGTACCACCTGAATTCCGTTTTCACGGCACTCAATTAAGTCTTTAACGCAGACATACGCTGAGACTACACAGACTAAACCTTCACCTCAGGCGCTCTGAACCGACCTTCGGCAGGGACTGATAGAAGCTCACAGCGACCGCTTCCTCTCTGAAATCAGCTTACCCACTTACTCCTGTTCTTCACAGCACAAATGATTTTCACTTGATTATATAGGTATTTTCCCCGTTTGTCAACAGAAAAGAGCTTATTTGCCGTCAATAAACTCGCAGGCGGAAAGTGCGGCAACATTACCCTCTCCGGCGGCCTTTGCGAGCTGATAGGGCTTGCCTGCGCAGTCTCCCGCGGCAAAGACACCGGGAATATTGGTTGCCATGTGCTTATCTGTTACTATGCCGCCCTTTTCGTAAGCAAGGCCAGGCACAAGATTTGAAACCGAAACGGTATCCTTAATAATAAATATGCAGTCGGTATCATACTCCTGTCCTGCATAGCGGAGCTTTGTTGCCTTCTCCTCACCGAGAATTTCGCACTTTGCAGGCTTATCAAAATGCAGAACATTACAGCCGATGCTTCTGAGAAACTCAACATCATGCAATGCCTCACTGCTGTTTCCAATAAGAGCAACGGTCTTTCCTCTGTAAAGCATACCGTCGCAGGTGGCGCAGTAGCTTACTCCCCTGCCTAAAAATTCAGCTTCACCGGGATAGAGATTTTCTCTTGTGATTCCCGCTGCAATTATTATTGCCCGTGACATATAAAAATCAGTTCCCACTGCCACGCCGAAGCTGCCGTCCATGGGCATTACGGAAAGCGCACGGCCCTTTATAATCTCGGCACCGCTTTCGAGCATCTGGGAATAGAAAAGCTCAGTCATCTCTTTGCCGGTCATTGCCTTGATACCGGGGTAATTTGTGACCATCTCGGCTTTATAAAGTGAACTTGTCTCGGGAGGATTGCTTACAACGCCCACTGACTTGCCACGATTGAGGCAGGTCAGAGCTGCTGAGCAGCCGGCAGAGCCGCCGCCGATTATAATTATATCAAAAGTATCAGACATATGTTATTCTCCTGTTTTTTTCCTTAGTTTATCACATTTCCATTGTAATTACCAGAAATATCGTATATAATAAGTAAGCATTTTTAAACAGGAGAGGATATACATGGAAGAAACTACCAGAAATTTCATTGAAGCCTTCGTGCAGGAGGATCTGTCCGAGGGACAGCGCTGCTACGGTATGCAGGTACATACCCGTTTTCCTCCTGAGCCCAACGGCTACCTTCACATCGGTCACTGCAAGGCTCTTACCATAGATTTCAGCACCGCTGAGAAGTTCGGCGGTATCTGCAACCTCCGCATGGATGATACCAACCCCGCAAAAGAGGACACCGTCTATGTTGACGCCATTCAGGAAGATATTCACTGGCTCGGCTTCGACTGGGGTGACAGATTCTTTTACGGCTCCGATTATTTTGAGCAGACCTATGGATACGCAGTTGAGCTTATCAAGAAAGGTCTTGCCTATGTTTGCGAACTGACTCCTGAGCAGTTTAACGAGTACAGAGGTGACACCACTCATCCCGCTGTCAGCCCCTGGAGAGACAGACCCGTTGAGGAAAGCCTTGACCTGTTCCAGCGTATGAGAAACGGCGAGTTCCCCGACGGTAAATACACTCTCAGAGCCAAGATTGATCTTGCCAGCGGCAACTTCAATATGCGTGATCCGGTTATCTATCGTATCAGACACGTTAACCATCACCGTCAGGGCAACAAGTGGTGCATCTATCCTATGTACGACTTTGCTCATCCTATTCAGGATGCTCTTGAAGGTATAACTCATTCTCTCTGCACTCTTGAGTTTGAAGCTCACAGACCTCTGTATGACTGGGTTGTATCCAATGTTTCTGTTCCCGGCGTTAAGCCCAGACAGATCGAGTTTGCAAGACTCGGCATCAACTACACCGTTATGTCAAAGAGAAAGCTCAGACAGCTTGTTGAGGAAAACAGAGTTTCCGGCTGGGATGACCCCAGAATGCCGACCCTCTGCGGTTTAAGAAGACGTGGTTACACCGCTCATTCTATCCGTGATTTCTGCCAGCGTATCGGTGTTTCCAAGGTTGACTCCACTGTTGACTGGGCTCTGCTTGAATCCTGCCTCCGTTCCGACCTTAACGAGAACGCTCAGCGTGTCATGGCTGTTCTTCACCCTGTGAAGCTCACTATCACCAACTATCCTGAAGATAAGACCGAGATGCTGTCTATCGAAAACAATCCTCTGAAGCCCGAGGACGGAAGCCGTGAGGTTTCCTTCTCCAGAAATCTGTGGATTGAAGAAGATGACTTCATGGAGGTTCCTGAGAATAAGAAGTACAAGAGAATGTACCCCGGCTTTGAAGTCAGACTTAAAGGTGCATATCTTGTAACCTGCACCGGCTGCGTCAAGGACGAAAACGGCAAAGTCGTCGAGGTTCTCTGTGAGTACGATCCTGAAAGCCGTGGCGGCGATCCCGCTGACGGACGCAAAGTCAAGGGCGCCACTATCCACTGGGTAGATGCAGGCACTGCTGTTGATGCTGAGGTCAGACTTTACGACTACCTCTTCACCGATCCCGATCCCGACGGCCCCGACAAGAACTTCCTTGACTATATCAATCCCGAAAGCCTTGTAGTTTTAAACGGCTGCAAGCTCGAGAAGAGCCTGTCAGAAGCTCCTGCTCCCGAGAAGGGCAAGGATTCAACCGGATATCAGTTCATGCGTCAGGGCTATTTCTGCCAGGACAACAAGGACTCCTCCCCCGAACACCTTGTATTCAACAGAGCTGTTGCACTGAAGGACAGCTTCAAAAAGTAATTTAATCTTTTAATCGTTTTTAAAAAGAGCGTATCAGAAATGATACGCTCTTTTCCTGTTTATATTGCTTTTATTATATTTTCAAGTTGTGTTTTGCCGCTGCCGCATAAATGCTGCGCTGTGGCAAGTAAATTTTTATTTTACGGGCTGCATCATTTCCAGAATAATCCCGTCGGGATCTCTGAAATAAAAGGCCCTGCTTTTTCCAAAGCCGTCAGCGGTAAAATCAAAGTTCTGAGGTGCAGAGAAGCAGTCCACGTTATTTGCCTGCAAACGCTGATATTCTGCATCGATGTCATCAGTGTAGAAGCACAGCTCTGACACTGAGGTTGTAAAGAGATCTGCGGGCAGCTGTCTGCTCTCAGAGTCGATAAACTGAATCAGCTCCACCGGCGGCATTCCCGCTTTCTCTGAGCCATTGAGATAGGCCACTCTGGCCCGACAATTTTTTCTGCGGAACATAGCCTCAGTTTCAGGCCCTTCCATAAGAAGCTCCCCCTGGAACTTTAAGCCAAGCACATCCCGATAAAAGCGAATGGACCGGTCCATATCAGAGACCGTTAATCCTACATGGTAAATCTGACCTGTCATAGAGTCACTCTCTCCTTTTTCGTATAATTTATAGTGGCATAGTGCGGAATTCCCTACACTGCCTTAAAGTAATATTTCTTTTTGCAAAGACCGCACGTAAAGTGATTTCAAGCCTGCAAGTGCTTTAAACGTCTATTCTTTGGGGCAGGCTGTATCGTATTCCTGTATCTCTTCACCTGAACAGTATTCTGTCCGAAGCAGTGCAATCAGCTTATGCAGGTGAGGATCACAGATTGCATATCTGCTGAACTGGGCCTCTTTTTCGGAGGAAACAAGTCCGGCATCCTTTAGCTTATGCAGATGCTGAGATAGAGCGGGAGCCGAAATATCCGGAACATATTTTCCAAGCTCTCCTACTGTCATCGGCCGCTCCAGAAGAGCGCAGAGTATCAGCAGTCGATTTTCATTGGCAAGCTGTCCCATCAGCTCTGCGACTTTTTTAGCCGACGCTTTCATATTCGCTCTCTCCTTCCATAACATCACAGCTGTGAGTGCAGCCGCCTCCGCAGGCTGTACAGCTGCCGGCTTTTGCCTTGCAGATCAGCTGAGTGGTGGTTCCCATAGGGCAGAACACGCACCATGTTCTGGGCTTATAGAGTGCCATTACAATAAAGCCGATCAGTGTAGAGGTAAGCATCATACTGTAAAATCCAAAGGCAAACTGTGCCGCCCAAAGAGGAAGGGCGGTTCCGTGATATGCCCAGTTCCATGGCAGTTTAAAGGTCCAGAACAGCTTAACCACCTGCCTGAGATTTTCTGCTCCGCTGCCCACCAGATATGTAACATACAGCATCTGGAAGAACATTGCGAAAAAGAAAATCAAAAATCCATAGCGGAAAGCCTTAGAGCGCATCCAGTTTGGAGTAGGCTTATTTCTGGAAAGGCCCAGCCGTCCGCCCAGAAGCTGTAAAAACTGTCCACGGTCACAATAACGGTTGCAATAGAGCTTGCTGCCGTTAAATATGGCAATAAGCAGAGGGAGCAGGAAGAAAATCATACCCAGCCATGCGAACATGATATTAAAGAATCCCAATCCCAGATAGATAGGGGTAACTATCCAAAGATAATCGTACCAGTGTTTTTTCCTGTTTTTCATATCTGTTCCTCCCGATTTTGAAGTGTAATGGCACCTGCGGGACATTCTTTTGCGCATATACCACAGCCTACACAAAGTTCTTTATCAGTCCTAGCAATTACGCCTTTCCAAACGGAAATAGCAGATCTGGGACATACCTTGACGCAGCTGCCACAGGCAACACAGTATTCTCCAACCTCTGCAAATTTTTTTGAAGCCATGCATTATCTCCTTTTATGTATATATTTGCTTTACATGAACACAAGATACTGGTCAGGCAAGCCGCTGCATACACAGCAGTCACAGGCCAGTTTGTCATTAAGCTATTGCTTAATTAAGTGCTTGCTTAATATAGCATACTCAAAAGGCTTTGTCAAGCGGGCCTGAGCTTCCGTTACTGTCATGGTTTTATTCTGCGCTCTTTATAGCTTTTTACGCAGTTCAGGGATAAAATCTACACGCTCAAAAACATAAGAAGAACATCACCGGTAATCCTGACCTGTTGTATGCAAAAATATGAAAATACGCATAAATAAAAAGAGTGCAGCCTCGAAAGAGACTGCACTCAATTTTTCTATACACTTTAGAACCTCTGCCAACCTGCGGCAGATTTTTATTTGTTATTCTATTATGCGGTGTGCCATACAAACCAGATGAAGAGATATCCGGCTGTGACAGCGGCAAGGGTAAAGGGTATACCGATTTTAAGGAAGTCGGAGTTCTTGACCTTGTAGCCCTGCTTGTTAAGAATACCGATAGTTGCAATGTTAGCAGAAGCACCGATAGGAGTCAGGTTGCCGCCCAGAGTTGCACCGGTCAGCAGACCGAAGTACAGAACATAGGGGCTGCAGCCCATGATAGAAGCTATACCGCTTACAACGGGGAGCATGGTTGCAACATAGGGAATGTTATCAATAAAGGCACTCATAAGCACAGAGCCCCATACGATAAGAGAATACATAAGGAACAGGTTGCTGCCGCCGACCTTTACAAAGAGGTCTGCAATAGCATCAATAACGCCTGCATTCTCAAGGCTCTTAATAACTACAAACAAGCTGGAAAGCAGCAGCAGAGTCATAAAGTCGATATCGGCAAAAGCGTGCTTGACCTCAATAATATTCTTATTTTTGATTGCACTGCGGATAAGACCGATAATAAAGTAACCCATGCAGATGATACCGTTAATCATGCTGGGGGTATTGGGGATGAAGGATGCAATAATCAGAGTAACGACAGTAGCAATCAGCAGGTAGGACGGGAAATAATCCTCAACAGGAGTAAGCTCAGGAGGCTCTATACGGTCTCTGTTCTTGCGGAAAATGAACATGACAACAGGGATAGTAACAAGAGCGCCAAGCTCAACAGCCCAGAATATACCGGCTCTTCCGTTCATGTAAATGAAATCAAGGAAGTTCATATCTGCATAACCGCCGAGCATGATAGAGGTGGTGTCGCCCACAAGAGTAGCAGCACCCTGAAGGTTAGAGGAAACGGAAATGCAGATCATCATTGCAACAGGAGAAACATTAAGTCTCTTACATACTGCAAAGCCGACAGGTGCAATCATAAGAACAGTTGCGACGTTGTCAACGAAGGCGGATACTACGCCTGCAAAAAGGCTCATTGCAACGGCAACCCACATAAGGTTGGGCGTCTTTTTGAGCATCAGGTCTGCAAGACGGTTAGGCATTTTCGATTCGATAAACAGAAATACGGTGCCCATAGTACCGGCAAGCATCATAAGTACGTTCCAGTCAATAGAACTGAACACTTCATTCAGCGGCATTATACCCAGAATGATGAATATAATTGCGGAGGTCAAAGCAACAAAGGGTCTGTACTTTGACAGGGCAATCATCAAAACATAAGTAATGATGAATAGTACCAGTGAAACAATCATGGCTGTGTGTTCGGACATAACAAATCTCCTTTAAATGTTTTAGGGAAAAGAAAAAGACCTTTCCCGCTTATAATGCGGCAAAAGTCTCGTTTTTTAAGATAAAGTCCGGAGAATAAATCTCGTACTGACGAACTGTATCACGCAAAATGCGCAAACTACTCCCTAATGCACTGAGTGTATGAATATATTACATTCACTCCCCTGCTTTGTCAATAGTTTATGACATTATACGGCATAAGTTATTTTATTGGCAATTTCGATTCGTTTTCTGACCTTACAGTTCAACAAAAAAGGAGCAGACTATATAAGGTCTGCTCCTTTTGGGCTGAATTACAATGGTGCGGGCATGGGGACTCGAACCCCAACACATCTCTGCATGAGAACCTAAATCTCACATGTCTACCAATTCCATCATGCCCGCAGATATTGAATTATAAAAACAAAAGCCTATTGACAACTCAATAGGCTTTAATTGGAGCGGGCGACGAGGCTCGAACTCGCTACCTCCACCTTGGCAAGGTGGCGCTCTACCGGATGAGCTACGCCCGCATCAACATTTGTTATTATACATTAAATGTTGAAAATGTCAAGCATAAATTTTAATTTTTTTCCAAATTTTTTTCAGGTTCTTCAGGAAAGTCTTTTATGCTCAGTTTTCCGTCACATTCCGGATAAGATGACAGGTCCCAGCGATAGCTTTCCCAGATATTTTCATCCCTCAGCAGTACGGAATTTTCATATCCGTTCTGGAGGCACTTACCCATATCAACATGGTAATACTCATCATCAATGCGTACAATATTCCAGCAGTAGTCTTTCCACTCTCTCTGGCCGTACACGATATAACACTCAAGATTCAGCTCACGGCAAAGTTCGGCATAAGCAAATGCCAGACCTTCGCTGTTTGCAATCCCCTGCTTTAAGGCTGAATACACGTTATTAAACTGTGAATCCTCAGTGTACCAGCAGTTTTCTTTCAGATACCTGCAGGCAAGAAGCGCCCTCTCCCCTTCTCCCATAAGGTCGATATCCTTATCTGAGAAAGGATCAAGCTGTGAAAGCTGTTCCTGCTTCTGCTTAAGCTCCTCACTTGACATTCCATAGTTAATATTGATCTCATACAGCCGCTGTATGCCGTTGCCGCTGAACATATTAACATTTATTTTAGGTTCCTGAGGTGCAAGGCCCGGATATTTCCTGTAAATTCTGCCTACAAGAATCTCCATTGTCTCAGCTGTATAGGAACTGCGGTTTATTAAAACAGCAATCCTTGTTTTACCCTCAGTGAAAGCCCTCTTAATATGATCTTCAATACCGCTTGTATATTTAAGCTGTATTACCTCTCCCGGCTCTCTGCCGTATCCGGCATAGCTTATATGTACATGGGCTTCAAGAAGATCCGAGCCTTCATTAAGCTCATAATCAATATTCTCTACATAATATGCGCAGAGAGCCTCCTGAGACAGAATATCCCAGCAGGCAGTACCTATATCTTCGGAGCAGTCACCGTTATATGCCTTATTAAAGCGTATAACTCCATCTGCCTCACCCTTTGCCACCAGATCAAGAACGGCCTCTTTAAGACCTGAAAAGTCCTTGACCGTGATTTTCTTTTCCTCAGGTTCTTCGATTACAGGTACTTCATAGTAGCTCACAGCCACATATTCCTTATCAAACATACCTCCGCAGCCGCAGAGAGACAACGCCTCTGCAGCGATAAGTATAGCGGCTGTGAGTTTCTTTTTCATTTTACTTTACCTCGGAAATATTATCGAATCCGTTACCGAACACGCTCTTTGCATCTGTCACAATAACAAAAGCGTTTTCGTCTTCTTTTCTTACAATCCGTTTCAGCTCTGCTATCTGGGTGCGCTTGATGACGCACATGATAACGTGCTTCTGGTGGTGGGAATATGCTCCCTCGCCGTTCAAAATGGTTACTCCACGCTTAATGGGGCCGGAAATGATATCATTAGCAAGCAGATCGCTCTTTTCGCTTATGATATAGCAGATTGAAGCGTTATCAATACCGTAAACCACAAGGTCTACCACCTTGCTTGAAACAAACATTGCAATTATGGAATACATTGAGCTGTCGTAATTGCCCAGAATAAGTGCATATGCGCCGATAATAAATACATCAATTATAAGCACAATTGTTCCAAAATTTATATGTGCAAGCCGCTTTCTCAGCATTTTTGCAATAATATCAATGCCGCCGGTGGATGCACCTACATAATAGATTATGCCGAGTCCTGTGCCCTTGATTGCACCGCCGATTATGCCGGCAAGCATCGGCTCATTGGTCAGAACTATATCTGTTGCAGCAAAAATATCAACCACAGCAGACGAAAGTGCCATGCCTATAAAGGACGATATCATAAAATCAGCACCGAAATGCTTCCATGCCACTATAAACAGAGGAACATTTATGATTATCGTAAGTACACCGACAGGCAGGTTGCTGATGTAGTTAATAATCATGGCTATACCCACAACTCCGCCGGAAACGATGGAGTTAGGATACATAAAGAACTGGAAGCCTACCGCATAGATAAACGAACCCAGAACTATTATAAAATACTTTAAAAAAATACGCAGGCCTTTATTTTCAGCAATTTTGGAATTTTGTCTCATTTTCAATCCTCAATTAGTGATAACTGCTGTTCTTCTTTATCTTCCGGTTTTAATATCGCTCCCACGCCCGGTATCGTTCTGGCACGGTAGCGGCTCTGATTCTGAATATGAGTCTCCTCAAGGGCTGCCACACGCTCTAAAACACGTTTGGCCTTGATATTCATTACCTGAACTCCCTGAACATTTCTGCTGGCTTTAGGCGCAAGCAGGCTTGTATTAAACAGGAGTGCTCTGCCGTCACTGGAATAGCAGACCAGATCCTTCTCTTCATCCAGTACACGAACATCAACAAGAGGACTCTTGTCAGAATATGCGTTTATAAGCTTCTTACGATTGGTTTTGGTTTCATATGCGCCAAGCTCAACCCTTGCCGCCTTGCCGTTTTCAAACATAAACAGCAGGTTCCGGCTGTAATCGCCGGGGTCGATCATGGTGATTATGTTCTCACCTTCATCCATTTCAAGCACAGTGGGCAGGTAGATACCCAGAACAGATGCCTTGACCTCCTCAAAGTCGGACACTCTGCACTTGTACATCTGGTGCATATCGGTCAGGAACAGAATCTCACGGTTGTTTGATGACTCAAAGCTGAGCTTCAGATCATCGCCGTCTTTATACTTCTGCTCGGAATTCATACGCAGAGATGCAGGCAGAATCTTCTTGAAGTAGCCGCCTTCGGAGAGGAACAGCGTTACAGGATAGTCCTCAACCTGCTCGGCTTCATCAAACTGTTCAATATCATCGGCATAAATTATTCCGGTTCTTCTGGGGCTGGGATACTTCTTTATAACAGCCTTCAGCTCGTCAACAATTATGCCCTTTATTCTCCGGCGGCTGTTAAGGATATCTTCAAGATCCTCAATATCCCGCTCCAGTTCAGTGGTTTCACGGGTGCGCTTGAGAATATACTCACGGTTTATATTTCTAAGCTTGATTTCAGCCACATACTCAGCCTGAATTTCATCAATGCCGAAGCCCATCATAAGGTTAGGTACAACCTCGGATTCAAGCTCGGTATTTCTGATAATATCAATAGCCTTGTCAATGTCCAGAAGTATACGCTCCAGACCTTTCAGCAGATGCAGCTTGTCTTTCTTTTTGGAAAGCTCAAAGAAAACTCTTCTGCGAACAGACTCCATGCGCCATGCAGTCCACTCCTCCAGTATCTCACGGACACCCATGACTTTGGGGTTGCCGCCCACAAGAATATTGAAGTTGCAGGAGAAGCTGTCCTCCAGAGGACTCATTTTATAGAGCTTCTGCATAAGCTTCTCAGGGTCTACTTTACGCTTAAGATCAATAGCAAGTCGCAGACCGCTCAGGTCTGTCTCGTCTCGCATATCGTTAATTTCCTTGATTTTGCCAAGCTTTATAAGCTCCGCAACCTTATCTATAACCGCTTCGCAGGTTGTAGTATAGGGAAGCTCATAAATCTCAATGATGTTTTCCTTTTCGAGGAATCTCCATCTGGCACGCACCTTAAAGCTTCCACGGCCTGTGCGGTATATATTCTCCATTTCGGCTCTGTCATAGACAATTTCACCGCCGGTGGGAAAATCAGGCGCAGGCATGGTGGAGATTATATCATGCTCAGGGTCTTTTAAATATTTAATTGTGGTGTCGCAGACTTCATTAAGATTAAAGCCGCATATCTGGGATGCCATACCGACGGCAATACCGGTATTAGCAGACACCAGAACATTTGGGAACGCAGTAGGCAGAAGCAGAGGCTCCTTTGTGGTGGAGTCATAGTTATCTACAAAATCAATAGTGTCTTTATCAATGTCCTTGAAAATCTCAGCACAGATAGGACTCAGCTTTGCCTCGGTATAACGTGATGCCGCATATGCCATATCACGTGAAAACACTTTACCGAAGTTACCCTTTGATTCCACAAAAGGTGTAAGCAGTGCGCCGTAGCCGGAGGAAAGACGAACCATCGTTTCATATATTGCAGCATCACCATGGGGGTTAAGTCTCATGGTCTGACCCACAATATTGGCACTCTTTGTTCTGGTTCCGGTAAGCAGGCCCATTTTATACATGGTATAAAGGAGCTTTCTGTGGGAAGGCTTAAAGCCGTCAATCTCAGGAATTGCACGGGACATAATAACGCTCATGGCATAGGGCATGAAGTTTATCTCCAGTGTTTCACTGATGGGCTGCTCCATTATCTGTCCATGAAGACCTACTACATCCGGATTATCGTAATTCTTTTTTTGCTGTTTTTTCTTCGCCATTTTTTATCGCTCGTATTTCTTGGTTTTTTTGCCGTTTTCAAGATTTCTGTTGCAGGCAGGGCATACCTTGACTCTGAGAACGCCCATCATAATATGCTTGCCGCAATAAGGGCAGCGGCAATTCTTATAGATTATTACCACGCAGCTGACCATAGCGGCCACAGTCAGAATAAGCATAAGCGTCTGAGTCATGGAATTTGCGGGAGCTAAGAATACTGTCACAAGACCCAGAATTACTGCAGCTGCAATGCAGTATTTTGCCTGTTTCTTACCGTATTCAAAATTGCTTTCGTATCTTACTTTCATTTCTTTCTCCTATTTTTAATTATATCAGGAAATATCCGCCATATCCAGATATTTATAGCCGAACTCGGCAATATGATTTTTTCTGCCCTCAAGATTATCACCCAGAAGCAGTTCAAACGCATCAGACATTTTTTCTGCATCCTCAGGCATTACCTTTATAAGACGGCGGCTTTCGGGATTCATTGTTGTCATCCACATCATTTCAGGGTCGTTTTCACCAAGACCTTTACTGCGGCTGACGCTTACCTTCTGTCCCTTCAGCTCCTCCATAATTTCAGCCTTTTCCCTGTCGGAGTAGGCAAAGTAGGTTTTTGACTTGGAGTTAATCTCATACAAAGGAGATTCTGCTATATACACATAGCCTTCCTTTATAAGTGTCGGCACAAGACGGTACAGCATCGTCAGGATGAGCGTTCTTATCTGGAAGCCGTCAACGTCGGCATCGGTGCAGATAATGATTTTATTCCAGCGCAGATTGTTTATATCAAAGCTGGAGAGATCCTTTGCGTGCTTATCCTTCACTTCAACTCCGCAGCCAAGAACCTTCATAAGGTTTGTAATTACATCGCTCTTAAAGATTCTGACTATGTCTGCTTTCAGGCAGTTAAGAATCTTACCTCTGACAGGCATAATACCCTGAAATTCAGAGTCTCTCGACTGCTTACAGGCACCCAGAGCCGAATCACCCTCAACAATGTAGATTTCCCGCTTCTCAGGGTCTCTGCTTCGGCAGTCTACAAACTTCGGAACTCTGTTTGCTATATCTACTGTACCTGAGAGCTTCTTTCTGCCCTGTCTTGCACGTTCAGCAGTTTCACGGCTGCGCTTATTTATAAGCACCTGCTCGGAAATTCTGTCGGCCTCGGGCTTGTTCTCTACAAAATAGACCTCAAGCTGTTCCTTAAAGAACTCAGTCATTGCCACCTGAATGAACTTATTGCTGATAGCCTTCTTTGTCTGATTCTCATATGAGGTGCGGGTTGAGAAGCAGTTGGTAACAAGCACAAGGCAATCCTGTACATCCTGGAACTTTATGCTGCTCTCATTTTTCTGATACTTTCCGTTCTGCTTTATATATGTGTCAATGGCGGAAACAAAGGCGCTCTTTACCGCTTTATCCGGCGCACCGCCGTTTTCCAGCCATGATGAGTTATGGTAGTATTCAAGCACAGATGCTTTATTGCTGAAGCAGAAGGCAGCGGAGATTTTCAGCTTATACTCAGGTTTATCCTCTCTGTCACGGCCCTTGCGCTCGGCAGAGATGAATACAGGCTCAGTCAGAGGATTTTCCCCTGCCAGCTCTCTTGTATATTGAAGAATACCTTCTTCATAGCAAAAATCTCTTGTGCGGAACTTTCCGCCCTCCTGAATTCTGAGTCTGAAGGTAATACCTGCATTAACAACGGCCTGACGCCTGAAAACATCTACAAAAAATTCCTCGGGAATATTTATATCTGTAAAGACCTCAAGATCCGGCTTCCAGTGAATAGTAGTACCGGTTTTACTGCGGTCGGAAGGCTCAATAGTAAGCTCCTTACCCTTTTTGCCTACTACATTACCCTTTTTAAAATGCAGTGAATATTTATTGTTATCACGCCATACAGTAACATCCATGTATTCGGATGCAAACTGGGTTGCACATGAACCAAGTCCGTTCAGACCCAGAGAATACTCATAGTCACCGCCGTCAGCATTCTTATACTTGCCTCCGGCGTACAGCTCACAGAAAACCAGCTCCCAGTTATAACGCTTCTCCACCGGATTCCAGTCCATAGGACAGCCTCGGCCGTAGTCCTCTACTTCGATTGACTTGTCCTCATAATATGTAAGCGTGATTGTATCGCCGTGGCCTTCTCTTGCTTCGTCTATTGAGTTTGAGAGTATTTCAAAAACGGCGTGCTCGCAGCCCTCAAGTGTATCGGAGCCGAAAATGACCTCAGGTCTTTTTCTAACCTTATCCGCACCTTTAAGGACAACGATGCTTTCGTTTCCGTATTGCTCGGTAGTTTTGCTCATATAATAATATGCCCTTTCTCATATTGCATTTTGTCATAGAGACTGCATAATAATGCTATTTTATCTCATACAGTATAGCATAGATATTTTAAAATTCAAGTGATACCGCCGAAACCAGAAAGCGGGCTGCCAAACGGCAGCCCGCCCCGCATAGGATATTCTGTTTTTTAACAAAAGATCTCCTAATGCTTGACAATTTCCCGTTTTTGTAGTACACATATTAAATAGTTGCTAAAAACAGCTCTCTCTGTCTCGCTGTCCGGGGCCTTGTCTGTTAATATTATGTGCTGTTTTCAGCTTAATACGCAGGAAATTTTTCCCTTTTGGAGTGGTTATATGGATACAGATTTAGTTTTAAGCCTTGCCACGCTGGCAGCTGTCGTTTTGATTTCGATTTTTGTTATTAAGCTTCTTTTCGGACCCATGAAGCTTATTTTAAAGCTTGCAATCAATGCCGGCTTCGGTTTCGTAATTCTGTTTATTGTGAATTTCTTCGGAGAATTTTTCGGTTTCAGCCTCGGCGTCAGCCTGCTGAACGCTCTTGTTGCCGGTGTGCTTGGCGTTCCCGGAGTAATTCTTCTCATTCTTATTAAGCTTTTCTTATAAAACCTGAATACAGATAAAAACAAGCTCTCCTGATTCAGAGAGCTTGTTTTTTTTATATTTCTTCGATACTTATTACATCTTCAAGTCTGTTTATACCACGGATAAGTTCACCGTCAAGCTTCTTTTTGCTGACCTGAACACTCAGAACCGCACAGTAATGATGCGTGTCATTTTCACCCATGATACGGTTGATTTCCAGTGAATTCATGCTGATCTTAAGAGACTTGACAATACCGATGATTTTTTCAATGGAGATTGAGTGACCGTATTCAATAAACAGATTAACGTCATTGACCTTTCTTGCAAACTTATACTCAATCTTAATGAGAACAAGCTCAGCGAGCAGCACCATTGCTGTCGCAAACATGGTAAGCTCAACATATCCTGCGCCGCAGCTGAGGCCGATTACAGCAGATGTCCAGAGTCCTGCGGCGGTTGTAAGGCCCTTGACTCGCTGACGTCTGGTAACAATAATCGTACCTGCGCCGATAAAACCGATACCTGCTATAACCTGTGCGCCAAGTCGTGAGATATCAGTAAAATAGTGCATTACCTGATAAAGATAAAGGTTTGTGAGAATAGCGGTGCAGGCACCGAGAGAAATAAGAATATGCGTTCTGAAACCGGCAGGACGGCGTTTGAATTCACGCTCCAGACCTATGATTCCTCCGCATATCATAGCTAAAAACATACGGAAAGCAACGCCTGTTATGTTCATTTCTCTTGCAAAATCAAATATTTCCAGCATTTGCTCCCCTCCTTAAACTTCGTCTATTGTAATTATGCCGTCAAGAGTTGCAAGCATAGCGAGAACTTCATTATGGTCACGGCGCTTAGGCAGATGCAGGCTCAAAAGTGCGCTCAGATCCTTTTCGCCCTCAGACTTGTTTCTGTTTATTTCAACGTCATACAGTGCGATACCCTCGGCCTTTACTTTGTTGACCACTTCGCCTATGTTCTGTATGCTGTCCATCTCAAGGTATATATTCATGTTCTTGCTTCTGGGAAGAATAGCCTTCTCAATAAACGGCAGAACATTTATGCACAATATAATAAAGAAGAAACCTATAAGAGTTCCTTCGTAAAATCCTGCTCCTGCGGCAAGACCCATGCAGGCCGAAGCCCACAGACCGGACGCAGTTGTAAGGCCCTTGACTTCACTGCGGGAGGTAACAAGAATAGTTCCTGTACCGAGAAAACCGATACCGTTTATAACCTGTGCGCCCAGACGGACTATATCGGTTCTTGTACCCACCGCTTTTTGATCCGCCGCCCACGCAGTATTCAGCATAAGGTCGAAATACTGGCTGACTATCATTGTTATAGCTGCACCTATTGCAACCAGCATATAGGTTCTGAAGCCGGCAGCCTGTCCTTTCTTTTCCCTTTCAAATCCCACTATACCGCCTGCCAGCATCGCCAGCACTATTCGCAGCATCATGGATTCTATATTAAGTTGTCTCAGATAAACGAGATAATTTCCCATGTCCGACTACCTTTTAATAGTTTAAGGGGCTGCATAAAACAGCCCCTGTGATTTTTTTGATAAACCATTATAGCATTATTTCCTAGTAATTGGAATTGATAAGCTGCCCAAAAACCCTGTATATATTTTGTATAAAATTATAAAATATTGTCCAGTAATGCTAATATCTTTGAAAGCTCATCAACCTGATAATCCGCTTTAACATCTTCCCTCTCCGGCAGATGTCTTGGATTAAACCAGATTGTTTTCAGCCCTGCATTGATTCCGCCCTGTATATCAGAGCTGAGGCTGTCACCGATTATAACTGCCTTTTCAGGGTCAAATCCCTCTATACGTGAAAAGCATTTGTCAAAAAACTCTCTGCTCGGTTTATCGCTGCCGATTTCCTCGGATATAAATATTTCCTGAAAATACCGGTTAATATCTGCGCTTGCCATTCTGGATGCCTGAACCTTGGCACTGCCATTTGAGACAATATAGAGATCATATTTGCCGTATAGTGCTTCCAGAAGCTCCGGCGCACCTTCTATAAAATAGTGACCGAAGCACAGATAGTCCTCATACAGATCTCTCGCCTTTTCGCCGGAGCAGTCAATTCCGAACTCCTCAAACAGGATTGTAAACCTGTCTGTAAGTACTTGAAGCCTTGTGGCAAGACCAAGCTCAAGCCTGCGCCACTGCTGTCCGTTTATTATACTGTATCTGTCAAGTATCTCTTTATTAGGCTCTATTCCCAGATCACGAAGAGCTTTGGAAAGAGCGATATGCTCGGCTTTATGGAAATCAAGCAATGTATCATCCAAATCCAAAAATACACTGGCTCTTTCTTTTTTCATAATCATATCTCCGTTTTAAAGTTTTTTCAGCGCCTCTGATACTTCCTCGAATTTTGAGCGTCGGGACGCCTTTACAAGTATGCAGTCCCCTTCCTTTATAAGCTCAGGCAGGGCAGCAATCAGCTGTTCTCTTGTTTCAAAGTGTACGCCTGCTTTTCCTGCGCCCTGTGCGGTGTGATATGACAGCTCTCCGCTTGTGATTACAAGCTCAACACCCTTTTTTACCGCATAGGCTCCGCAGTCATAATGCATCTGCTTTTCTTTATCGCCAAGCTCCAGCATATCGCCGAGTATGCACACCTTTCTGCCTGAAAGCTTTGCAAGAGAGTCAATTCCGCACATCACAGAATCGGGATTTGCATTATAGGAGTCATCAATCAATGTGATTTTTCCTGTATTCACAAGTGCGGCTCTGCGGCCTACTGTTTCATATCCCGCTATTCCCTCTGCAATTTCTTCATCGCTGAGGCCAAGAACAAAGCCCAGCGCTGCGCCTTCAAGAGCAGCATAAATCATATGCTCACCAAAGGCCGGAATACGAACCTCTACACTTCTGTTTTCAAATTCTATACTGCAAACCGTGCTGCCGTCGGAAGCTGTGCTTATGTTCTCCGCCCGAACCTCACAGTTTTCGCCAAGACCGAAGCGAATAAGTCTCTGCGGGCAGTCAATCTCCGCAAGAAGGTCATCGTCACCGTTTACTATCACAGTTCCGTTTTCTGCTATGTAATCGAGCATTTCGGTCTTTGCCTTAAAAACACCTTTTCTGTCATGTAGAAACTCAAGATGTGCTTTGCCGATTATTGTAAATACTCCGATATCAGGTCTGCATATATTTGAAAGACGGCTCATTTCACCGAAATCGGAAATTCCCATTTCAATTACAGCGGCTTCATGCTCCCTTGTAATTCTTGAAACTGTCATAGGAACCCCAAGAGTATTATTGAGGTTGCCGTCTGTTTTGAGAACATTAAACCGTTCAGAGAGAACCGAAGCAATCATTTCCTTTGCTGAGGTTTTGCCGACACTGCCGGTAATGCCAATAATCGGAATGTTAAGAGTCTTTCTGTATCCGGCTGTAATAAGCTCCATTGCCTTTTCTACATCATCTACTATAATAAGAGGCCTTTTCTCGCCTTCAGGTATTCTCGATGCAAGGCAGCAGGCTGCTCCGTTTTTAAATGCTGTATCTATAAAATCATGGCCGTCAACCCGTTCACCTTTAAAGGCTGCAAAAAGGTCACCGGGCTTTATCTCACGGCTGTCAATTGCTATTTTTCCAAGCTCAGTATCTGAGCCTTCATTATTCGTAAGTACACCTCCGCAGAGCTCTGCGGCAAGCTTAACTGTTATTCCTCTCATAATACATTCCTCCGTTTTCCGGTAAAGTATATCACGACGTAAAGATTTTTTCCATAGTTAAAGCATTTTTCGCCAAATTTACTAGTGCATATAGGTGGCAAGTATGTTATAATCAGTCTGTTAAACTGACTTGATATTATATTATAAAGGAATTTTTTATATGAACTATGTTGTGGTGGACTTGGAATGGAATCAGGCCATGAGTTCAAAGTCCTCCGTATTTAATAAACTCCCTATTCATCTCAGAGGGGAAATCATCGAAATAGGTGCTGTTAAACTTACAGAGGATATGCAGCTGGGTGAAGAATTCACCATCGATGTACGGCCTGTCTACTTCAGACGTATGCATTACAAAGTCAAAAAGCTTACAGGTTTCGATAAGGAACGTCTTTCTCACGGTATTTCCTTCGCAGAGGCACTGGCTGAGTTCAGACGCTTCTGCGGTGATGATGTTACTCTGCTGACCTGGGGCTGTGATGATCAGGGAATTATGGAGCAGAACATTATCATCCACGACCTTGACTGGGACTGGATTTCCGGCTGGGTCAATCTTCAGCTCATTTACAATGTCCAGACCGGCGGTGACAAAAACCAGAAGTCTCTCGCCAGTGCTATGGAGCATTTCGGTATTGAGCAGACAAGAGTTGCACATGATGCCCTCGGTGACGCTTACAATACCGCTCTTGTTTCAACTCACCTTGATATGGTCGATGGGCTTAAAAACTATGCCGATGCAGGAAAAATTCTTGCACAGCGTATGCCTAACTATCGTCCTCCCGCTGAAAATGAAGGTCCTGATCTGCTTGCCCATGAGTGCTATGACGGCTTTGAATCAAAGGCTGCCGCTTTTGCGGATCCCAGACTTAATACAGCCTGCTGCCCTCACTGCGGCGCCAGTTTAAAATGCGCCCGCTGGGTTAATCAGGGCGATCAGAGATACATGAATCTCTATACCTGCGAGGAGCATGGAACTTTTCTCATTCGTGTAAAGTTCAGAAAGTCCAAAACAGACGGCAAGTGGACTGCAAATAAGCTCATTTATGCTGCTGATGACGGTATGCTGGATTTTTATAAGACCAAAGCCGCTCAGGCGAGACGCCGTGGCAGAGGTCATTCTCAGCGTAAAAACCGCCCTGCCAATAAAGCCTGATTTGAACTATAACTCATTTAGGAAAATTACTTATATTTTAAGAGCTAAAGGCGTGTATAAATACACGCCTTTCCTATTTTCAAGCAGAATTTTATCTAAAGAAAGAGGCACAGCCGGTTAGCGGCTGTGCCTTTTATTGTTTTATCAGAGCAGCTTTATTCAGGCATTAAAATACTCTCTTGCAGTCTCGCCGTCGAGTTTTATCTGCTTAAACAGCTCTTCAGCATTTGCAAACTTAATTTCAGGCCTGAGGAATTTATAAAACTCAAGTCTGACCTGTCTGCCGTAAAGATTTCCTGAGTAATCCAGCAGATGACTCTCAACTGTGACAACATTACCCTCGCTCACAGTGGGGCGGACGCCGATATTTGTGACCGCAATATAGCAGCTGTTATCCTCAAGGTATACCTTGCTGGCATAAACGCCGAACTTAGGTACGAGAACCCCCTGAGGGAAACGCATATTTATAGTAGGTGCGCCCATTTTTGTGCCCAGATGATAGCCCGAACGTACAGTGTCGGCAAGGCTGTGAGGATGACCAAGATAGCGGTTTGCCTCTTCTATTTTGCCGTCTTTAATAAGGGTTCTTATATATGTAGAGCTGATTATTTTGCCATCCATTGTGACAGGCATTATAATGTCGCAGCCGATATTTCTTTCTGCGCAGTAGTCTTTAAGCTTCTGAGCAGTCCCCTGTCCTTTATAGCCGAAGCAGAAATCGTGACCTACAACAATATGGCAGACGTTAAGGTCAGCTATAAGTGAATCCACAAATTCAGTCCACGGCATACGCATGACCTGTTCATTGAAGTGGATAAAAACCACGTTATCAATGCCGAAGCAGCGTTTTATGATGTCCTCCCGTCCCGCTGCACTGTTAATGAGCGGAACTTCTTTGCCGAACACCAGATTATCAGGGTGAACATCAAAGCTCAGCACAGAGGGTACTGCACCCAGCTCTTCTGCTCTTTCTTTTGTTTTCTCCATAAGAGCAGCATGGCCCAGATGTACGCCATCAAAGAAGCCAAGTGCAATAGCTCTTTTAATATCAGACATTTTAAACCTCAAAAAAACTTTTTAAAGTTTCCATTTTACCATTGGAAACCTGTACCAGAGCAAGAAATTCTCCATCCGGAGAATATACTCTGTATTTGCCGTTCGGCAGCTCGGATTTAGCTATGTTACCGCTTTTTACAAGCCGCAGTGCTTTTCCTCTTACCTCGCAGGCAGGATATTCTTCAAACAGCCTGTCCAGAGGAATGAGAATTTCATCAATTCTGTTTTCATCTTTGGCTCTCTGGACATCTTCTATGCTTATTGCCTGGGAAATATTAAAATCACCGGCTTCGGTTCTGCGCAGAGCGCTCATGCAGGCGCCGCAGCCTATTCGTTCACCGATGTCTCTGCAAAGGCTTCTTATATATGTACCCTTGGAGCATTTAATATCCAGTATATAGTCTCCGCCATCACGCCCAACGATTTTAATATCATCTATCGTGATTTTTCTTGCAGGACGCTCGACCTCTTTGCCGGCTCTTGCAATCTTATAAAGCGGCTGACCCTTCATTTTTATTGCAGAATACATAGGCGGAACCTGTGAAATTTCACCCTTGAACTCTTCAAGGACTGCTTTCAGCTCATCCTCACCTACATCTGCCTCAGTTTCAGAAAGAATTTTACCGGTTGTATCCTCCGTGTCAGTCCTCAGGCCGAAGCGGATGCTTGCCGTATAGCGCTTGGAATGGCTTTCGGCATATTCCATCGCACGGGTTGCACGACCAACCATAACAACAAGCAGACCTGTTGCCATGGGGTCAAGAGTGCCGGAGTGACCGATTCTTTTCTCACGAAGAATTCCCCGCAGCTTTGCAACCACATCACTGCTTGTCCAGTCGGACGGTTTATCTATCAGGAGGATTCCCTTCATGCTTTCCAGACCTCATCAATGACGGCCAGCAGCATTTCTCTTGCCTTTTCCGGAGCGCAGTCCAGAGCGCAGCCTGCTGCCATTTCATGTCCGCCGCCGCCGAAAACAGCGCAGATTTTGCTGCTGCTGACTTCGTGGTTGGAACGAACTGAAACCTTGCTTCCGCCGTCATCGGTTTCCTTTATTGTAATACTTAAAATACTGCCCTCAACTCTGCCGGGAAGACCTGCCAGATCATCAAGGTCATCATCGGCAGCACCGCAGGCGCTGATCATATCTTTGGTAATTGTTGCAATTGTGATTTTGCCGTCACGATAGAACTTCATGCCGGAATAAACCATGCCTTCAAGCATGATTCTGGCTTTACTGACCTTACGGAAGAATGTAAGGTTAACGTCCGCAATATCTGCACCCAGTCTCACAAGCTCTGCACCGGCTGAAAGGGTTTTCGCAGATGTATTGCCGTACTGGTAGCAGCCGGTATCGGTTGTAACTGCAATATAAAGAAGAGTTGCCTCTTCGGGAGAGGGCTTATCGGTAATTGCCTTTATAACCTCAAGAATTATCTCACCGCAGGAGGATTTGTCATCCTTAACCATATACTTATCCGCATAGTGAGAGTTTGTGGGATGATGGTCTATGCAGAAATCCACCTTGCCCTCAAATCCGTTTGCGAACAGCTTCTCTACCGCAACATCCACTGCAATGGTAAAATCAGCCTTATAATCCTCAGGTGCAATAAATTTCTCTACATAGGGCTTGAATTTATCATTTATCTGGGGATTGGGATACATATATGCAGTTTTACCTGCTCTGCGAAGTGCCGAACACAAAGCGCCGCAGCTGCCCAGAGTGTCGCCGTCGGGGCTTTTATGGCTCAGGATAAGAAAATTGTCATGAGCCATAAGGAGCTTGGCGCACTCCTTATAATTCATTTCATTCATCTTTTTCCTCAATCTCCAGAGAGTTAATTATCTCATTTATATGAGCGCCGTATTCAATACTGTGGTCCAGTTCAAAAATAAGCTCCGGAGTGTAGCGCAGCTTCATATGGTTTGCAAGTTCCTTTCTCAGCCAGCCGGAAGCGGATTTAAGGCCTTTCTTAAATTCCTTTTCATCCTTGAGGCCGAGCACGGAAAGCCAGATTTTGGAATAGCGCAGATCGCCTGTGGTTTCAACTCTTGTGACGCTTATCATGCCCTGCTGTACACGGGGATCCTTAACCTCACGGAGAAGATTTGAAATCACAAACTGTATATCATCATTTGTTCTTGCTAATTTATTTGATGCCATAGTAATACCTCATTTTTAAAAAAGCGGGCACTTAATTAAAAGCGCCCGCATTGGTTTAAAGGCGGAAGGCTGTACAGCCTTATCCTGTGACGCTTAGTTAATCTGCTCCATTACGAAGCACTCAATTACGTCGCCTATCTTAATATCATTGAACTTTTCTACCTGCATACCGCATTCGTAGCCGGAAGCAACTTCCTTAACGTCATCCTTGAAGCGGCGCAGAGATGCAAGCTCACCCTCGTGGATAACCACGTTGTCACGCAGAACACGGACAGAGCAGCCACGCTGAATCTTACCGTCAACGCAGTAGCATCCGCATACAGTGCCGACCTTGGAAACCTTATAGGTTTCTCTTACCTCGGCATGACCGATAAGAGCTTCTCTGTACTTAGGTGCAAGCATTCCCTTAAGAGCAGCTTCAACCTCGTTTATGCAGTCATAGATAACTCTGTACATACGCATATCAACATTGCTTCTGTTAGCAACGTCTCTTGCAGCGTTATCAGGACGTACGTTAAAGCCTACAACAATAGCATCGGAGGTAGCAGCAAGCATAACATCGCTCTCGTTGATAGCACCGACACCGCTGTGAATAACCTTAACACGGACTTCCTCGTTGGAAAGCTTCTCCAGAGAGGACTTAACAGCCTCGGCGGAGCCCTGAACGTCAGCTTTAACGATAATGTTAAGAGACTTCATTTCACCGGCCTGAATCTGGCTGAACAGATCCTCAAGGCTTACCTTCTTATTGGAGTTATTGCCGCTGTTTGCAATCTGGGCACGACGCTCTTCTGCAAGCTCTCTTGCCATACGCTCGTCGTCAACTGCGTTGAAGGTATCGCCGGCCTTGGGAACTTCGCTGAGTCCGGAAATTTCGACAGGGGTAGAAGGACCTGCATCGGTAATTCTCTGTCCCTTATCATTTATCATAGTACGGACACGGCCTACTGCGGTGCCTGCTATGATTATATCGCCCATATGAAGAGTACCGTTCTGAACAAGAACAGTCATGATAGGACCTCTGCCCTTATCAAGTCTTGCCTCAATTACTGTACCCTTTGCAGCTCTGTCAGGATTTGCCTTGAGCTCCTGAACCTCAGCGAGAACTGCCAGGTTTTCAAGCAGATCTTCAATACCGATACGCTTCTTTGCAGAGATCGGGCAGACAATGGTGTCGCCGCCCCACTCTTCGGGAACAAGCTCATATTCGGTGAGCTGCTGCTTTATACGCTCAATATTTGCACCAACTGCATCAATCTTATTGATAGCAACAACAACCGGAATACCGGCAGCCTTTGCGTGGTTTATACTCTCAACAGTCTGAGGCATAATACCGTCATCAGCAGCTACAACAAGAATTGCAATATCAGTTACCATTGCGCCACGGGCACGCATGGAGGTAAATGCTTCATGACCGGGGGTATCAAGGAAGGTAATGGGCTTACCGCCGATCTGAACAGTGTATGCACCGATATGCTGGGTAATACCGCCGGCCTCACCGGAGGCAACATTTGCATTTCTGATGCAGTCCAGAAGAGAGGTCTTACCGTGGTCAACGTGACCCATAACTACAACGACAGGAGCTCTGGGAACCAGATCCTCCTCCTTATCCTCGTGGTCGTCAATGAGCTTCTCTTCAACTGTTACGATAACTTCCTTTTCGACCTTGCAGCCCAGTTCCATAGCAACCAGTGCAGCAGTATCATAGTCGATTACATCGGAAACGCTTGCGAAAACGCCAAGCTTAATAAGCTGTTTTATAACCTCGGAAGCAGTCTTTTTCATTCTGACTGCCAGATCACCGACGCTTATCTCGTCGGGAATTTCGACCTTCAGCTGCTGCTTTCTTGCAATTTCAAGCTGAAGACGGTTCATCTTATCCTTCTCTTCCTGACGGCGCTTTGCAGAGGAGCTCTGAGCATTCTGGCGCTGCTTGGAACGGGAGGTAATCTTCTCCTTATGAACGTGTTTGAAGTTGTTGCCGCCGCTCTCGCCGGCCATATCCTCAAACTTCTCATTATACTTTTCAATGTTTACAGATGCGCCGCCGTGAGTATCGACAATGCGCTTTTCTGCAACACGTCTGGGCTGATGAGTAGTATTCTTCTTTTCAGTTTTTGCCTGCTCGGCATGAGTGGGAGCAGTTCTCTCGCTGCTCTTATTATTGCTTCTTTCCACGCTCTTATCACCGTTTCTCTTATCGTTACTGTGACCTGCATTATTTTTATTTTCTGCGGGTTTTTTCTGGTTGGGTTTATTTTCGCTGTTTGCTTTAGGCTCAGTTTTGTCGCTGTCCTTTGCATTGGTATTAAAGACCTCAGCCAGGCTTTCCACCTGATTATGCTGTGTCATATATTCAAAAATAACATCCAGTTCGTTATTTTCAAGGACCTGCATATGGTTCTTTGGAGGTGCGATATACTTGGTAAGGATTTCGGAAATATCCTTTGACGTAACATTAAAATCCTTTGCCACCTCGTGGATTCTGTACTTTATCATGCTCATGCTTTAGTCCTCCTTTTTCCAATCTGCTTTTTCCTCTCCCTGGCTGCTGCGCCGTTTTTACGCCGCTCAGCCTTCTCACTGCGTTTTTGAAGCTCCTGCGCTGTTTCAGTGTATTTTTCACTGTCCATTGCCACAAGTATCTTCAGAAGTGCATTTGAAAAGCCCATATCTGTTATGGCTGCCATGGAGCAGCCGTTAAGGCCTAAAGCTGCTGCAAGCTCCGCCTTTGTAAAAGGCAGTTCCACAGTCAGAACTCTCTTCCCTATGGTGAAGCCCTCCGCTCTGTGTCTTGCATTTTCTGAGGCATCCGCTGCAATGAGCAGCAGCTTTGCCTTGCCTGCTTTCACAGTTGCACCGGTATTAAGCTCACCAACAGATACAGCATTTGCTCTGCGCATAAGGCCAAGGAGATTGAGCGCTTTTTCTCTCATTCACCGGCCTCCATTTCCTCGTTTAATCTGGCATAAATTTCCTCGGGAATCTGAGCTGAAAAGGCTCTTTCAAGAGCCCTTGATTTGGTCGCTCTCCTGAGGCATTCAGGACAGGGACAGATGTATGCGCCCCGTCCGTTCTTTTTGCCTTTAAAATCAAGGCTTATCTCTCCTTCCGGAGATTTAACTACCCTGATAAGTTCCTTTTTGGGTTTCATCTCACGGCAGCCAAGACACTGCCGCATTGGTATCTTATTCGGCATAGCTGCCGCCTCCTTTATAAGGATATTTAAGCTCTTAAAGCTCAGTCTCTGCCTCGGACTCGGGCTTAATGTCAATCTTGAAGCCGGTAAGCTTTGCAGCAAGTCTTGCGTTCTGGCCTTCCTTGCCGATTGCAAGGGAGAGCTGAGAATCAGGAACTATTGCACGGCAGCTCTTGCCGTCTTCAAGCATGGTAACGGAAATAACCTCAGAGGGAGAAAGTGCTGCTGCAACATACTCCTCGGGATTTTCGCTGTACTTGATAATATCTATCTTCTCGCCGCCCAGCTCTTCAACGATTCCGGCAACTCTGCCGCCCTTGGGGCCGACGCAGGCGCCGATAGGATCAACATTTGCATCCTCGGACCAGACAGCCATCTTGGTGCGGCTGCCTGCCTCACGGGCGATGGACTTGATTTCAACGGTTCCGTCATAGATTTCGGGAACCTCAAGCTCGAACAGACGCTTTACAAGGCCGGGGTGGGTACGGGAAATGAGAACCTGAGGTCCTCTTGTGGAATTTCTGACCTCGACAACATAAACCTTGATTCTATCGCCCTCGTTGAGAACTTCGGTCTTGATTCTCTCGTTGGGAGAGAGCATGGCCTCAGTGTATTCTGAATTGGAGGCAATGCGGATGGAGACACTGCCGGTTCTGGGCTCGATGTGAGAAACGATACCGGTTAAAATCTCATGCTCCTTAGAGGTGAACTCTTCATATATAATTCCACGTTCTGCCTCTCTGATACCCTGAATAATAACCTGCTTTGCAGCCTGAGCAGCAATGCGGCCGAACTTTTTAGTCTCAACGGGAACAGCAATAATATTGCCGATCTTTGCACGACGGCTCAGCTTTCTTGCAGCTTCGAGGTTGATCTGGGTTTCAGGGAACTCAACTTCATCAACGATTTCCTTGTTGACATTCATCTCGATGCGCTTTTTCTCTTCGTCAAGAATGATCTCGACGTTTTCCTCGCACTCGGGATTGTCACGGCGGAAAGCAGCCAGCATAGCCTGCTTTATTTTATCGTACATATATTCTCTGGGAATTCCCTTTTCAGCTTCTATATCTGCAACTGCTTCAAAAAATTCTGCGTTCATTTCATAATCTCCATTCAAGCTTTATACTATTTATATTGAAACATGAAGTTTTACCATAGCAATGTCTGCCTTGGTAAATGTCATAAGATTATCTCCGGCTTTGATTTCCACGTCACCCTGATTATAGGAGACGAGACTGCCGACAAAGGCCTTACTGCCGTTCACTGCTTTATACAGCTTTACCTCAACCTCGCTGCCCATAAACTGCTCAAAATCAGACGGGCGCTTCAGTTCACGCTCTGCACCGGCAGAACCAACTTCAAAAATATAGCTGTCGGGAATGGGGTCGGCCTCATCAAGCATCGGATCAAGTCTGCGGCTGATTTTCTCGCAGTCCTCAATACCGACTCCGCCTTCTTTATCAATATAGATTCGCAGATACCAGTCGCCTGCTTCACGAACGTACTCAACGTCCCAGAGTCTGCATCCTTCTTCTTCGATTACCGGTCTGGCCAGCTCACTTACTTTTTCACTGATTTTACTCATTTTAGCTCACTTCCAAATTTTAACTGATGTAAAAGTCTCGCAAAAAAGAGTGGGCCGTTGACCCACTCTGACTTAATCATAATCCTTACTATTGGTATAATAGCACTATATCCATTGATTTGCAAGTATTTTTTGCCAGTTTGCATTTAATCCCATGAGTTTTATTATATTTTCTTCACATACTGGCGGCGGGCTGCGAACAGTTTAGTTGAATATCAGTCTTTTAACCTTGCAATATGTCTCTGCTTGTGGTAAACTGTCTGCGTTTGTTTAAACGGCACATTCAGTCCCCGCTTTTTTAAAATATGCGGGGATTTTAACTGTTTATTATATCCCTATTGGAGGTACCCGGCTTGAACTGTTCAACCCCCGAAGAATTATCCAGAGTATGCGATGAATTTTGCATTAAGGGTCGTTTCGATTCATTTGAAGAGATGAAGCAAGGCAATGTTAACCGGACATACAAGGTTAATTTTGAGCGTGAGGACGGCTCTTTTAAATCATATATGGTTCAGCGGCTTAACACCTATGTTTTCGAGCATCCCATACAGGTAATGGATAATATTGATCTTGTTACCGAGCATATAAGAGCAAAAAATACCGGCAAACACGCTCTGCATTTTCATCATACCAAAGAGAGAAACACCTACGTTATAGATGAATGCGGTTTCTGGCGCTTATTCAATTTCATTCCGTCAAAGACCTATGATATATGCAGCGACCTGAATGTTATCCGCAGTGCTGGCAACGCATTCGGTGAGTTTCAGATGCTTTTGAGCGATTTCGACGCAAGTCTCCTTTATGAGACTATTCCTCATTTCCATGACACAGAAAAGCGTTACGAGTCCTTAATCAGCGACATAGAAAAAGACCCGTGTCTTAAAGTTCAGTCTGTAAAAGAGGAAATTGACTGGCTTCTTTCCGTTAAGGATCAGGCCTGCGTCCTCACCAGAGCCTACAAAGACGGCAAGCTCCCCCTTCGTGTCACTCACAACGACACAAAGATAAACAACGTGCTTTTTGACAAGGACGGTACCGAAGCTTTGGTGGTAATTGACCTTGACACTGTTATGCCCGGTCTTGTAGGCAATGACTTCGGTGATGCAATCCGCTTCGCTGCAAATAAAGTGGTTGAGGACAGTGAGGATTCCGATAAAGCCGGCATCAACATGGATGTCTTTAAGGCTTTCAGTGACGGTTTTCTCTCTCAGACTGCAAAAACACTGACTGCAAATGAAATAAGCACTCTTGCAATCAGCTGTTTTGATATGAGCTGTGAGCTTGCAACCCGTTTTCTTGATGACTACATACTGGGCAGCCCCTATTTCAAGATAAAGTATGCAGAACACAATCTTGTTCGTGCCCGCTGCCAGATTGCCCTTGCAAAAGATATGCTCAGGCATCTTGATGAAATGAACGATATTGTGCTGTCTTATGCAGCAAAGGGCTGATTCTTTCTATAACTTAAATAACCCGTCGGATATGCCGACGGGTTATTTTTATACTTATAATTTAGTTTTCAAATGCAGCAGGCACTGATTAAATCAGTCTCTGCGGAAAAGGTCTCTGGTGTAAACCTTGTCCTGAACATCATCAAGGCAGGAATTGTATCTGTTTGCAATAATTGCATCACTCTCAGCCTTGAAACGCTCCAGATCATTTACAACTTCGCTGCCGAAGAAGGTCTCGCCGTCATTGAGAGTAGGTTCATAGATAATAACAGTTGCGCCCTTTGCCTTTATGCGCTTCATTACACCCTGAATACTGCTCTGACGGAAGTTGTCGCTGCCGGTTTTCATGGTAAGTCTGTAAACACCTACAACAACCTTTTTCTCCTGAGCTCTGTCAAACTCGTTGTCATCGTCGTATCCATAGTAGCCTGCCATCTGAAGAACTCTGTCTGCAATAAAGGTCTTGCGGGTTCTGTTTGACTCAACAATAGCAGACATCATGTTCTGGGGAACATCCTCATAGTTTGCAAGAAGCTGCTTTGTATCCTTGGGCAGGCAGTAGCCGCCGTAACCGAAGCTGGGGTTATTGTAATGAGTACCGATACGGGGATCAAGGCATACGCCCTCAATAATCTGTCTGGTGTCAAGGCCTTTCATCTCTGCATAGGTATCAAGCTCATTAAAATAGGATACTCTCAGTGCAAGATATGTATTGGCAAAAAGCTTGACTGCCTCTGCCTCGGTAAAGCCCATAAAGAGAGTGTCGATGTTCTCTTTGATTGCACCTTCCTGAAGAAGCTCTGCAAACTTATGTGCTGCATTCACCAGCTTCTCGTCGTTCATATCGGTACCGACAATAATACGGCTGGGATACAGATTATCATAAAGTGCCTTGGATTCACGCAGGAATTCGGGGCTGAAGATGATATTTTTGCAATTATACTTTTCTCTGATGCTCTTGGTGTAGCCCACGGGAATGGTGGATTTAATAACCATTATTGCCTCAGGTGCATACTGCATAACAAGCTCGATTACCTCTTCAACAGCAGAGGTATCGAAGAAGTTTTTCTTGCTGTCATAGTTTGTAGGAGTTGCAATAACAACAAACTCTGCGCCTGTATAGGCTTTCTCGGCATCAGTAGTTGCGGTAAGGTCAAGATTCTTTTCCGCAAGGTACTTTTCGATATAATCATCCTGAATAGGAGATTTGTGATTGTTAATGAGGTCGGCTTTTGCCTGTGTTCTGTTTACAGCAACAACCTGATTGTGCTGTGCAAGCAATGTTGCAATAGAAAGTCCGACATATCCTGTTCCGGCAACTGCAATTTTCATGTTCTATTCCTTTCCGGCTGTTTAAAATCAGAGTTTTTTCCAGTCTGCAAGCTGGTCACGAACGTACTCGGTTCCGAGTATTTTATTTATAGTGCCTTCAACATCAAGTCTTGTTGTATTGTGGCTGGTGTAAGATTCCTCAGTCTGAGTAACAGAGCCATAGGTCGCAAGGAACTGGTCATAGTTCAGGCTGCGCTCATCGGGTGTAACTCTGAAGTAGTCGCCCATATCCTCAGCTCGAACACGCTCTTCTCTTGTGAGCAGAGTCTCATACAGCTTTTCGCCGTGACGTGCGCCGATTACCTTCACGCCGGTATCACCGAACAGACGGCGGACTGCCTGTCCCAGAACATCAATGGTGCTGGCATCGGACTTCTGAACAAAAAGATCACCGGGTTTTGCGTGCTCAAACGCAAACATAACCAGATCAACTGCTTCGTCAAGGTTCATAAGGAATCTTGTCATTGCAGGGTCGGTTATTGTAATGGGGTTGCCTGATTTGATCTGCTCGATAAACAGAGGAATAATTGAACCACGGCTGCACATTACGTTGCCGTATCTTGTGCAGGAAATTATGGTGCCGCCTCTTTCCTCAGCTCTGCGGGCATTGGCTCTGATGACTTTTTCCATCATTGCCTTGGAAATACCCATTGCATTTATAGGATAGGCAGCCTTATCGGTAGAAAGGCAGACAACATTCTTTACCTTTGCGGCTATTGCTGCGTTAAGCATATTGTCAGTACCTATAATATTGGTTCTGACTGCCTCCATGGGGAAGAACTCGCAGGAAGGAACCTGCTTGAGAGCGGCGGCGTGGAAGATGAAGTCTACACCCTCAACAGCATCTCTTATGGAGTCGATATTGCGGACATCGCCGATGTAGAAGCGTACCTTTTCGGCGTGATCAGGATACTTTTTCTGGAGCTCATGTCTGAGATCGTCCTGCTTTTTCTCATCTCTTGAGAAAATACGAATTTCCTTTATTTCGGAAGTAAGGAATCTTTTCAGCACAGTGGTGCCGAAGGAGCCTGTACCGCCTGTAATCATAAGAGTTTTACCCTTAAAGTATTCCGGTGAATTATTAGCCATTATTTTTTACATCCTTTTCTTTGAATTTTATATTCACGGGTGTGATTAAAAATCAGATTTGGATAGAATCTGAGATTATTCTGTTTATCAGTGTCTTTCGTGTATTCTGGCAGGATTTCCGTAGACAAGGCTGTAATCCGGAACATCCTTTGTTACAACGCTTCCCATTCCTACCTTGGAATATCTGCCGACTGTCACTCTGTTGAGTACCGAGGAATTCGGGGCTATCCATGCCCCCTCCTCTACTCTGCTGGAGCCTAAAAGCACAACTCCGGCTGTTATAACGGCATTTCGGCCTATATAAAGATTGTGAGCAACATATGTGAGATTATCAATCTTGACTCCGGGCCCGACATAGGTTTCACCTTCAAACAGGCTCTTGCTGACGGTGACGTTATCGCCGATGCACACATTTTCACATATTCTGCATCCGCCGCAGTGGGTAATTCTTCTCGGCTCGTCAGTATCCTCAGTGATTATCTGAAAGCCCTCGGAACCGATGGTGCTGTTGCAGCCGATTGCCGCATTATCTTCAATAACCGTGCCGGAGAGTATTACGCTGTTCGCTCCGATTTTTACGTTATTTCCTATCACAACGCCCTGCTCAATGACCGCTGTGCTGTGAATGGAACAGCCTTCACCGATACGGGCAGGAAAGCTGCCTGCGCCGTAAAAGCGTCCGTCTTTGCAGAGTGCCTCATGTATATCGTAAAAAAGTGTTTCAGGCTTAGGATTTACTATTAAAGTGCCGCCTCGCTGCTCCATAACTTCTTTATATGCGTCGGCGCAATCTGCCGAAACTATAAGAGCCTTCACGTGTGAGGCTTTAATCAGATTCTGAATATATCTGTCACTTACTGCATATGAAAGAACTGAATTTCTTTCAGACGTTCTGTTGCAGAGGTTAAGGCCGTCAATATCTAATTCAGAATTGCCGATGAGCCGGATTTCGCTTCGGGTATCAGTAATTTTTAATATCTCGGATAGCTTCATATTTCATCTCCCTCAGTCCATCCACCAGCCGCAGGGCAATGCCAGAAAGCTGTTATAAAACTCTTCCGTTCCGCAAAGCTCGGCATCCTGTCTGCCAAAGACTGAATAACGGTCATTTCTCATATGAACGCCGGAGGCATAATAGCCCATGTCTCTGAACTTCTTAATGCTCTCGGTTTTATTGTCCGCAAGCAGCCCGTAAACCCAGTAGTTAGGATTGCAGTCTCTGCGAACAATCGGGCTGTACTCGGGATGCTGGCTGAAATAATCGTCCCATTTTGAGGCCTGTTTTCTGTGGAGAGAAAGAAGCCTGTCTAATTGCTTTAGCTGCTGCAAGCCTATATATGCATTGACGTTGCTCATCATTGCCGAATAACCTGCAAGGCTTATATCGCAATCGGGATTTATTTCACCCAGCTCATCTCTGAAACGGCTTCTGTCTATTCCGCAGTCACGGATAAGCAGGCTTTTTTCATAGGCCTCTTTACTTTTAAATATTACAATTCCGCCCTCAATGCAGTTCAGGAAGCGAACGGCTGAGAGTGAAAAAACGGCTGCATCTGCACCGCATACTCCGATTTTTCTGCCCTTATACTCAGCACCGAGACATTCAATTCCGTCATCTATAACGGGCAGTCCCTTTTCTCTGCCGATACGGTTGATTTCATCAATATGCCCCGGATATCCGCAGAAATGATTGTGTACGATAGCTTTTGTATTCGGGCGGATCTGTTTTAAAACAGAGTCAGGGCAAAGAGTGCCGGTTTTCGGGTCCACATCTGCCCAACGGACAGAAAGTCCGTTTGTGAGATAGGGCTGAGTTGAAACAAGGCAGGCCATGGGAGATGCTATTACCTCATCCCCCGGCTTAATCCCAAGTGAGCCCAGCGCAACCGAAACAGCATCGCTGTAACTGCCGCACACTATCAAATACGGAGTGCCGAAATACTCTTTCAGCTCCTGTTCAAATTGTTTTGTATAGTTTCCGTATGCAAGGGCGCCGGAATAGAGTATAGACTCAAGCTCAGGCAGCTCAGGCATATATGGTTTAAAAAGTCTGATCATCTGTGCCTCGTATAAAGGTTTAATCCTTACCTCTGGTAATAATCTTAAACTTAATTTCTAATTCACAGTCAGTTTACCGCTGTAAAGCTCCTGACTGATATTCTGCCTGAGCTGCTTACCAGCCCTTTTTAATGGCGGATACAATCTTTTCACGAACTTCTTCGTCTACCCACCAGCCGCACGGGATATGGACAAATTCAGAATACCACTTCTCCATATTGGGCAGTTCACATCTGGATTCGGCAAAGACTGAGTGTGTATCGCTTCTGTGATGCAGAGGAGAAGCGGTGATGCCGTTCTCTTCCATCATTTTTATGAAATCATCTCTGCGCTCAACCTTCATGGTGTAGAGCCAGTAGGAAGGTTCAGTGTGAGGATAGTAGTCAATAGTGGTTACACCGGGGACATTTTTAAGCGCATTATCATAGAATTTGCCGTTGCTTATGTACTTGTCGAGTACCTCGGGTGTATGAGCAAGCTGAACAGAGCCGATGGTTGCGGTAACATTGTTCATGCCGTATTTATATCCGGCACGCTTAATATCATTTTCAAGTCTGGGCAGCTTTTTATCCAGTCCGAACCATCTGAGTTTTCTTGCCTCGGCAATATCATCGGGGTTACTGAAAGCTATTGCACCGCCGTCAACAGTTGTCATCTGCTTGATGGCCTGGAATGAGAAACAGGTAAATCTGGAATTTGAGCCTATCATTTTGCCGTTATATCTGCTTCCCAGTGCATGAGCAGTATCCTCTATTATAGGAATACCGGTCTCCTGAGAAAGCTTATTGAACTCATCCATATTGCAGACCATACCTGCATAATGTACAAGCATGATAGCCTTGGTGCGCTCGGTAATTTTTTCTCTGACGGAAGCAGGATCAAGAAGTCCGGTTGCGGGGTCAACATCAGCCCATACAACCTTTGCTCCTGTTATAGCAATGGTGGTGTTTGTAGGTTCGGCAGTCATAGGAGTGCTTATTACCTCATCTCCGGGGCCAACGCCCAGAAGAAGCAGTGCAATATGAAGTGCAGCAGTGCCTGACTGTACAACAAGAACATTGGGGTTTCCGATAAATTCACCGAATTCCCTCTCAAATTTATAAACAGCCTCACCCTCGGCAATATAGCCGCTGTAAAGGATATCTTCAATAGCAGGCATCATTTCTTTACGGTCTGCAATATAAGGTTTTACAAGTGGTATCATAATTTTCCTCCTATGAAAATATAATAATACTCAGTTTTCAGTTAAGCTTGAGCATATCTCCCATTTCCCATTCGCCCTCGGCTATATCGTCATCAACTCCACCACAGGGAGTGAAGGTAAGCTCGCCGAAGTACAGCTTATCGTCAGAGATGAACCAGTCGGCACGTACAAACGGGAAAGGCTTTGAAAGACGCTCGGAATACTCTATTGCCTTTTCCAGCATCGCAGGCGGCTTTGAGTTTACATAACGCTCTTTGTGTGTTCTTGAAAGCTCGGTATAGTCAAGAAGATTCCAGTCTCTGTCGTACATAACATAGTCGGCGTGCATACCCTTTCTGTTTGAGCAGACAAGAATATACATTACCTTACCGTTAATGCAGTACAGCTTATAGTCATCAGGTGAGGAGTTGTTCTCTCCAGCAAGATCAGAGAGATATTCCTCACATACAATGCGTCTGGGAATTTTTGAATAGTGCATTTCACCATACATGAGCCAGTATTTTTCTTTGCTCCATTTTTCGAGCTTTTTGCAGGCCTCGGGAATATCAAGCTTTGATTTATCAGCACAGATAATATTAAAGCCGGCGCCGAAATTCCATTTAAGAACGAAGCTCTGAGGCAGCTCATCCCATGGAATATCAGAGACTTTTTCCCAGCTGCCAAGCTGTCTTACCAGTGTCTCACCGCAGCCGTTCTGCTCCACGTACTCTCTGACACGGTATTTATCGCTGCACTGGATTACAAGCGGATCATCTTTATAACGGTTCAGCTCCAGCCAGACGATCTTTTCATTAAAGCCTTTGGGGTCTTTAAGATTTATTTTTCTGCCGAGGACACGGTAATATCTGTATGCGAAATTCATTTTCGGAGATATAGATGATAAGCCCTTCAGCAAACAGCGTCTGGCGGTTGATCTAAATTTACTCATAATTTCATCCCTGTAAATATTATTTATCGTGAGCAGTCTTTCTGCTGCGGATAATGTCATAAATAAAGCGGAAACTGCTGTCCTTTGTGAGAACAGAAATGCCTGTATATGCTGCAATTCCCACTATTATCTGAATAATCAGGCGAACCAGCAGGTTTCCGACCAGCTTTCCGGCCAGAGACACGAAAACAGCCATACCGAGGCAGAGTGCCAGAGGCTTAAGGAAATCTGCAAGCTGCTCTCTGAAGGAATAGTTAAAGATCTTCTTCAGATAAGGCATATTGAATACGCACGAAAGCACCTGACTTATGAATGTAGCCCATGCAACGATTGTAGGATCGGGCACGAGGAAAAGAAGTGCAATTAAAATAGCTATGGAAAGTATTTTCTTAATTAGCTCAAGTCTGAAAAACTCATTTCCCTTTCCTACCGCCTTAAAGCCCTGTATTACGCAAATCTGCACCGGCTGGAACAGCCAGACAAGGCACATTATACGCAGATACGGCACCATTCCGATCCAGTTTTCGGTAAAAAGTATCACAACGGCGCTTTCGCTGACCATCATAAGTCCAAACATAAGAGGCATAAGCACAAAGTTACTCAGCTGGATACCTTTACGAAGCTTTTCCTTTATAATTTCAACGTGCTCTTTAGACTCTGAAAATACGGGGAAAAGAACCTTGGAAACTGCGGTATTTACGCTTCCCAGAAGCATCTGGGGAAGATTGTAGGCTTTGGTATAAAAAGCAAGATCGGCCTTTGAATACTTTTTAGCGACAATCAGGCTGTTTATACTGGAATAAAAAGAGTTAAGCAGATCGACCATAACGAACTTGATGCAGTATTTAGTCATGAATTTTACATACTTTACATCAAATTTAAGCACAAGACGGAACTTTATGCTTCTCCACAGGATAATGGAGGAAATGGTAGTCTCAATCATGGGCAGAAATACAAGAGCCCAGATTCCGTGTCCGTTTAAGGCGAGGGTGATTGCAACAACAGCACCGGTTATAGAGCCGAAGAAGGTTGCCTTGTAGGTCTTTTTGAACAGCATATTTTTTGAAACATATGCGTACAAAATTGAATAAACACCCTGCAGAACGAACAGGAATGACATAACACGCATAATGCTGCTAACAGAAGCATCATTATAGTAAACTGCAAGCGAGGGAGCCAGCATATACAAAATCAGGTAAAGGCTTCCCGTCAGCATAAGCACTGCATAAAACGCAGTGGAGTACCGTTCAACACTCTGCTCCTTATCATAAATAAGGGCGCTTGAGAAGCTGGAGGAAACTACTACACCTGCAAGGTTAACAAAAACCGTAACAAGCGCAACAGATGCATAATCCTCCGGCAGAAGCAGACGTGCAAGAATAATAGAAACTATTGCGGAAAGTATCTGTGAAGTAAATCTCTCTACAACGGACCAGAACATATTTGCAGCGACAGACTGTACCTCTCCGCTTTCCTTATTTTCAATGTTATCGCTCAATGACCGCACCGCCTACTGATTTATCTGTGTTATCTAAAAACGCACTGAGTTCAGGCTGTACAAGCTCGTTAATGATTTCTTCTGCCTGAATGATATTTTCAATTCCCTGCTTCATCAGGACACTGCCAGATGTATTTGATTTTTTTGCATCACGGAGTTTTCTGTAAAGCGCTGCGATAAATTTCCTTCTTCTGAGAAAATCTTTGATTCTGCGCTTTGTGTACGCAGGACGGCTGCGCTTAAGTTCAGCTTTAAGCTCGTCCATATCGCAGTTGTTGCGATTGAAATTCTCCATAATTTCTGTCTTGTATTCCGGATAGCAAAGCAGGCATTCTGCAGTAAGCTTTACTATTGAATAACGCTTTTTGTAGTCCTCTGCACCCATCTCGTCAAGAGCGTGCATAGCAGAATCTGCCCAGATATTTGTGCCGCAGTAAAAACGGGGCACTTTATCAGACCATGTATAGGGCTGGCCTATAAAATGCGGTGCATCCTCAAGCTTGCTTACATTGGTTTTATTTATGGAATCTCCGGTTGTGCTCTGTCTGCAAGCACCGAAAATTGTCATGGGCATATTTATGCAGAGCAGTGAAGATATATTTAAAGAAAGAGAAATGCTGAGGTAAATATCAGGAGAAAGACCTCCGCAGTATCTGCCGGTCTTATTATAGATATAATCAAACATATCCTTTCGCACGATACCGTGATAAGCCTTAACAAGCAGTGCATTAGGCAGATCAAGGCATCCCGATTCAAGGAATCCGATAAGCTCCTGCTGAGGATTTACAGTAAATGAACTGCTGTCGCAGCTTTGGAGAGTAAGGCAGCCGGTGGGAAATTCAGTTGAGGTACCGGGCCAGATATATGAAGCCTGCACGCCGGGTTTTATTACCGGAATCTGATTTTTCTTTGCCCATTCCACCAGATCGACAATGCAGCGCAGAACGCCGTCATCATCGCCGATGCAGCATATGTACTCGCCGTCGCTTGCTGCGATGCCTCCTGCATAGTTATCAACGCCGGGAATTCTCTTTTCTATATAGTCATACTTGACTCTGCTGTTGAAATGCTCATTATCAAGCATGGCTTTCAGACTGTCATCATCGCTGTTGTCTCGGATAACTATCTGAACTCTGTCATCTGTAACATTATAAATCTGCTTTACGCTCTGCAAAGCATAATATTGACGATTCCTTGTAGGAATTACAATGGATAAAAGATACATTATGTTTTCCCCTTATGTGTACCAAAGACTCAGCTCTGCGGAACTTTCTGCTGGCTCTGATTTACAAATTTTCACTTAATCTTCAATGCACGGGCATCCTTATAATTGTAGCCGTCAAGAGCTGCCTTTAGCTGCATACCTCTGATCTGGAAGAATTTTATGTTGAAATACAATACATCTTTGCCGCTTACGCCGGCTCTGGCCAGCTTTTTGCTGATGCGTATGTTGGTGTCGATTTTAAATATCTTCAGGAAATATCTCAGCGCCAGCTTGTTTTTGGACTGATTATTGTTTCTGAAAGATTTTCCGCTGCCGTAGGCGGTTCTTTTTTCACGGGTCGAAATCTCCTCAAAGGTTTTTCTTGAGGGATGAAGCATGAATGCATCAGGATTATAAACTACCTTCATTCCGCTTTTTGCAGCTCTGGTCGACCAGTCGAAATCACCGCCGGAGAAGCGTTCTTCAAAGAAGCCGACCTTAAAGAAATCATCACGGTTTACAGCCATATTTGCAGTGGGAACGCAGTTGTTCTTTATATCGCTTTCCACCTTGCCAAGATGAACCTGACGGTCAAAATTCTCCCAGAGGTTGTTCTCAACAAGCTCAAGCTCAACCTTGCCTGCCATTACGGTGCCTTCCTTTACGTCTCTTGCTTCATCAAGCCACTGCGGGGAGGGCTTGCAGTCACTGTCGGTAAAGGCAAAAACATCTCCTTTTGCCTGTCTGACCGCACAGTTTCTGCTGGCATAGGAATCTGCACTGTCTGTGTAGCTCAGAACACGGTAATAGCCGTGTTTTTCGGCTTCTTTCTCGCAAAGCTCTTTTGAATTATCAGTTGAGCCGTTATCAACCAGCAAAACCTCATCGCCCTCTGCAAAATTGAACTCAGAAAAGCATCTGAACAGCTCAGGCAGAAACCTTGCTGCATTAAAAATCGGAACAATAATAGATACGTTTTTCAAGGCGTACTCCTTTTATGAAAATAATGTACTGAATTCTACAAAGCGGTAAGGTATATCGCCCTGTGAATTATTAACGAAAGACAAAAGGTATATTACCGAAAGGATAAATACCAGACATATCATAACGAATGCCTTGTTTTTTCTGGTATTTTTTACCAGCGCGCCAAAATACGGGCCTTCAAAAACAACAAAATACCAGCCAAGTCTATACATATAATCTACAAAATATCCTGACATGGTAAGAATCAGGCCTAATATGTAGTAATATTTAAAGTAAATGCTCTCTTCTGTGTACGAAACATCCTGAATTGAATTGGGCTTGGATGAATAGCTGCACAGTGAGTTGAGCAGGACAAAAAGCAGAATTTTTGCAGGGATCCAGATACCTAAATTAAACTGAATATTGTTTAAATAGTTCTTATATCTGAACGCCAGCTCATCCCGCATAAGGAAGAGCAGCACAAGCAGAGCAAAGCATCCGCCGATAAAAAGCTTCTTTATAGTCGGAGAAAGCTCATGCCAGTTTCTCAGCTCAAAGAGCAGGAACAGGAAACCTAAAAGAGAGGTTCTGTGAAGGAACACTGTGCAGAGCAGAACAACTACACCGAACTTTATATACTTCTTTTCCCGCAGATAACGGGTAAAATAGAAAATTATTGCCACAGCAAGCATCTGGCGAACTACGTTCATGCTGACACTAAAGAACTGAACATAGTAGCAGATGAGCATAACGGGCAGTGATGCATGATTTCTCAAATCCCACATACGGGAGAAAACGAGAAAATTAGTGAAGAAAGAACAGACGATAAGGACTGAATACGGGTTATTCCAGATTGCAAGAATAACCTTGCATAAAAATACAAATCCGACCTCCAGACCTGTATTGTTAGCAGCAGCACCACCAATAATCTGCTGAATTTTGCTCAGATAGCTGGGAGTATCAATTCCGACATTTTCAGCTCTTAAGCCTACTACCAGTGAACACAGCAGCGCTGCAAGCATTAAATAACTTTTTTTCTCGCTCTCCTCCGCCTTTTTTGCGAGTAAAAGGCAGACAAGCGGAAGTCCGAAATATATCAAATAAGTCAAAAGTTAACCTCCGTCTTAAATTTGAGACACTATAATTCAAAACGAAGTTTTTGACCAGTCCTCAAACGAAATCATATTTTTATAGTTTTTAGCTCCGGTATTCATGAGCCTGAATGTGGTTCGGCAGCTAAGCTCAGTCAGGCCACGATGCCTCAGTGCAAGATAAGCTCTGAACGGTGCCCGCAGCCATCCCGGGAAGCAGGCAGTCATAGCGCCTTTATCATAGAAATACTTCTCATTATAGCCCTTAAACCATGTAGATTCTCCATAGTTATTTATGCCGAGGATACTTTCATGGGAGTACATACTGAGGCCGTGCTTATAGCAATCCATGATAAAAAGTGAGTCTTCTCCGGAGCCGTATATACAGCCGCCGCCGACCAGCGCAGAATAGGAAATGTGATTTGTCAAAATAGCTTCTTTTCTGCCTGCCATACAAAAGGCTCCGAATTTCATCAGCTGATGTAAGCGCAGCTTCGAGGTTTTGTACAAAAGCGCATTTCTATCTGTGTTTTCTTTTGACACATGGAAGCTGAAGAAAATCACATCTGCATCCGGCAGCTGCTCGAAAGCATTCTGCACCTTCTGCTCATAATCGTCATAAAAGACCATGTCATCATCGGCAAAAAGGAGAATATCCCCGCTGGAAAGTGCAAGTGCAAGATTGCGGTTGATACCCACTCCTCTGGTGTCTGTTGTGAGAAGCTTAACGGGCACGCCGTTTACAGTGTCACAAACGAAGCTGTTGGAATCAGCCTGATTTGCTGCTACAACTGCGGTCTTTATATTCATTGTATTGACAAATGTCATATCTTTCTGGTGCATGGTTGCAAGCAACACTTCGACCGAATTATTCATAACAAGCTCCGTTTTCAATAGATTATTCCCGAGGCAGCTTCAGCATTTTGCCCCATTCAATATCGTACTCTTTGGGATTTATGGGCATCATGCAGGCGCCCGGTGTAAATGTTAATTCAGCGAATTTATATGAATCGCCGTAAAGGAAAAAGTCAACTCTAACGAAAGGAAAATCCTTTGAAAGTGCTTTTGCTGCCTCAGTCATTTCTCCGAGGCATTCAGGCATCTTTATTTCACCGATATCCTTATAGTCATCCCTTATCATAGGAATCTTCTTTCCGTCCATTTCAAAAAAGCCCATAGATGCCTGTCTGTCATGTACAAGATCAGAAGAGACATAAAAGAACTTCGGTTCGCCGTTAAAGCAGAAAAACTTGTAGTCAGTAATAACGTCACCCAGATACTCTTCACATATAATCCTTCTGGGCTTGATCTTGCCGTAATGCAGCTCTACATTAAATGACGCAAAGTTCTCTTTTAACCATGCGTTGAGCTGCCTGCAGGTTTTCTCCTTGTCAAGTTTTGATTTATCCTGACAGATAATATTATAGGCGCAGCCGTGGTTGCACTTAAGCACAAATTTCTCGGGCAGACTGTCCCAGTCTATGTCCTCCGCTCTGTCCCATACGCCGAGAAGCTTTGTCAAAATATGACCGTAACCCTTTTCGGTAATATATTCCCTGACTCTGTATTTATCAGCGCACTGGACAACCAGTGGATTCTCAGCATTATACTTGAGTTTTAACCATTGCAGTTTTTCATTAAAGCTCTCAGGATTCTTTATATTTACATTTTCATGCAGGTAAATTTTATAATACAGTTTAGATAAAAACTCGTGAGGTAAAACGCAGTATGCAGCAGACTGCATCTTGCGGCGAGCTTTATAAAATACACTGTTTCTCTCCATCTTTATACCTCTTTACATACTTTATCTTTTTAATCACGCCGAAAAACAGATTGACGCCTGTTCTTACAGTGCTGACTAATGCTGAATTATGCTCAGCTTCCCGCCACAAATAGTAATGCCACTTTATGAGTCGGGTGTAACCGTGGTTACTGATAGAGCCTGAACGCTTTCTGTACTGAGCCAGAGGGCGGGCTAAAAGCAGGCAGTCGGCTTTTCTTGAAACCTCAAGCCACATTGCGTAGTCGTTATTTTTCTTAATATCGTAAATCTGTACGAGGCCGACCTTTTCGGCATCATACATTACCGTGAGACAGCCGGGCCAGCAATAAGCATACATTCCGCCCTTTGTAATCTTGCGGGGGCCGCTGATATATCTGCCCAAAGGTCTGGAGGCTTCATCAATTTCAGTATACTCGGTGTAGGAAAAGCAGCAGTCATTTGCTACCATGAATGCAATCTGGTCACGAAGTTTATTCTCATCCCACAGATCATCACTGTCAAGAAAAGCAATCCACTTTCCCTTCGCCTCACGCAGCGCTCTGTTTCTCGAAACAGCTGCACCGCTGTTTTTCTCATTCTTAAAATACCGGATTCTCTCATCCGTAAAACCGGCAACCACTTCGTCGGTATTGTCGCTTGAGCAGTCATCAACGATGATCAGCTCCCAGTTTTTGTAGCTCTGCTTCAGAACCGACTTAATAGATTCGGCTATAAACCCTGCTGTGTTATAGGAGGGCATAATTATCGAAACCAGTTTTTCTTCCAATTTGAAACCTCTTATACTGTCACACTTTAATTTCAGAAGTGTTTCTGGCAATGTTTTCCATTTTCAGGACACCATTTATATTATGTACCAAACCGTTGGAATCAAGCTTTAAAAGCAGGCCTCTGAATGGATACAGCATTTTTACAATCCATTTTATTTTAGGACTGTAACGGATATTAAGCTTGCAATAAGCCTTCCTGAAGCCGAAATACTTCTCAAGATAATCATCGAAATTAGTCTCGTGCAGAATATTTCTCTCGCCGTTGCAGACATAAAACTGCTTTGAAAGTCTGTCATTATAGTGTTCAAGAAAACCGGCAATCAGTGCTGCATTGATCTGGTATTTTTCATACGCAGGGTCAGCTTTATGAGTAACAAGATCAATATAATCC
>JAHHRR010000050.1 GCA_020025655.1 Oscillospiraceae bacterium
AAGTTACCCTTGTACTCATGGTATGGATGGCATTCATTTCAATGGCCATAGGCGTAAGAGAAAAGCTGCATATAGCTATTGAAATGTTCTTTAATAAACTGCCGAAGCCGGCTCAGAAGGTATTCAATGCCGTGAATAACCTGTTTGTGGCAATAGTCGGCATAGTACTTCTGGTATACGGCATAATCCTCATAAAGTATACCAGCACCTCCACTCTTCCGGCTACAAAATGGCCCGCATGCACCTTGTACCTGATGCTGCCGGTAGGTGGATTCTTCATTGCATATTACAGCCTCCTGAGACTTTTCGGTCTGGAGCGCTATATTCCTAAAACTAAAGAAGAAACGGAGGAACAGGAAAGCGATGTTTGATCAGAATATTGCAATTTTAATTCTGCTGGGCGTTTTCACTGTCATGATCTGCTTTAAACTGCCCATAACCTTCGCTCTTGCTACCTCCTCAGTTCTGGCAGCAATTTATATGAGGCTGCCTCTTATGGGTGTAATCCAGCAGATGGCGAAGAACGTAAATAACTTTTCCCTGATGGCAATTCCTTTCTTTATCCTTGCAGGTGAGATAATGGGTGCCGGCGGTATATCGAACCGAATGCTGCAAGCGGCAAATGCCTGCGTCGGACATCTCCGCGGCGGTCTTGCCCACGTTAACATTCTGGGTTCAATGCTCTTTGGACATCTCTCCGGTTCTGCCGTTGCAGACGTTTCCTCTTTGGGCAGCATCGAAATTCCCATGATGGTTAACGCAGGATACGATAAGGACTTTTCAGTTGCAACAACCGTTGCATCCTCCTGTCAGGGTGTTCTTATCCCGCCCAGCCACAATATGATTATCTATTCTCTGGCAGCAGGCGGTGTTTCCGTTGGTGCTTTGTTTATGGCGGGTCTTATACCCGGCATACTCTGCGGCATTTCTCTTATGATCGTCTGCGGAATTATCAGCGTTAAGAGACAGTACCCCAAGGGCGAGCGTATGAGCTGGAAACAGAGAGGTAAAATCCTTCTGGACGCAGCGTTTGCTCTCTTTACTGCAGTTATCATTCTTGTAGGTGTTACCGCGGGCTGGTTTACTGCCACCGAGAGTGCAGCAATCGCAGCTATCTATGCTTTCATCGTTGCAAAGTTCATTTACAAGGAACTCAGATGGAAGCAGATTCCCAGAATCCTCTATAACGTAGTAAAGACTCTCGCTACCGTATTCAGCCTTATCGCTGCTGCCGGTGCTTTCGGCTGGCTCCTTGCATATCTTCAGGTTCCCAGCCTTATCACCAAGGCTCTTCTTACCATTACTCACAATAAGATTATCCTGCTTCTGCTTATTAACCTTCTGCTTCTCATTCTGGGCTGTGTTATGGATATGGCTCCTCTTATCATTATCGTAACTCCTATCCTTGTTCCCGTTGTTGAAGCATTCGGTATGAGCCCCGTTCACTTCGGCGTCGTTCTTATCTTCAACCTGGCTGTTGGCCTCTGCACTCCTCCTGTGGGAAGTGCACTGTTTGTTGGCTGCAGCGTCGGTAAGATAAAGATTGAAGAAACCGTAAAGGCTATGATACCTATGTACATAGCAATGATATTGTGCCTGCTTCTTGTAACATTTGTTCCTTCCATTTCACTCGGCCTGCCCAGACTTTTGGGCTACCCCGTCTGATTGATTCCTTAAAGCTCCTTTGTGCGATTTTTCGCGCAAAGGAGCTTTTTCTATATTCGGACTCATTGGCATATACAAGTAAAGCATATGAATAATTTTAAATTTCCTTTGAAAAAATGCACAAAAAGCAACAAATCTATCGTTCAATTAACACAGAGTTCATTATAAATCTTTAATAAGTCTTTATTTTTTCTGAATAATGTGGTAGAATACTCTGAATTCATTTAGGAGGAATTACCATGGGCGATAATTACATCAGATGTCAGGAAGAAAAGGGCAGCATAAATATCTCCGAGGACGTTATATCCAGCATTGTGCGTTCTGCTATCTCAGAGCTGGAAGGTATAGCCGGCCTTTCCAACACCGCAGGCTCTGACCTGGCCGAACTCATAGGCCTCAAATCTCTGAGTAAAGGTATAAAAGTCCAGTTTGTTGATGATAAAATTATTGTTGACGTTATTATTACCGTTAAGTACGGCTGCAATATAGTAAACGTTGCAAGAAATGCTCAGGACAAGATTATGAATATTGTTCAGTCTACCACCGGTATCGAGCACGCAGAGGTTAATGTACACGTTTCAGGTATTGCCTTTGACAAATAAGATTTCGGGGGAAAGATGATGAAGAGAACTACTGCGAGAGAGCTTGCCATTCAGCTTGGCTTTGCAGCTGCCGCAAATAACATGGATGTTTCCGATATGCTGAACGAGTTTTTCACATTGGAGCATTATGAAAGCCTTGAGGATGAGGGAGAGCTTTACAGTGAATATCCCGATCCCAAGCAGATGGACTATATCCGCCGCCTTGTTGCTCTCACTGCTGAAAAGCGGGAGGAGATTGACGGCTATATTGAGCGCTACGCCAAGGGCTGGAAGATAAGCAGAATTTCCAGAACTGCTCTGGCTGTTCTGCGTTGCGCCATATGCGAGATACTGTATATGGACGATGTTCCCAACTCTGCCGCAATTAACGAGGCAGTTGAGCTTTGCAAGGGCTACGACGAGCCGGAGACTGTTGCATTTGTAAACGGTGTTCTGGGCGGATTCGTGCGCGGAGAACTGGGAGAAGAAATTAAAATTGCCGAGCTTTCCGAAACTGAAATCGAAGAAACACTCGGCGAATAAGTCATGAATAATCAGATTTTAACTGTTTCGGAGCTCAACAGCTTAATGAAGGCCCATATCGAGTCTGAGCCTCTGTTTATGAACGTCTGCATTAAGGGCGAACTTTCAAACTATAAAATCTACCCATCAGGCCACCACTATTTTTCCTTGAAGGACGGCGGAGGAAGTCTGCGCTGCGTTATGTTCAGAGGCAGCGCCATGAAACTTCGTTACAGACCGGAAAACGGTATGAGCGTCCTTGCCTACGGCCGGATTGCAGTTTATGAAAGGGACGGAGCATATCAGCTCCAGTGCAGCCAGCTCATGCCTGAGGGCACGGGTGATCTGCAGCTTGCCTTTGAGCAGCTTAAAGCAAAGCTCAGCGATGAAGGCCTTTTCGACAGGGCACATAAAAAGCCCCTGCCTGCGATGCCTGAAAAAATTGCAATAATTACCTCATCTGCCGGTGCAGCTGTCCATGATATGATAAGAATACTGGGACGGCGCTGGCCTATGAGCAAGGTTCTGCTTCTGCCGGTCAGAGTGCAGGGCGTTGAGGCTCCGCCTGAAATCGCGGGGGCTATCAGGTATGCAAACGAGTTTAAGGTTGCAGACCTGATAATTACAGGCCGCGGAGGAGGTTCCATTGAGGATCTCTGGGCCTTTAACGACGAGCGGGTTGCAAGGGCTATCTATGCCTCGGAAATTCCGGTTATATCGGCTGTGGGCCATGAGCCCGATGTTACAATTTCCGACTATGTGGCAGATGCCAGAGCGTCCACTCCGTCCAATGCTGCGGAAATTGCAGTTCCGGACTGCGACGATATGAGAAACCACCTTAATAAGCTTGAGGCACTGGTTTCCCAGTCAGTTGATGCAAAGCTCAGAAACTATCGTGAAAGACTGCGTAATATAGGCTCAAAGTCTGTAATTACAGACCCGGTTACGCAGATAGATAACCGACGCCAGAATCTGGACTATATTTACAGAAGACTTATAGCAGCTCAGGAGAGCATCGTTTCCAAAAGCCGCAGAAACTTTGTTTCCCTTGCGGCCTCTCTTGATGCAATGAGCCCGCTGCGGGTTTTAAGCCGCGGTTATACGGTCGCGTCCAAAGAGAGCGGCGAAACGGTTAAGCAGGCCTCAGAGCTTAAGGCGGGGGATAAAATTACTCTCCGCTTTTCTGACGGCGAAGCCGGCTGTACTGTTGACAGCCTTAAATTAAATAACTGAGGTGAGTGTATGGCAGGTAAAAAACTGAATTTTGAGCAGTCGCTGGAGAAGCTTGAAGATATTGTCCGCCATCTCGAAAAGGGAGATATGCCGCTGAGCGACTCCCTTAAACTTTTTGAAGAGGGAACAGCCCTTCTGACTTCCTGCAATCAGATGCTTGATGATGCAGAGCAGAAGGTTGTAAAGCTTAAAAAGGGCCCTGACAGGGCTCCGGTTGAGCTGCCTTTTGAAGGAGAAGAATGACATGACAGCAAATGAATATAAAACTATGATAGATAAGGCCCTTGAGGGCTATTTTACCAATGATAAAATGCCTCAGGCCGGACTTGCCGATGCGATGAGATACAGCCTTCTTGCAGGCGGAAAGCGCATCAGACCTATGCTTGTGCTGGAGTTCTGCCGTATTTCCGGCGGAGACATTGAAAAAGCACTGCCTGTTGCATGCGGCATTGAAATGCTTCATACGTACAGCCTGATACACGACGATCTGCCTTGCATGGATAACGATGATCTCAGACGCGGCAGACCTACAAACCACGTGGTTTACGGTGAATGTACCGCGATGCTTGCAGGCGATGCCCTTCAGGCAGAGGCATTCAACACTATCCTCGGATGTGATCTTCCTGCCGACCGCAGAGCAGCCTGTGCCGGTGCGCTGGCTGAGGCTGTCGGAATTGATGGCATGTGCGGAGGCCAGTATCTTGATATGCTGGGCGAGGGCAAGGAACTCACCGAACAGGAATTAACTGAAATAAACAGCCGTAAAACCGGAGCGCTCCTTGTTGCCGCATGCCAGATGGGCGTTGCCGCGGCGGGCGGTTCACGCATCCAGATGGATGCTGCCGGACAGTTCGGAGCAGCTATCGGTATGGCTTTCCAGATAAGAGACGATATGCTGGACGTTCTCAGCACCGAAGAAGAACTTGGAAAGCCTATTGGCTCCGACGCAGCTGAGAAAAAGAATACATACATGGCCCTCATGGGTAAAGAGGGCTGTGAGAACACCGTGGAGAAGCTTACAGAATTCGCCAAAAACATTTTGAGCGAAGCATTTACAGATACTCAGTTCCTTTGCGAACTGGCTGACTCCATGGCAAAAAGATTTAATTAAGCGGACACTTCCGCAAAAAACAGGGGTTTGCAGTGGCTATATTAGATAGAATAAATTCTTCGGAGGACGTAAAGCAGCTTAAAGACTATAAGCTGGTTCCGCTTTGTAAAGAGATAAGAGAGTTTCTTGTCGAAAATCTCTCAAAGACAGGCGGTCACCTTGCCTCCAACCTTGGAGCTGTGGAGCTTAGTGTTGCTCTGCACAGGGTATATGACAGTAAAAAAGACCGTATAGTATTTGATGTAGGCCATCAGGGCTATACTCATAAAATTATTACCGGCAGAAAAGATCAGTTCCCCACTTTAAGACAGTACGGCGGCCTGTCCGGCTATCCCAAGCCTACCGAAAGCGAAGATGATGCTTTCATAGCAGGTCACGCCTCCAACTCCGTTTCTGTTGCAGTCGGTATGGCGAAAGCCAGAACCATGTCAGGTGGAGACTATGACGTTGTAGCCGTTATAGGTGACGGCGCACTGACCGGCGGTCTTGCATATGAGGGCCTTGCATATGCAGGTGCCAGCGAGGAGCCGATGGTTATTATCCTTAACGATAATAACATGTCCATTGACCCCAATGTAGGCGGTACAGCAAGACTTCTGCAGAGAATGCGAGTTAGACAGGGCTATATAAGCTTTAAGCGCTGGTACAAAGACGCATTTTCCAAGGTTCCTAAACTCTATGCTTTTAACCATAAAATAAAGGAATGGATAAAGTGGCACATTCTGCCGGGAAACATGTTCAGCTCTATGGGACTTTATTATCTGGGCCCTGTTGACGGACATGATGTAAAGGAACTGGAGCATGTGCTGCGCTGGGCAAGAGACAGACGTGAGCCTGTTCTTGTTCACGTGATTACTAAGAAGGGCAAGGGCTGTGAGTATGCAGAGGAGCACCCTGAATGTTATCACGGAGTAGGTCGGTTTGACCCTGTAACAGGTGAAATGCCTCCCGCAAAGGCTAATTTCTCTGAAAAATTCGGAGAATATCTCAGCGAGTTTGCAGAGAAAAATGATAAAATTTGTGCTATAACCGCTGCTATGGCAAGCGGTACCGGCCTTGATATTTTTGCTAAGAAATATCCCGACCGCTTTATTGATGCAGGTATAGCAGAAGGCCATTCAACTGCAATGGCCGCAGGACTTGCAAAGCAGGGAATGGTACCTGTTTTTGCTGTCTACTCAAGTTTTGAGCAGCGCGGATTTGACATGCTTATACATGATGTGTCCCTGCTTAACCTCCATGTTGTTCTGGGCATTGACAGAGCCGGTATTGTAGGCGGCGACGGTGAGACTCATAACGGTGTGTTTGACGTCAACTATCTCAGCTCCGTTCCCGGACTCACTTTACTCTGCCCATCAAACTTTGCAGAACTCCATGATATGCTGGAAAGTGCCCTTTTTGAAATTGACGGTCCTGTTGCACTCCGCTACCCCAGAGGCGGCGAGGGTGAATACAAGGAGTCCAGAAAAGAGCAGGAGAGCATTATCCGTGAGGGCAGTGATGTTACGCTTGCCTGCTACGGTACTATGGTTAATGAAATGCTGAAAGCAGCTGATATACTGGAAAAGCAGGGAATTTCAGCAGAAATCGTCAAAATTTCCGCTGTTAAACCTGAGCTTTACCCTGTATGTATAAGCTCTGCCGAAAAAACCGGCAGACTTGTAGTTGCAGAAGAAGTCTGTGCAGCAGGCTGTGTGGGTGAGCGCATAGTTACCCGTGCTGCACTTGCAGGCAAAGCTGTCAGCAATGTTAAATTATTAAATCTCGGAGAGGGGATAGTCGCCCACGGCGACAGAGCTCTGCTTATGAAGGAAAAAGGCATTGATGCCGAAGCCATTGCAAAGGCCGCTTCTGAGCTCTGCGGGCGTTAAATATGAAGAAAATCAGACTTGATCAGCTGGTTTTTGACCTTGGCTTCACTGAAAGCCGCGAAAGAGCAAAAACCACTATAATGAGCGGCATTGTTTTTGTAAACGGTCAGCGGGCCGATAAGCCGGGAATGCAGGTTGCACCGGACGTTAATGTGGAAGTCCGCGGCCACGCCCTGCCTTTTGTCAGCCGCGGCGGATATAAGCTGGATAAGGCACTGAAAGTCTTTCCCGTAGATCCTGCAGGAAAACACTGCATAGACTGCGGCGCATCAACCGGCGGCTTTACAGATGTACTTTTGCAGCACGGTGCTGAGAAGGTATACTCTGTTGACGTTGGCTACGGTCAGCTTGCATGGAAACTGAGAAATGACGAGAGGGTTGTAAACCTTGAGCGCACCAATCTCCGCTATGTAACAGAAGAACAGATTCCCGAACTTCTTGACCTTGCAGTTATGGATGTATCATTTATATCTATAAAGCTTATTCTTCCGGCTGTTAAGCCTCTTTTAAAAGAGGATGCCGACCTTATCTGCCTTATAAAGCCTCAGTTTGAGGCGGGAAGGGAAGAAGTAGGCAAAAAGGGTGTTGTCCGTGATAAGAAGGTTCACGAGGAAGTCATAAACAATATTCTTGATTTTGCACCTACAATAGGCCTCAGCGTTATGGGTCTGGATTTTTCACCCATAAAAGGGCCGGAAGGCAATATAGAGTATATATGCCACATGAAAAACGGCGTTCACGAAGGCTTCGTGCCCGACGTAAGCGCTGTGGTGGAAGCATCACACCAAGTCCTGTAAGGAGCTGATTATATGATTGCTGTCTGTCCCAATCCTTATAGAGACAGGGAACTGAATGTAACAAAACAGGTTCTGGATTTGTTGCACGGAGAGGGCTGCGAAACCTGCGTATGTCCTCTGTTTTTAGAAGAAAACGCTGAAAATATTCCGAAAGATTTTGAAATTAAAAGCTTAAAGGAGCAGGCATCCAAATGCTCGCTTATAATTGTGATAGGCGGTGACGGAACCATTCTCTCAGCTGTCAGAGAGCTTGGCACTGTCCATGTTCCTATTCTTGGCGTAAACTTAGGAACAATAGGTTTTATGTCCACAGTAGAGATTGAAGAGCTTCACCTTATTTTAAATGCGGTAAGAAACGATATGAAGGTCACACGGCATATGATGCTGGATGTGGAGCTTAAAAGAGGAGACAAGGTTATTCTTAAGGAATGTGCCTTGAATGACGTTGTAATCCACGGTCACGGAGACTGCATAAAGGTTACATCCTATTGCGGGGATAAAAAGATGATAAGCTACTCCGGAGACGGAATAATTCTCTCTACGCCCACCGGCTCCACCGGCTACTCCATGTCAGCCGGCGGCCCTATTGCAGAGCCGGATTCGGAAAATATAATTGTAAGTCCCATTTGTGCCCATACCATGGGTTCCCGCCCATTTGTGCTTTCTCCTGACAGAGTAGTCAGTGTTAAGGCAGAAAAGTACCACGGTAAAAAAGCTTATCTCTCAATGGACGGCATTTTCGCCTGTGACCTTGAAAACGGTGATATAATAACGGCAAGAAAGTCAGAGAACTATACTCTAATGGCAGACCCGAGCTCGAAGAGCTTTTACGATATAGTTAATGAAAAATTGAGATAATGGAGGGCTACTTATGAAACCCGGCAGACAGAACCTTATTCTCGAAATAATATCGGAGCAGGCAATAGAGACCCAGCACCAGCTGCTGGAGGCGTTGACTGAAAGAGGCGTTAAGAGCACACAGGCGACATTATCAAGAGACATTAAAGATATGCGCCTTGTGAAGGAATTGGGAAACGACGGAAAATACAGATATGTACCTGCTGCGAAAGTTGAGTCGGAGGATTTTGACCGCAGACTCAAAAAGATCTTCAGGGAGAGTGTAATTTCCTATGATGTGGCCCAGAATTTGCTTGTAATCAAAACCCTGCCCGGACTTGCTCCGGCGGCGTGCTCTGCAATAGACGCAATGGATATAAACGGTCTTGTAGGCACTCTCGCAGGTGATGATACGGCATTTCTGGCGATGCGGGACAACGAGCTGGCAAAGAAACTTTATCACGAAATCGAAATATTATTTTAACCGGAAATTCCGGTAGGGAGCGGAGATATGCTTAACGAGCTACACATTGAAAATATCGCGGTCATTGAAAAAGCGGATATTGAGTTTAACTCCGGTCTTAATGTGCTCACCGGTGAAACAGGTGCAGGTAAATCTATAATAATAGATTCAATCGGCGCTGTTTTAGGTGAAAGAGTAAGCAGGGAACTTGTACGCCGTGGGGCAGACAAGGGCCGTGTTACCGCTGTTTTTGAGCTGGGAAATGCTGAGGAACAGTGGCTTAAAGACAATGATATTGACCCTGAGGACGAGCTTATTTTGCAGCGTCGCATAAGCGCTGACGGAAAGAGCAGCTGCCGCGTCTGCGGTGAGCCTGTTTCCGCAGCCCAGCTTAGGGAGCTTGCTGCGCTGCTTGTGGACATTCACGGGCAGAACGACGGCAGACAGCTTATGGATGAGCGCAGACACATAGACTACCTTGACTCTTTCGGCGCCTTACAGCAGGATTTAGAGGGCTATAAGGCGGAATACTCAAAGTTCAGCTCTATTAAAAAAGAGATGAGCAGGCTGAGTATGGACGAAATTGAAAAGGAACGTTTAAGCGAAACTCTGAAATATCAGATTGCAGAGCTAGAAAGAGCAGAGCTTAAAGAAGGGGAGAAGGACAGCCTTGTTGCAAGGCGTGATCTGCTCCGCAATTCGGAAAAGTTGACCGAAGCTCTGGATGCTGCTTATGATGCCCTGTACGGCGGAGATGAAAATGCTCTCTCCATGGCACAGAATGCAGGCTACTTTGCATCGAGAGCTGCTGATGTGGCCCCTGAGCTTCAGGAGGCTGCTGATAAGATTAACAGCGCTGCATTTTCTCTTTCGGATGCGGCGGAACTTCTGCGTGATTTCAGGGAAGGGCTTGACTTTTCACCTCAGGAATATGATAATCTGGAAAGTCGGATTTCTCTTATAAATCGGCTTGAAAGAAAGTATAACAGGGACGAGGACAGTCTGATTGCCTATCTTGATGAGTGCAGAAAGAAACTGGACGATATTGAGTATTCGGACGACCGTCTCGCAAAGCTCCAAAAAGAGCTTGCAGCTCAGATTAAGACCTGCCGAAAAGTTGGAGAGGCTTTAAGTGAAAAGCGGAAAGCCGCAGGAAAAGAGCTGCAGAAGCGAATTGAGAAGGAACTGAAAGAACTCAGTATGCCCTCAGTTCGTTTTGAAGTTAATTTTGAACTGGTAGAGAATGAAAACGGCTTTGATGCTAAAGGCATTGATACGGTTTCATTCCTTATGGCTGCAAATGCAGGAGAAAATCCGGGCAAAATAAGCAAAATCGCATCCGGCGGTGAGCTTAGCCGTATTATGCTGGCAATGAAAAACGTTTTTGCAGAGAATGATCCTGTGTCCACTATGATTTTCGATGAAATCGATACAGGCGTTTCCGGTATTGCGGCTCAGCGGGTAGGCGAAAAGCTCTATACCGTTTCCGGAGGCAAGCAGGTTTTGTGCGTAACACATCTGCCTCAGATTGCCGCAATGGCTGACAGCCATTACCTTATAAGCAAAGAGGAGCGCTGCGGCAGAACCTATACCGAAGTAAGACGTCTTAACCGCGAGGGCAGACAGAGAGAACTTGCCAGACTTCACGGCGGCGATAATATTACGGAGCTTACAATAATGAGCGCCGAAGAACAGCTTGAATCAGCTGATAAATTTAAAAAAACAGTAATAGGGGAAAAAGTATGAATTTAAGCGAAAAAGCAGTTGAACTGCATGGAAAGAATTATAATTGTGCTCAGTGCGTCCTGATTGCCCTCCATGATTCATACCCGGAGGTATCCGAGGAGACCCTTATAAGAATGGCTTCCGGATTCGGCGGCGGTGTATGCTGCGGAGAAATCTGCGGTGCTCTTACAGGCGGAGTTATGGCTGTGGGTCTTGCTGAGGAGTTTAAAGATAGCTGCCCGGAGGAAATTCTGCAGTCAAAGACCCGCATTAAAGAAATCATTCAGAATATGAATGGTACTTTTAAAGATAATTTCGATTCCTTATTATGCTCGGAGCTTAAAGGCGGAAAGCATAGCTGTAATGAGCTTATTGCTTACGGCACAGAGCTTACTGAGAAAACAATAAGAAATATTAAAGAACAGGAGAAAAGCGAATGAAAATCTACGAAGAGCTGGTTGAGCGCGGACTTATCGCTCAGGTAACCAATGAAGAAGAAATAAGAGACATGATAAATAACGGTAAAGCCAAGTTCTATATAGGCTTTGACTGCACCGCCGACAGCCTTACTGCCGGTCACTTTATGGCTCTTACTCTTATGAAACGCCTTCAGATGGCCGGAAACCAGCCCATAGCTCTTATCGGCGGCGGTACCACTATGATCGGTGACCCCTCCGGCAGAACCGATATGCGTAAGATGCTCACCAGAGAGGATATTGACCACAATGCAGAGTGCTTCAAGCGTCAGATGGAGCGCTTCGTTGAGTTCGGACCCGGCAAGGCCCAGATGGTTAATAACGCCGACTGGCTTCTCAACCTTAACTATATTGACTTCCTTCGTGAAGTCGGCGCATGTTTCTCCGTAAACAACATGCTTCGTGCTGAGTGCTACAAACAGCGCATGGAAAAGGGTCTGAGCTTCTTTGAATTCAACTACATGATTATGCAGAGCTATGACTTCTACTACCTGTTCAAGAACTACGGCTGCAACATGCAGTTCGGCGGCGATGACCAGTGGAGCAACATGCTGGGCGGTACTGAGCTTATCCGCAAGAAGCTGGGTAAGGACGCTCACGCAATGACTATTACTCTGCTCACCGACTCTCAGGGTCACAAGATGGGCAAGACCGCAGGCAACGCAGTATGGCTCGACCCCAATAAGACAAGCCCCTTCGAGTTCTATCAGTACTGGCGCAACGTCGGCGATGCCGATGTTCTCAAGTGCATCCGTATGCTTACTTTCCTGCCTATGGAGCAGATAAGAGAAATGAGCACATGGGAAGGCAGCCAGCTTAACCGTGCAAAAGAAATCCTCGCCTTTGAACTTACAAGCCTTGTCCACGGTGAGGAAGAGGCCAAGAAGGCAGAGGCTTCCGCAAAGGCACTTTTTGCCGGCGGCGCAAATTCT
>JAHHRR010000051.1 GCA_020025655.1 Oscillospiraceae bacterium
AGCCCGAAAACAACGGCAGCGGTGCAAAGCCCGAAGATACCAATGCAACAGAACCGGAAGAACACGTACATAACTGGCAGCCGGTTTACACCGCCATTAAGCACGAAGAAAAAGGCCACACGGAGACCATGACCGTCACTCCTGCATGGGATGAGGAAGAAATGCAGTGGGTCACAATTTGCAATGTGTGTGGCTACACTGGTGGGGATGTACCAGATCACATAATACTTGTGCATGATAATAATGGCAGCTACCACAGCGAGCAAAGACCTACCGGCAATATAATCCATCACGAAGCTGTGACCGAGCAGAAATGGATTGTTGACTCCCCTGCATACGAAGAACAGGTCATTGACCACTACTATTGCTCATGCGGTGAAACTAAAAACGGTTAAAAAATACTTGCTCCTCAAAAACAAACAATATGTAGTAGTAAAAAGAGGCCCGTTTGATTTGCGCCAACTAGTTGAATTTTATATTCAGCTGATTGAAGCTCATCATTCAGGCCTCTTTTTATTAAGATTCGTCAGTTAAGCTGTCGGTTCTGAACAGCAGAGAGATACACCAGAGCGCAGAAAGACCTACAAGAGTGTAAATTACTCTGCTCACAGCGCCGGTCTGTCCGCCGCAAATCCAGGCCACAATGTCAAAACGGAACAGTCCTACACTGCCCCAGTTGATGCCCCCGATTATACAGAGTATCATCGCTATACGATCAATTATCACCTTCAAAGCTCCTTTCATAAGCCGGGGAAATATTTCCCGTCAAGCCTTGTTTTCCAATATATTTTTACCTTTTGAAAAGAAATTATTCATTCGACAAAACTAGTGTTCTTTCGCTCTTTACAAAATCGCATATTTGCTTTATCTTATACTCACAGCTTATCCAATTGGTCTTTCAAATCTGAAAGACCCGGCTCATATCTTTTATCCCACAACCCTGTTATGCGGACCGGTTTTTACGGTCCGCACTTTTTTTATTTAAAGGACCGTTTAGGGCAAATCATATAATATCGCCAAAAACACACCCGCACTTTTCTACATTCTGAAAATCCTTTTCTGCTTGAAATTACGCCGCAAATAGAGTAAAATATCAAACGGTGTCGACTCGGGGCGTGTCTTGTGTCGTCACCATATTTTGTGCCTAAATGTAGTTTTGGTACTATCTGGAACACAACATATTGTGTTTTGTTCAAAAATGCTTCTTGACTTTTCCAAGATTTTTATATATAGTTATATATGCTCCCCGCCGGTGCGGAGAGCAGTTATTACTAATTGGGAGTAATTTAATGCTAATTTCCGGTTTGCAAAAACTTACATTGTTAGATTTTCCCGGCAAGGTTGCCTGCACCATCTTTACCGGTGGCTGCAACTTCCGCTGTCCGTTCTGTCACAATGCCTCTCTGGTTCTTCCCGAGCGCATTGCCAACGACAGCAGTGAGGAAGACGTCCTTTCCTTCCTGAAAAAGAGACAGGGTGTTCTTGATGGCGTAGCCATCACAGGCGGCGAGCCGCTGCTTCACAAGGACATTGATGTCTTTATGGGAAAAATAAAGGATCTGGGCTATCAGATAAAGCTGGATCACAACGGCTCATGCCCCGACAGGCTTATTGCACTTGTAAAAGCCGGTCTTGTGGACAGAGTTGCAATGGATGTTAAAAATTCACCTGCTCTTTATGAAAAAACCGCAGGCGTCAAGCTTAATATGAAGGATATTGAACGCTCCAGAGATTTTCTTCTGGAGGGCAACGTGGATTATGAATTCAGAACCACAGTGGTCAAAGGCCTTCATACCGTTCAAAGCATCAGGGAAGCTGCGCAATGGATAAGCGGTGCTAAAGAATACTATCTTCAGCAGTTTAAGGATTCAGGTGATGTGCTTGAAATTCAGGGTCTAGGCCCGTATGACGAAGAAACCATGAAGCTTCTGGCTGAGGCTGCGGCAGAATTTGTGCCTAATGTTCAGCTCAGAGGTGTCTGAGTAAAAAGGAGGAAATTGTTATGTATCAGGTAAAAAAACGTGATGGTAAGCTTGTTGAATTCAGCATTACCAAAATAGCAGAAGCAATTAAAAAGGCTTTTGATGCAACAGAAACTCAGTACAATGACAGTGTCATTGACTTTCTTGCTCTGAAGGTCACCGCAGATTTTCAGGACAATATAAAAGACGGCATCGTTTCCGTTGAAGATATTCAGGACAGCGTTGAAACCGTTCTTTCCCGTGGCGGTTACGAAGGTGTAGCAAAATCCTACATTCTCTATCGCAAGAACAGAGAAAAGCTCCGCAACATGAGCAATACTCTTCTTGACTACAAGGAAACCGTTGATAAGTACCTGAATGTGCTTGACTGGCGTGTTAAGGAGAACTCCACCGTCACCTACTCTGTCGGCGGTCTTATTCTCTCCAACTCCGGTGCTATCACTGCAAACTACTGGCTCAGCGAGGTTTATGACGAGGAAATCGGAAACGCTCACAGAAACTGTGACATCCACCTCCATGACCTGAGTATGCTCACCGGCTACTGCGCAGGCTGGAGCCTTAAGCAGCTTATAACCGAAGGTCTGGGTATCCCCGGAAAGATCAATTCCTCCCCTGCAAGCCACCTCTCCACCCTCTGCAACCAGATGGTAAACTTCCTTGGCATCATGCAGAACGAGTGGGCAGGCGCACAGGCCTTCTCATCTTTTGATACATACCTTGCTCCTTTTGTCAAGGCTGATAACCTCACCTACAAAGAAGTCAAGCAGTGCATCCAGTCATTCGTATTCGGTGTTAATACCCCCTCCCGCTGGGGTACTCAGGCTCCTTTCTCCAACATCACTCTTGACTGGACTGTTCCCTCCGACCTTAAGGATCTGCCCGCTATCGTAGGCGGCAAGGAGCAGGACTTCACCTACGGTGACTGCAAGAAGGAAATGGATATGGTAAACAAAGCCTTTATCGACATCATGATCGAAGGCGATGCCAACGGCAGAGGCTTCCAGTATCCTATCCCCACCTACTCCATCACCCGTGACTTTGACTGGTCTCCCACAGAGAACAACAAGATGCTCTTCGAGATGACCGCAAAGTACGGCACTCCCTACTTCTCCAACTACATCAACTCCGACATGGAGCCTTCCGATGTTCGTTCCATGTGCTGCCGTCTGCGTCTTGACCTCCGTGAGCTGCGCAAGAAATCCGGCGGTTACTTCGGTTCCGGTGAAAGCACCGGTTCTATCGGTGTTGTTACTATCAATATGCCCCGTATTGCATATCTTGCAAAGGACGAGGCAGACTTCATGAAGCGTCTTGACAAGATGATGGACATTTCCGCCCGTTCTCTTAAGATTAAGCGTGATGTTATCACCAAGCTTCTTGATGCAGGTCTCTACCCCTACACCAAGCATTACCTCGGCTCCTTTGAGAACCACTTCTCCACTATCGGTCTTGTCGGCATGAACGAGGCAGGCCTCAATGCAAAGTGGATCAGAGCCGATATGACTCACAAGTCCTGCCAGGACTTCACCAAGAGAGTTCTTGACCACATGAGAGAGCGTCTGAGCGATTATCAGGAGCAGTACGGCGATCTGTACAACCTGGAGGCAACTCCCGCAGAGTCCACCTCCTACCGTCTTGCAAAGCACGATGTTGAGACCTTCCCCGACATCATCACCTCCGGTGAGCACGACGGCACCCCCTACTACACCAACTCCTCTCACCTGCCTGTCAGCTACACTGAGGATGTTTTCGAGGCTCTTGACATTCAGGATGATCTCCAGACCCGTTATACCTCCGGTACTGTTTTCCACGCCTTCTTAGGCGAGAAGCTGCCCAGCTGGGAATCCGCTGCAAATCTTGTCCGTAAGATTGCAGAGAACTACAAGCTTCCCTACTACACCATCTCCCCCACCTACTCCGTCTGCAAAAACCACGGTTACTTAAGCGGTGAGCAGTTCACCTGCCCTCACTGCGGCGGCGACGCTGAGGTTTACAGCCGTATCACCGGTTACTACCGTCCCGTTCAGAACTGGAACGCCGGTAAGATGCAGGAGTACAAGGAGCGTAAGGAATACAACGTCGGTGCATCTCATCTGCGCCACAACGGTCCTGTCCGTGAAGAGCAGGGCTGCAGCTGCAAGGCTGATGATCCCGACTGCGTCTGCCAGATCAATTCCGCTCCCGCCGAGCCCGTTGAGAAGCACATTCTCTTTGCAACTCCCACCTGCCCTAACTGCCGCATCGCCTGCTCCTACATGGACAAGGCCGGTTTCCAGTACGAAAAGGTTATGGCTGAGGAAAATGCAGAGCTTACCAACAGCTACGGTGTTAAGCAGGCTCCCACTCTTGTAATTGTAAAGGGTGACAGCTACGAAAAGTTCGCCGGTGCAGGCGCAATCAAGCAGTATCTCAATACCTTAGGCTAAGAATAATAAAGGCCGGCGCAAGCCGGCCTTTTTCACTTGTCTTATGAAAGGATAATAAATATGTACGATATAGTTGTTGTTGGCGGAGGCCCCGCAGGACTCACTGCCGCTACTTATGCAAGACGCTCAGGCAAATCCGTACTGGTAATTGAAAAGGACGGCTTCGGCGGTCAAATAAGCTGGTCCCCCAGAGTGGAAAATTTCCCCGGCTTTGTGTCCATAAGCGGTACTGAACTGGGCGATAAGTTCCTGTCTCAGGCCATGGAGCAGGGTGCTGATGTAGAGCTTGAGGAGGTTGCTTCTATTGAAGGCGTACCCGGAAAAAGAATTGTAAAATGCCTTTCCGGTGCTGAATTTGAGGCAAAAGCCGTTATTATTGCTGCCGGCGCAAAGCCCAGAATGCTGGGACTTGAAAACGAGGAAGCTCTTATCGGCAACGGAGTTTGCTTCTGCGCAGTATGCGACGGAATATTCTACAAGGATAAAGACGTTGCAGTAAACGGCGGCGGCAATTCCGCACTGCAGGATGCTCTGCTTTTAAGTGAAAAGTGCAGAAAGGTCTACCTCATTCACCGCCGTGACAGTTTCCGTGGCGAGGCAAAGCTTGTTGAGGCTCTGGAAAAGCGTGACAATGTAGAGTTTATTTTAAACACCACAATAAGCGAGCTTGTTGGCGACACTGAGCTTAAAGCTCTTGTACTGGATACAAACGGAGTTAAAAGTGAAATCGCTGTTGCAGGTCTTTTCGTTGCTATCGGTCACAAGCCTGATATTGCATCCTTCTCAGGTCTTATGGAGCTGGACGGTGCAGGCTATGCAGCATCATCTGAGGACTGCACCACTAAAACTCAGGATATCTTCGTTGCAGGCGACTGCCGTGCAAAGAAGGTTCATCAGCTGACAACCGCAGTTGCAGACGGTGCTTCTGCCGCACTGGCAGCCTGCGAATATATCGACAGTCTTTAATAAGATAAGGTCTGGCTGCTATACTTAATATGTAAAAACGGAGTGTATCATATCTGATACACTCCGTTTTAATTACAATCATAATCTTTTATTTATATCCCAATCTCTGCATTTCTGCATCTTTTTTCCAAAGGTAACTGAGTCTCAGCTCATCACCGCTTTTAATTCTGCGGAAATTAACCATATGCTTTATAAAAATCGGGATTATCGGAATTGCAAGGATAAGTGTTCCCAGCCAGCAGCGGGTGGTAATTCCGTAATACACAGGGAAAATCACCGACATTGAGCTTGTAACGATGCACACATAATTTGTTGCAACAGCTATTGCAAGCGCAATCAGGAACATAATAAGCAAAGTCTTAGGATTATAGCCAAGACACAGTCCTGCCAGGCAGGCAAAGCCTTTGCCGCCGTGAAAATGCAGAAACACAGGATATATATGCCCCATCACGCAGGAAACTCCACCGATTATACCTGCAAGCTCAAGCTGTGGGAAAAGCCTCTGGCATATCCAGAAGGAAAACCATGCCTTGAATATATCGAACGCTGCCACAAATATAAAAGCAAATTTTCCAACTGTAATAAGCGCATTGGATGCACCTGCATTTTTGGAACCAATCTGTCGTATGTCAAAGCCTTTAATTCTTCCGATAATATATGAAGGGCTTATACTTCCTGCAAAATATCCTATCAGGATACAAATAAGTACATGACCGAGAATGTCAGTTTCCATTTAGTATCTCCTCAATGCTTTAAAAGCTCTTTTATGCCCTTGCCAACACCGGCATCATTATTATTCGCCGTAATTCTATCCGCCAGTGACTTTAGTTCAGTGCAGGCGTTTTCCATTGCGAAGCCGCAGCCGGCGGACACAATCATCTCGCAGTCATTTGTGCCGTCTCCGAAGGCGGCTGTCTGCTCAGGCGCAATGCCCAGATGAGCCGCAAGGGCCAGAAGCGCCTTGCCCTTTCCTGCATTTTCACTGTTGATTTCTATATTGTTCTTCACGGAACTTGTTGCTCTCAGCTCAGGGAAGAAGCTTTCAAAAACTTCCAGCTGATGCGCTCTTTCATCCATATCCTCAGGGGCAAAGAACATCTGAACCTTCTGCAGACTTCCCTCATGGGTTCTTATATACTCCTTAAGCTCCGGAACCGGATGGCGCAGCCTTTTTACCATGTCCAGCATATGAGGCTGGTCAGGGAAAAACCGCTCCGCATCATCATACATATTTTTATTCATATAGGCCTGATTATTCTGATAGCAGTCATAAATAACCGGCAGCCTGTCCATGTATTCCATACACCTGATGCCAAGCTCAGTGGATATCTCGCCTCTGTATAATACTCTGTCCTCCTGCCTGTCATACACATAGGCTCCGTTGGAGGCTATAAAGTACCGGATGAAATCCAGCTCCATAATGCACTCCGGCATGGCAGGAATAATTCTTCCCGTTGCGGGTACAAGATGCACTCCGCAGGCAGCAGCCTCCTGCATTGCTTCAAGATTTTCTTTCGGCAGACACTTATCATCATCAAGCATTGTCCCGTCCAGATCAAATGCTATAAGCTTATATGACATTAAATCAATCCTCTCATTCAATCTGTTAATTATCCTCTAAAATACGATTTTTGGCAAGTCTTTTTGCGGATTTTTCTCTAACTTTCCTGTTAATGCCGTATTATTTTCCTTATCTTTGAGACTTAACGGAAAATTTTGCAAATTCTCGCTGTTTTTTCAACAAATCCGCATTTGACAAATAAAATTTTTTTGTGATAGTTTCGCAATCTGTCGATTTACTCTTGCAAAGTTTTTTATTTAGTTGTATTATAGGAACATGATTTAATAATTAAAAGTAATAAAATAAACTCTGGAGGAAAAATGATGAAAAAACTTATCGCTGTTTTATCTATTGTATGCCTGGTTTTTGCACTCTGCGCTTGTGGTTCAGATGGTGGAGAAAAGCCTGAGGCACTTACCTTTACCACTGGCGGAGATACCGGTACATATTATGCCTACGGCAGCGTACTGTCCCAGTTTGTCTCCTCCAAGTCCGGTCTTAATGTCACTGCAGTTGTCGGTAATGGCTCTCAGGCCAATGTAGAGGATCTGACCGCCGGTGCTGTTCAGCTTGCTTTCTGCCAGAGCGACGTTATGAGCTATGCATATAACGGCACCAACCTCTTTGAAGAGGCCGGCCCCATTGATAACTTCTCCGTTGTCGCAGCTCTCTACATGGAGCAGGTTCAGATCGTAACCATGAACCCCGACATCAAGACTGTTGCAGACCTTAAAGGCAAGACCGTTTCCATCGGTGTTTCCGGTTCCGGCGTTTACTTCAACGCAATCGACGTTCTCGGCGCATACGGCCTGACTGAAAATGATATTAAGCCCGTTTACCAGAACTTCGGCGACAGCGCTGAAAGTCTGAAGGACGGCAAGATCGATGCAGCATTTATCGTTTCAGGTGCTCCCACCAACGCAATTACCGACCTCTCCACTTCCGGTCAGGTATATCTTGTCTCCATCGACGACGAGCATATTGATGCTCTTATTGAAAAATCACCTTATTACACCAAAAATTCCGTAGCCGCAGATGTTTATGGTATGCCCGAGGATGCTCAGACCGTTGCAGTCGGCGCAGTTGTTCTGGCCCGCAACGATGTTTCTGAGGATGCTGTGTACAAGTTCGTTTCCAGCATCTTTGAAAATCCCGGCGAAATTCAGCACGGTAAGGCAGAGGAGCTTGACATCAACTTCGCTTCTTCTATGACTGATATTCCTTACCACCCCGGTGCCGTTAGATACTTTGCTGAAAAGGGTATTGAAGTTAAATAAGCATTTTTATTTTCACTTCGCTACGGCGCCGTTTTTGACGCCGTAGCTTTTTGATTATCTATCCCCAAAAGGAAGGAGTAATATTTTAGTATGTCATCTACCCCTAAAGAAACCACAAAAAACATCGACGCTGACACCGGTTCAGCAGAAGATGTAGAAAAGATAATGCGAAAATATGACCGTGAGTCCAACACCCGTATATGGGAGGGCAAGCCCGCTGTTCTGGTTAAGCTTATCATGGTCATCTTCTCTGTATACTGCATCTGCTCTACACTTTTCAGTGTAGCCGCTCTCGAAAAACGTCTTACCGTTTTCCTCGCCCTGATTATCGTTATGGGCTATCTCACCTATCCTGCAAGCAAACATCATGTCCGTGTCAACTACATTCCCTGGTATGATTACGTTCTTATGATTTTAGGCGCAGGTACATTCCTCTATTATTGCCTGAACTATGATATTCTGGTAAAAACACTTACCAGTGCCTCAAAGATGACACCCATGTTCACCGTTGTCGGTATCATCGGTATCCTCTGCCTTATGGAGCTTTGCCGCCGCTGTGTAGGTATTCCTATTCTTTGCGTTGCAGGCGTCATACTTATCTACACCTTTACCACAGGCATCAGTGTGGAAAGACTGCTCTACACCCTTTTCTACACCACCGGCGGTGTATTATCCACACCTATTCAGGTCTGTGCCAAATACATTGTTGTATTTATAATCTTCGGTGCATTTCTTGAGCGAACCGGTATTGCCGCCTTCTTCATTAACCTCGCAAACTCTCTTGTCGGCTCTTTCTCCGGCGGCCCTGCAAAGGTTGCTGTTATTTCTTCTGCTATGTGCGGTATGGTCTCCGGTTCTTCCGTCGGTAATACTGTTACCACCGGTTCCGTAACTATCCCCATGATGAAAAAGACCGGCTACAAGCCTGAATTTGCAGGCGCTGTTGAAGCTGCCGCTTCTACCGGCGGTCAGATAATGCCTCCTATTATGGGTGCTGCCGCATTCCTCATGGCTGAATACATGAACGAAACCTACGCTTTCGTTGCTGTCCGTGCAATTCTGCCTGCCGTTCTGTACTTCACCGGTATATTCATCGCTGTACATCTTGAAGCCAAAAAGCTCGGTCTTAAAGGTATCAACCGTGCAGACCTTCCCAGAATGCGCAGCCTTGTAAAACGCCTTTACCTTCTGCTGCCCCTGGTAATTCTGGTAGCGCTTGTTACCAGCGGTTTACGCAGTATGCAGTTCTCCGCTTCTGTTGCAATCCTTGCTACTATTGTTGTAAGCCTCTTCGATAAAGAAGACCGTATAAGCATTAAAAAGATTCTTGATGCTCTTGAAGCCGGCGGCAAAGGCACAATCACTGTCGCAGTTGCCTGCTCCATGGCAGGAATCATCGCCGGCTGCATCACCGCTACCGGTCTTGCTTCCAAGCTTATAAGCACTGTTGTTTCTATAAGCTCTCAGGTTACATTCATCAATCCTACCGTTATTGCGCTCTTCCTTACCATGATATGCTGCATAATCTTAGGTATGGGTGTTCCCACAACTGCAAACTACTGCATTATGGCCTCTACCTGCGCTCCTATCCTTATCACCATAGGTGTTCCCAAGATAGCAGCTCACTTCTTTGTTTTCTACTTCGGCATTGTTGCTGATATCACTCCTCCTGTTGCACTGGCTGCATACGCAGGCTCCGCAATCGCAAAATCCAATCCTATGAAAACGGGTATAAATGCAACAAAGCTTGCAATAGGCGCTTTTGTAGTTCCCTACATCTTCTGCCTGAACCCCGCAATGCTCTTTATTGATACAACTCCTCTTGCTGTTGTTCAGATAGTCATTTCCTCCCTCATAGGTATCTTCGGTGTAGCGGCTTCTATGAACGGCTTCCTGTTCAAGAAGATCAGCTGGCCTTTAAGAATCGTTATCTGCATTGCCGGCTTATTGATGATGGATCCCAGACCTATCACTGATATTATAGGTCTTGTCTTCCTCGGCGGTGTAGTTGCATGGCAGTACTTCTCTTCAAAGAACGCTGCTGTTCAGACTGCATAATAAATAAAAAAGCAGCTCCTTAAAGGAGCTGCTTTTTTTATGCGCTTATATCTCTTTTAATCTGCTTTATGGCGTTTTTCTCAAGTCTTGAAACCTGCGCCTGAGATATTCCGATCTCCTTTGCCACTTCCACCTGAGTCTTGCCGTCATAAAACCTCATAGCAAGAATATTCTTTTCCCGCCTTGTGAGCTTTTTCATAGCCTCTTCAAGTGCAAGCTGCTCAAGCCAATGCTCATCCGTATTCTTTGTGTCACCTATCTGGTCCATAACACATACACTCTCGGCACCGTCGCTGTAAACGGGCTCATACAGGCTCACAGGGTCACATATAGCCTCAAGCGCAAATACTACATCCTGCCTTTTTATCTCCAGATTCTTAGCTATCGTTTCCACATCCGGCTCCCTGCCATTCTTGGCAGTAAGCTTCTCCTTTGCCTGAAGAACTTTATACGCTGTATCTCGAAGTGACCGTGATACTCTTACTGCGCTGTGGTCACGGAGGTAACGCCTTAGCTCGCCTGCTATCATAGGTACACCGTAAGTGGAAAACTGTACATTCTGATTGAGGTCAAAACAGTCCACCGCTTTAATAAGCCCTATTACACCTACCTGAAAAAGATCATCCATACATTCACCCCGGCCTGCAAACTTCTGCACAACCGACAGCACAAGTCTCAGGTTGCCCTGAATAAGCTGCTGTCTTGCATCCTCGTCGCCGCCTCTTGCTTTTTCAAGCAGCTTTCTTGTCTCTTTGCCTTTCAGCACCGGAAGGTTTGCTGTATTGACCCCGCATATCTCAACTTTCTGCTGCATTATATCTCTCCAATCCACTCATAAGCCTTAAATTCAGTAAGGCTCATTTCGCTAGTTCGTGAGTGGTTTTATTATTTCCCGCCATTGGGAATTTGATACAATGCAAAATCCGACAGCATATTTAAAAACATCCGGAAATCATTGAAAATACTGAAAAAAGGGCTTGACAACAGGGGCTAAATAAGGTATATTAGTTGAGCGCTCCGAAGACAGCAGGTGGTTTAGACCATAAATCCTGCCGAGGACATTAACAATATTACTTTGTTTTTGTGCTCCTGTGTCTTTTGATGCAGGGGTTTTCTTTTTGAGCGTGATCATTAGTGTGGAGGTGAAATACACACATGCCTAACGCAAAAGTTCTTAGCGAAAAGCAGGCGATCGTTGAGGCTCTCACCGAGCGCATCAAGAACGCAGGTTCCGGTATTCTGGTTGACTACAAAGGTATCACCGTTTCTGAGGACACCGAGCTGCGTGCTGAGCTGCGCAAAAACGATGTAGATTACTCCGTCGTCAAGAACACCCTGACCAGAAAGGCTCTGGACAACCTGGGTATGAGCGAGCTTGACTCCGTACTCAACGGTACCACTTCTCTGGCCACCGCAGAAAATGACCCCATCGCTCCTTTCCGCATCATTGCTGATTACAGCAAGAAGCTGGGCGACCGCTTCAATGTTAAGGCTGCTTTCCTGGAAGGCAAGGTTCTTAACAATGCAGAAATCGCAGAGATGGCAGAGCTGCCCTCTAAGGATGCTCTGTACGCAAAGGTTCTGGGAACCATGATTGCTCCTATCACTGGTCTGGCCGTTTGCCTTGGTCAGATTCTCGAGCAGAAGGGCGGCTCCGTCGAAG
>JAHHRR010000052.1 GCA_020025655.1 Oscillospiraceae bacterium
CCGTGAGCAGTCAACAGCGAGTGCCGAATCCCTGGATAATGAAGCTTTATTTATATTTTGTGCCGGGGTTCCCTGAACCGACGCGCCAAAATGCCGACACAGTATGAACTGTGCCGGCATCTCGGGTAAGAAACCTACTAATGTAATAAAGCTTAAGCTATACCTAATAATGCGCAGAGGCCCATATAAACCAGGCAGCGGAGCAAAGTAAGAACAACGGTAAGAGAAAAGATTATCGGGAAGTAAACATCTTTAAACTTTACGCCTGCAATGGTGCACTCAGTCTGAAGGAAGCCTGCGGTAGGCAGGGAGTCAAGGCCAAGAGATGCAAAGACAGTTGTTCTGTGGAATGCAGCTGCGTTGGTGAGTGCTGCGGCCTGCTGGAGCACAGGAGCAGCAAGAACCAGACCTGCGGAAGAAGAACCTGCAATACCTGCAATGAGGTTGGTTGCAATGAATGTAATCATAAGGGGGCTGCCCTTGAAAGAGAGTATGTTATCAACTGCGACCATATAGCCGGGGCAGTTCTGAATAACTGCACCGAAACCTACAATAGCAGCAGCATTTATAATAGTTGTAAGGCTCATAGAAATAGAATCGCTGAGAACCTGTCTGTTTTTCTCCCAGCTGTGGGGCAGATACTTAAACTGAAGTACAATAATTGCAAGAACACCGCAGAGAAGAGCTGCTTCAATCTTTATCTTAAATACGTTAAGAACAATAATGGGAACCAGCATAGGGATAAGAGAAGTGATCCAGTGAGGTCCTTTTGCTTCCATATCCAGATCACCTTCGGTCTCGATGCAGCCGGTACCGTAAGCGGGAGCGTAACCTAAACCTTTAGCAGCAAGGCGCTTCTCATACCACTTTATGTAAATCATACCGACAACGAGGAACAGAACGTTTACAAAAACAGCAAGAAGACCGCCGGCACTGACATCAGTACCAAAATAGCTTGCACAAAGGACATTATTAGTAACCGGCACATACGGCAGAGCAAGACCGAGGTTTATACCAAGTGAAAAACCGGCAATAACCGAAGCACGGTTTGCGTTAGCCTTGCGGCAAAGCTTAAATGCAATGGGGAACACTATAAATATAGTAATGAAGCTGGAAACACCGGCCGCTGCCAAAATAGCAGTGAAAATGCAGACGCCGAGAGAAACATTTTTGGGTCCGGTGATATTAAGAATTGTACGGGCAAGGCTGTCTGCACCGCCTGTAACCTCAAGAAGTTTTCCAAACAGAGCGCCCAAAGTAAAGAGGATCAACCACTGTTTTGCAAATCCGACCAAACCGCCCATGTAGATGTTAAACAGGCCGTCCGTAATATCCATGTGGTAAATCAAAATAAGAACCAGTGAGCAGATTATACCACCGTACAGCGTAGGTACACTTTTGTAGCAAAAAATACTAATCAGTATTACCGCACCAATGAGTATTGCAATATCCATAATTACTCTCCTAAAAATCTGTTTTAAATTTATATACCCTTGATACAAGCTTAAGGCTGCGAGTCAGCATTTTAAATTGCCCGACATTCCCCAAAATGTCATTTGGGCATTAAGCTGCTGGAAGAGTGTACCCGATATTAGCCTTAAGTTGGTGTCAACTAATTCATTCGGTCTTTTCGACCGGTTTGCAAATGCTCTCTAAATAAGGAGGCATTATTTCCTCTAATCTGTCCCCCATGTTAAAGACCCCTCCGCTCAGACACCAGTCGAAGGCTACTCCTTTAACAATGGTAGCCAGCACCTCAGCTGCGTGAGTAATGCTGACATTTTCTTTTAAAAGTCCTTCATTTTCAGCCTCAGCAAGACAGCTCCCGGGAAAGTTCCACATGGTTATCGGGGTTCTGCCGTTAAAAAGGCGGACATCCAGTGAATGATTGCTTGTATTATAGAAATTTGTAAAGAAATCTATGCCTATTTCATTCATATATTCTGTCCATGCGCGATAATAGCAAACTATGCGCCTGTCAAAGCTAAGTCCTTCCACAGATTCGTCAAAGTGTTTATTTAACCTGTACTCTGCGAACTTATCGAATATATAGTAGCTAAGCAAATCATCCTTGGTTTTAAAATGATAAAAAAATGTACCGTTTGAAACACCGGCCACTTTACATATATTACTTACAGTAAGGTAAGCAAAGCCTTTCTTTTTTAATATGTTATCAGCGGCTTTATAAATTTTTTCTTTTGTCTCCTGAGTTTTTACCTGCTTCGGAGTTTTAAGTTGCATTTTTAGTTCTCCTTCATTTGTTACTCGTTATAGAGTATGCTCCATAAGAATAGCATTGAGATCGCTACTTGTAAAGAGTGTTTTGACAACTTTGTTGAAAGTCTCTCGCTTTTGTTAATTCTGCACATTTTAGTTTGTTAAAATATGTGCAATATTTTTCACGTTAGTACTTGACTTTTTCTTGTCAATGTCGTAGAGTACGCAATAGAGTGTACTCCACAAGTACTACGGATAAACACAAGCCCCAACTTGTGTGTAAAATTTTAGTTTTAGGCTAAAGAGAGAAAGGAAGTTTTCGTTATGGCACATTCTGATAGGTTTGTAGGTAAAGTAGCCGTCGTTACCGGCGGCGCAAGCGGCATTGGTAAGGCAATCGCCGCACGTTATATTCAGGACGGCGGTAAGGTCGTTATCGGAGATCTTCAGACTGATAAGTTTGCAGATATTATTGATGAACTTGGCAGTGACAATGTTTTCTGCTGCAAGTGTGACGTCAGCGTTCGTGCAGACGTAGATGCTATTATTCAAACTGCTTACGATAAATTCGGTGGCTTTGATGCTATCTTCAACAATGCAGGCGTTAACATATTCAAAGATTTTCTCGAGTTCACCATCGAAGAAAGCGACTTCATATTTAATGTTAACTACCGCGGCGTATTCAATGGTTCTCAGGCTGCCGCAAAAGCATTTATTGCACACAACGTCCCCGGTGTCATTGTCAACACCTCTTCCATCAATTTCCGCTGCTGCGGTCCTAATACCACTCCTTATGCTGCAAGTAAAGGTGCTATATCCCTGTTCACTCGCGGTATAGCTGTTGAGCTTGCACCTTACGGCATCAGAGCTAACTGCTTCTGCCCCGGCTGCACCGACACTCCTATGGTCGGAAAGATTGCAAGAGATCGTTTCCCCAACTACACTGCTCCCAAGCTCGCTATCAAGCGTATGTGCCGCCCCGAAGAGCAGGCTGCCGTTGCATGTTTCCTTGCATCGGACGACGCTTCCTACATGACCGGCGAATCTATATTCAACGTCGGCGGCTGGGGAATTGCCTGATCGGCAGTTTATGCCTTTAAGTCCTATTTAAACTGTTTTCGTTTTATTAAATACAGAGGAACATAGAGTATCTTATTATGTAATTTCAGCCGTATACTGACCGCCAGTATCCTCGGCTTTAAAAAATAATACGTGGAGGAAATTAGACATGAAATACACAAAAGAACAGTGGAAAGAATTAAGCGACCGCATAATGCTCACCCTTCGTCCTACCCAGTACCCCGTAGCAATGAAATTCACCAAGACTCAGGAAGAGCTTGACGCTATTCAGAATATAACCTTCTGCCAGAATAAGGCTAACGCATGTAAGACCATCGGTATGGCAGCTCACTTCCAGGGCACCTTTGCCATCACTCCCGATCACTTCTCCGGTTATTACTGCGCAATGAATAACGGTCTTATGAAGATCAATCAGGAGTACATCGACGGCGCAATCCTCTACAAAGATCCTACTCCCTGGCACCACGATCAGGAAGATGCAAAGAAGCACATCGCTTCCAACATGCAGTATCTGCCCGAAGAGCCATACACTGCTCTCGTTTGCTCTGCATTCTGCAACTGTGACATTGAAGAGGCTGACTGCGTTATTCTCCGTCTGCCCACTCAGGCTGCATTCCACCTGCTGGCCGGCTATGTAGAAACCGATTGGCAGCGTCTGGAAATTCCTTTCAGCGGTGAATCCAACTGCGCTGATACTTGGATGCGTACCGTTAAGGAAGGCAAGATCGGTCTGTCTCTCGGCTGCCGCGGTGACCGTGCTACCGGTGCTGTAAGCTATGGTGAAGTTCAGATTACCATGACTCTTGAGCAGCTTCTCAAGGCTCTCGACGGTGTTGACACTATCGAGAAGAACGGTATTCTCTACCCCTATAACCCCACTTGCCTCTACAAAGGTGCATTCTAATCAATAATTAAATTGTTATATTATAATAGTAGAATAACTGCCCCGATATATACCGGGGCAGTTATTTTACAATATTTAAGCAGGATATTATATGAAGAAAAAAATATTTATTTCCTTGTCTGTGGTTGCGGGAACTTTATGCACTATGGCATTAAAAACCCAGCTTAGCACTGATGCCGCGATAGCTTTGGGCGCACTGGTATGCAGCATAGTACTGTGGATAAGCGGAGCATTGCCGGACTACGTTACTGCCCTTCTGATGGCTGTATGTTTCATACTCTTTGCCGGCGTTCCTTGCGGGATAGTTTTCGGTGCTTTCTCGAAACCCAGCCTGTGGCTTTTGCTCACAGCGTTCGGGCTAAGCCTATGTCTATCCAAATGCGGGCTATTAAACAGGATTGCCCGCTTTCTGCTGCATCTCTTCCCAAACAGCTTTATGGGACGTGTACTCGGCCTTACAGCAGCCGGATTCATAAGTGCCCCATTTGTTCCGAGTATGAGTGCTAAAGCCGCTGTATTCTCCCCTCTTGCCATGAACATAAGTGATGCCGCAGGATATAAGCGCAAAAGCAAAGAGGCCGCAGGGCTTTTTCTGGCTACGCTCATAGCCATACGAAGCCCCGGGCCTCTGTTTATAAGTGCGTCTGTAAACGGTTATACCCTCAGCGGACTCCTGCCTCAGCCCTATAAAGAGCAATTTACAATGAGTCGGTGGTTTGCAGCCGCGCTTCCGTGGTTTGTAATTGTTACATTTTTAAGTCTTTTTATCATCTGGCTTATATTCAGACCCAAATCTTCACAAAACGAGTCCTCCGGCAATGTAGATATTCCTCTGCCTCCCATGAGCCGCAAGGAAAAAATAATGCTTGTAATTATATCTGCCACCATGCTCCTGTGGATGACCGAAAGTCTTCACGGCATACCCGCATATATAGTATCTCTCACTGCATTGTGCGCCTGCCTCGGCTGCGGCATAATAAGCAGCAAAGAGTTCTGCTCGGAAATGAATTGGAACGCTGTTCTTTTTATAGGTGTCGTACTGGAGATAGCTTCGGTATTCAAATATCTCGGCATAAACGAATGGTTTATAGGCCATTTCACGTCAGTTTTCGCTTTCTTTGCCGATAAGCCCTATCTTTTTATTCTGACGGTGGCACTTAGCACAATTCTTCTCCGCTTTGTTATCGTCTCCGAAATTGCACTCATAAATATTTACATGGTATTTCTCATTCCATTTTCCATGGAGATAGGCATTAACCCATGGATAGTGAGTTTTGCACTGTACTCAGTAGTATGTCCCTGGTTTTTCCTGTACCAGAGCCCTGTGTACATGGCAGCATATTATGCCTGCGATGGTGAAATGATAAAACCGTCTCAAGCATCTCTCGGCAGTGCCCTATACATGTTAATCTGCATCCTTTCGCTTTTACTTTCTGTAAAATATTGGAAGTGGATAGGTATATTGTATATTTAGACATTTTTAACCTATTTTGCGATTTTTAGGGCAATTTGTTTGATTGCAAGGAATTTCACAAAATGTTATAATCATCAACAAGAAAAGGAATGATCGCAAATTGGACAACACAATTCACAGCTTTGAAAATTGCAGTTTAAGTTTTGCATTTAATGCCGTTAACGGAAAATGGAAGCCTTATATAATATGGTATCTGGCAGAAGCTCCCGGTGGTATTTGCCGTTACGGTGAGCTCAAGCGCAGAGTGCCTTATAAAATTTCCCACAAAATATTTACACAACAGCTTCAGGAATTAGAGAAGGCCAACATTATTCTCCGAACCGAGTATGATGAAAAGCCTCTGCGTGTGGAATACAGCCTTACTGAGGTCGGCTGGCTTTTGGTGCCGGCAGTATTTTTCATGCGTGACTGGGGCGCTATTGCTAACCCTAAATTTACTAAGGAAGACCTTTTGTCCCGTTCAAAAGGTACTCTCGACGGGGATAAGCTGACTTATTCATACAAATCCCCTGAGCTTGGTAAAGAAGTAACTATTACATTTAAATATTGATAAAATCATCTCTCCTTTGGGAGAGATGATTTTTTACTTTGACCTAAAATTTGCAGTGCACAATAGATTATTCACAACGAGCCTCTCTCCTAAGCGGAGAAGAGGCTCGTTGCTTTTATAATGCAATTCTTATCCCACAAGCATATTAGGTAACCAGCTTACTATCTGAGGGAAGATTGCACACAGTAAGAACACTATCAGCTGTATTCCCATAAAGGGCCATACACCTCGTATCGTTTCCTGTGTGGTAATACTGTCCTTCGCAACGCCCTGAAAATAGAAGATAGATGCTGCCATAGGAGGAGACAGGAATGCAGTCTGCATAATGAGAGCCATCATACTGAGGAAGTAGCAGGCATCAAAGCCGACTGAAACAGCGATAGGTACGAAAATCGGAATGGTAATCATGCAGACGGCTATCCAGTCCATGAGGAAGCCGAGGACGAATATAGTGGCCATCATAATGGCGAATACTCCCCATTTTCCTATAGGCATAGAAGCGAAAAGTCTTGTAATTGCAGTGCTGCAGCCCAGGCGCATAAATACGGTTACAAAGAGGTTTCCGAATATGGAAACGGCATACACCATACTGGTAAGCTTTATTGTCTCAATAAGCGTTTTCTTTATAACATCAAATGTAATGGAATGATAAAGAAGAGCGATTACAAAGGAAGCCAAAACTCCCAGAGCTGCCGCTTCGGTAGCAGGGCACCAGCCCATCCATATTGCACCCAATACTGAGAAGATAACCACTGCAACAGGCAGAACATGGAGCACACAGCCTTTTATTATCTCTTTCCGGCTATATTTGCTCAGTTCCTCTTCAGGCATAGGAGGAGCATAATCCTTTTTTACATTAGCAATTATCTTTATATATATGATGTAGGCAACACCCAAAAGTATACCGGGTGTCATTGCGCCGTAGAAGAGCTTACCTACGGAGACATTGGCCGCAGAACCCATAAATACAAGCATTATGCTCGGCGGAATCAGTATACCCAAAGTACCGCCGGAAATTATAACACCTGCTGTAAGTGACTTATTGTATTTTGCCTCCAGCATAGGCTTTGTGAACAAAAGGCCCATAGAAACAACAGATGCACCGACTATACCGGTAGTAGCCGCAAAAAGGATAGCAATGAGGGTAGCAGCTATTGCCATGCCGCCTCTCTGTCTGCCGAGAGCTATTGAGAGGTGGTCAAACAGTCTCTTTGCAACGCCTGACTGGTTCAGCAGCTGACCCATCAGGACGAAAAGAGGCACAGCCAGAAGACCGTAGTCCTTACAATATTTGAATGTACTGAAGTAAACGCTCTGGAACACATCAGGCCCCCAGAACGTAAGGCCCGCGATAAGAGCAACTCCGCCCAAGGCGGCGAAAAGGTAGTAACCGGAGAATATCAGCACCAGTAACAAAACGCCCATGATTATCGCTATTGTCATTCCGCTGACCATTAGTCCTTCGCCTCCTGTTTAAGTGTTTTGAGTCGCTCCACATCTTTAAATATCTCCGCAATTCCCTGAAGAGTAAGGATTGTGAAGCTAATTGCCATAACTATTTTTGTAGGCCAGATAGGTGCATTCCATGAGCCCACACTGAAAGTTTCCAGCGTCTTTACAGATACTATTGCGTTAATGATGCAGTAATATGCGCCGCCTCCGGAAAGGGGCATAAATATCAGAATGTGCAGAATAATATCCAGAATATTCTTTACTTTCTGCGGAAATTTTGCATAAAGAATATCTATCCTTACCATTGCGCCGTTTTTAAGGGCATATCCGAAACCCAGCAGAGCTGCACAGCCGCCTAATATAAAGCAGGTGCCATATGCCCATGTTGTCGGGTGGTTAAATACATTTCTGGCTACTATCTCAATAAGAAATACCACTACCAGAGGAATTAAAAGGTATGCCGCTGCAAGTCCGGAGCCGTCCGACAGTTTTTCCGCAAAGGTAATATACTTTTTCATAAAGCTCCGCTCTTCTTTACACTCTTCGTTAGCTTTACTCATATATCTCTTCTCCTATATCCAACGCGAACCCAAGTAGTCGCAAAAAGCTTATTAATCAATAGCTGCAGCGTCGTCCCAGCTGCTCACTGTTGCAATATACTCCTGCTGAGAATTATATATCTTAGCAAAAGTGGGGTTGCTCTCACATTTCTCCTCGTAATACTCATGTGCAGTGTCATAGATGGTTTGCATGTCTTCATCAGACATTCTGAATATGGTAAGTTTGCCCTGATCCTGAAGCTCCTCGAATTTAGCCCATGCATCAACATTGGCAATACGGTCTTCGCTATATGCCTGAATCATCATGGCTTTGCAGGAAGTCTTGATGATATTCTGCATCTGCTCGTCCATACCTTCCCATACATTACGATTTATAAGGAAGAGGTGAGTTGCACTGGGGCAGTGGATGCCGGGAACTGTCAGATAGGGAGCTACTTCATGGTAACCGGCAGAAAAGTTTGCAAAAGGAGTAGAATACTCTGCTGCATCAATAGTGCCTCTTGAGAGAGCCTCGTAACACTCACCGCCGTCCATGGTAACAACTGATGCGCCGAGAATAGTCTCTATCTTTGCCCAGTCGGAAATGCCGCGGATTTTAAGACCTTTAATATCATCAAGACTCTTTATTGGTACTGTTGAGTGATAAAGTATCTCAGAGTCAACAACGGCACAGGGGAAAGCCACAACATTAGGGGCAATTTCCAGCATAACCTCGTCCAGTATCTGCTGGCCCTCACCGCCTATGTACCAGCCAAGGTACTGATCCGCAGTCATACCAACCGGCAGAGTACTCAGTATACCCAAGCTGTCGTCAGGAAAGCTCGGTGCAATTGTCTGTCCGCAGTCAAGTGTTCCGTTTCCAACAGCTTCAAGAATATCAGCAGTAGAAACGATGGAGTTTGTGGCAAGACAGTCCATGCTGACGCGGCCTCCGGAGCAGGATACTATCGTATCGGCAAGCTCTGATGCGTAAACGTAAGGGCCGCCGCCTGCGCTATAAGCGCACTGGTAGGCCAGCCTGTAGGTCTTGCCGCCGGCAGCACCGTTTTCGCCGGCGCTCGCAGCTCCGCAGCCTGTTATAAGCACCGCTGCAAATGCCATAATCAAAACCATGGATAACATTCTCTTCCTCATCTTAGTTCCCGTTCCTTTCACTTACAAACGTATAATTTTCGTATATTCTCAATAATATTTGAGTCAAAAGTTTAAAATTTTATTGCAATCATATGTGCATTTTTTAACAATGGACACTTTATCACATTGTCAGTAACATATCAATTAGTTACATTTTAGTGCCTACTTACTTGGTGGTACGAAGGCACAATTAAGTGCGTTCTTGAAATTGTGAAATTTTTGGGTAATATGAGTGGTGTCAAAAACAGTATATTTTCTAATTTTACGGAGGTATCGGCAACCATGAAACTGACTAAAATTTTTGAACCCGGCAAAATCGGCAACCTTGAATTGAAAAACCGACTCATCGTCAGCGCCATGTCTTCTCACATGGGCAATCCTGACGGAACCCCTAACGAAGCGGTTAATTCCTACCTTGTAAGAAAGGTAGAGGGCGGCTGGGGACTTATCTTCACCGAAGACCTGGGCGTAACTCAGGACGCAGGCAGCGACCCTGTTGTCGGCTCTCTGTGGAACGACGCTCAGATTCCTGCATGGACTGAAACTGTCAGACGTGTACACGAGGCAGGCGGTCTTATCGGTGCCCAGCTCTATCATGCAGGCCGTCAGAGATCTCTCAAGGCATACCCCACTCACCCCGTAGCTCCTTCCGCTCTGAAAGAGCCCGCAGTTCCCTATGTACCCCGCGCTCTTGAAGTAGAGGAGATTCACGATCTGGTAAAAGCATTCGGAGAAAGCGCCGCAAGAGCCAAGCAGTGCGGTTTTGACTGCATCGAGATTCACGGTGCTCACGGCTATCTGCTCAACCAGTTCATGTCCAGTTTCTCCAACAAGCGTACCGATGAATACGGCGGCTGCCTTATAAACAGAATGCGCTTCCCGCTGGAAGTTCTGGCTGCATGCCGCGAAGCAGTCGGCCCCAACTACCCCATTTTCTTCAGATTTAACACCTGCGACTATGTTGAAGGCGGCATTGAACTTCCCGAAGCAGTCGTTATGGCCAAGATGCTGGAAGAGGCCGGCGTAGATGCACTGCACTGCACTCAGGGTATGTTTGCTTCCAAGCAGACCATTATCGGACCGGGCTTTATTCCCGTTATGAACTTTGCAAACAACGCTGCAACAATCAAGGCTTCTGTTAATGTTCCTGTCATCGCTGTCGGCCGCTACAACGACATCTACATGTCTGAGGCTATGCTCCGCGACGGTAAGGCTGACTACATAGTTATGGCTCGTGCTTCTCTGGCTGACCCCGATCTGCCCAACAAGGCAAAGGCCGGTAAAGAGGACGAAATCATCCACTGCATTGGCTGCAACCAGGGCTGCACCGGTGAGACCGCAGTTGGTAACAGAGTCAACTGCATTGCCAATCCTCACACCTGCCGTGAGACTGAGTACGACCTGTCCATCGTTGAAAATCCCAAAAAGGTATTCATCGCAGGTGCAGGTGTTGCCGGCCTTGCTGCTATGCAGGGTGCAGGTGAGAGAGGCCACAAGATAACTCTCTTCGAGGCAAGCAATGAAATCGGCGGTCAGTGGTTGGCTGCTATGACACCTCCCGGAAAGACGGAGTACGCTTCCCTCATTATGAATTACAGACGTATGCTCAAGAAATTCAACGTTGAAGTTCGTCTCAACACTCCCCTCACCAAAGAGATTGTTGAGGCTGAGAAACCCGATGCAGTTATCGTAGCCACCGGCAGCAAGCCCATGTTCCTGCCTATCCCAGGTCTTGACAACAGAGACTACGTTAAGACCGCTGTTGAAGTTCTCCGCGGTCAGACCATGTACGGTAAAAACGTTGTTGTGGCAGGCGGCGGCATGACCGGTGCTGAGACCGCGGTATTTCTGGCTGTTCAGGGCTGCAACGTTAAGATGATAGAGATGGCTCCTGAGATAATCACCGATGCTGTTGCACAGGTTAAGTCCTGCCTCTTCGAGCACATCAAGAAGTACAACGTTGAGGTACACACTCACACTAAGCTTACCAAGGTTGACGGTGAAAACGGTGTTATCTATGCTGAGGAGTACGGCGAACCCGTTGAGTTCAAGCACATCGATATGCTTGTAAACGCTATGGGTATCAGAAGCTACAATCCTCTCATGGAAGAGCTGAAAGACTGCGGCTGCAAGGTCGTAGCAGCAGGCGACGCCAGCAGCGCAAAGAACGGATATAAGAACATCCGTGAAGGCTTCAACACCGGTAACGCTATCTGATTTTGATTTTATACAAATAAATATGGTTCAGCCCCGCATACAGCTGTATGCGGGGCTGAACATTTTTTATAACATTTTCTATCAGTACTCTTCCGCTTCATATCCAAAGCATCTATTATAGCTCTCCACGCCCTCCGAAACAGGCAGAACGCATAAAACTGTGAAGATAACCGCCCCGGTAAAGACCGCAAGGCGCAGCGTATTCAAAGGCCTGTACTGGCGGATAATAACCAGCACAAAAACGAAGGCAATCCACAGCATAAAGGCCGACACCAGCACCCGCT
>JAHHRR010000053.1 GCA_020025655.1 Oscillospiraceae bacterium
GCACTTGTACTTGCTATGGTTTGTGTTCTTTCACTGGCTGCATGCGGTCAGAGCGAAGCTACTAAGCCTGAAGCAGACAAAAACGATGATGGGGCTGTAAAGCCTATCGTTTACAAAGTTTCCTGCGGTGTTGCAGATTCTCACTTTGAAGTTGCAGCTCTCAAAGAGATGGAGAAGTATGTTGAGGAAGCTACCAACGGCTCTATCGACATTCAGATTTATCCCAATAACCAATTGGGCGAAGACAAGGAAGGTCTTGAGCTGAATCAGCAGGGTGTTGTTCAGATGTGCCCCAGCGGAACTGGAGTTCTCTGTAACTTCGAGCCTAGCTTCAACTTTTTCTCCAGCCCTTACCTGTTTAAGAACTATGATCAACTGAACGAAGTTCTAAGCGGTGAGTGGGGCGACGCTTTGCTGGCAACTCTGGATGACACAGGTTTCCTTGGACTGGGCTTTGGCTCTCTTGGCTTTACCTGCCTCTCCAACAACGTTCACCCCATAGTTAATGCTGAGGATATCAAAGGCCTCAAGATCCGTGCAGTTTCTAACGCACAGCTGGTTGAATTCTGGACTGCTGTCGGTGCAAACCCCGTAGCAATGCCTTTCGGTGATGTTTACGCAGGTCTGCAGCAGGGGGTTATCGACGGTCAGTACAACGCCTTAACAACCATCTATGCAAGCCAGTTCCACGAAGTACAGAAGTACATATCCAAAACCATGGATATTCCCTCTTTGGTTGTCTTCTGCGTATCCAAGGATGCATTCAACGGCCTGACTCAAGAACAGCAGACTGCTATCCGCGAAGGCGTAAAGATTGCTTGTGATTACATGAATACAAAGGTTGTCGAAGAAAACGCTGCAGCTGAAAAGGCGATCCTCGAGACCGGCAAGACCGAAATTAACGAAGTTTCTGATGAGACTAAGACCGCTCTATTTGAGAAAGGCTACGATGTCATAGAAAAGTACGGTAAACAGTCCAATGAAGAGCTGTTTAATATGCTCATGGAAATTCTGGGTTATTAATCTAAATACTTATTTTTAAGCCATAGCGCCATGTCAGAGGAACCGAATCAAAGCGGTTCTTCTGACAAAAATTTTATACTAACGTTCTGCCTGTATGTAATGTTATGAAGATTTACTACAGAAAATGACCTCTACCGCAAAATGTAAAAGGTGTTCACAAGATAAAATGACACTTTAGTTTTCCATTGAAATCAAAATACTAGTGGAGTGTTCCACCTGTATTTTTATTACATACTTTTTTGATAATTAGAAAAAGCGTGACTTAGAAGATAATTGTCAGTTATTTTAAAATATTGACTTTTATCACCAAATTTATACTGAAAAGTATAGAGAGGATTTTTACTTATGAAAAAAATTGTAAAAAACGCGGACGTTATCGTATCCTGTTTTCTGCTTGTTGTGATAACTGTTTTAGCTTTTCTTCAGGTTCTGTTCCGCTTCGTGCTGAACCTGCCCCTAAGTTGGACTGAAGAGCTCATTCGGTTTGCCGTTATTTCCCTGATTTACATCAGCACCATTTACTCAATACGTACCAGAAGTGTTATCCGTGTTGAGATTCTCGATATGGCCATAAAAGGAAAAGTAAAGAATGTTATTGACATACTTATCAACATTTTTTCTGCAGGCATTATGGGCTATATGTCTTACCTTAGCACTTCTCTTGTAAGCAATGCAGTCTTTGTTAATCAAAGATCCGCAGCAATGAACATGCCTATCGCCATAATGTACGGTGTAGAGTGTGCCTGCTTTGCTCTTATGAGCCTTGCCTTTATCTCTCTCATTATCGAAGACATAAAAAAACTTATTGGAGGAAATAAAGAATGAGTGCATTATATTCGTTCATCATATTTTTGGTATTGACCTTCCTTGGTGTTCCTGTAGCAGTTTCTCTGGGCGCGTGCACTCTTGCTTTTGCCTTCTTTCTTGACGTTCCTCTTACTGTTGTTGCACAGTCTGCATACACCGGTATCGACAGCTTTACTTACATAGCCATTCCTCTCTTCATTCTTGTTGGTAATCTGATGGAGACCGGCGGTCTGTCCAAGCGCCTGTGTAACTTTGCTGCCAGCCTTCTCAAGAAGGTTCCTGGTAAGCTCGGTTCTATTATGGTTGCCTCCTGTGCATTCTTCGGTGCAATCAGTGGCTCTGCCAGTGCAACAACTGCTTCTATAGGTGGAATGATGGTCCCTGAAATGGTAGAACACAAGTACTCCAAGGGTTACTCAGGTGCATTGGCCGCTGTTGCGGGTACTCTGGGTGCAATGATTCCACCTTCTATTGTTATGGTTATTTACGCTATGGCCGCCGAAGTTTCTGTCACCGATATGTTCATGGCAGGCTTCTTCCCTGGCATCATAATGGCTCTTGCGCTTATGGTTGCAAACACCGTATACGCATTTTTCACCCATACTGATATTGCAACTAAGGAGGATAAGTTCTCCATCAAAGAAGTAGGCAAGACTTTCTGGGAGGCAAAGTGGGCTCTTCTCACTCCGGTTATTATCCTTGGCGGTATCTACAGTGGTATTTTCACCGCAACTGAGTGCGCTGTTATTGCTACCATCTACGCTTTCATAGTCGGTAAGTTCATATACAAAGAACTCTCATGGAAAGACACAGCTAAAGCACTTGCCAAGACTTGTAAGACTGTCGGCGGCATTCTCATAATTGTTGCTATGGCTATTGCGCTTGGTAAACTTCTTACCATCAGCCAGACCACCAATTTAATTCAGGAGTTCATCCTTTCACGCACACAGAATCCAACAATTATTATGCTGATAATCATACTGATTGTTTTTATAGCTGGCATGTTTATTGACTCCGCACCTATCATTTTAATCATCACACCTTTGTTCTTACCCATACTGAAGACACTTGGCGTTTCTCCTGTGCATTTTGGTATTGTCATGACCCTCGGATGCATGATGGCAAACGTCACTCCTCCTGTCGGTGTTAACCTTTACATTGCTATGGGTATTGCAGATGTAGATATTGTCACAATAATGAAGTACACTGTCCCTCTGATTCTTGTATTCATGGCAACCTATATTCTTATTATGCTTGTTCCTGAGATTTCTCTGTTCCTGCCTAACTTACTTGCTTAATGAGGTGAAAAATAATGAAAAAGTATGAATTTATACTGAAAAATGGGCGTGTAATAGATCCACTCAATGAGATTGATGCTGCTATGGATATAGCCGTAGCAGGTGGCAAAATTGAAAAAGTAGATAAAGATATTAACCCTGCAGATGCTGAAAAAGTTTATGACATGACCGGCCTTATAGTCACTCCCGGTCTTGTAGACGCTCATGTACACTGCTACTACACAACCAATATGCCACAGGCATGGTGCGGTGACTACAGTTTACAGCCTGATTACTTTAATTTCCCTGCTGGCGTCACTACAATGGTTGACGTTGGCTCCTCAGGCAGCTTCAACTTTGATCATTTCAGAGCTACTGTCATTGAGCGTGCAAAAACCCGTATCTTTGCTCTGCTGAACATTGCGGACTACGGTATGTCATCATTATACGTAGAGCAGTTCCCCAAAAAGAATGATTTCGATTCCTTTATTCACTGTGCTGAAAAAAACAGTGATATAATTAAAGGTATTAAAATTGCTCACTACTGGGGCCCCAACTGGGACGATCTGGATTATGCAAAGCGCTGCCAGAAAGTCATTAATAAACCTATCATGGTAGACTTTGGCGTATTCAAGAAGGAGAGACCTTATGATGAACTGGTAATGGAGAGATTGGATAAGGGGGATATCTCTACTCACTGCTTCCGTTCATCAGTTCCCGTCTTGGACGAAAACGGCAAAGTTTATGATTACTTATACCGTGCAAGAGAAAGAGGTATTTACTTTGATATCGGCCACGGTTGCGCAAGCTTTATGATGCGCAACGGTGTTCCTGCTATGCGTCAGGGCTTCCTCCCAGACAGCATCTCCACTGACTTACATGCTCTGAGTGTAAATGGCACTGCAATAGACATGGCAAACTTGCTGTCCAAGATGCTGGCCTGCTGTGATATGCCTCTCATTGAGCTTTTCAGGCGTGCAACTGTTAACCCCGCCAAGATGCTCAATTTAGGAAACATCGGTAACCTGTCTGTAGGCACTGAGGCTGACATTGCAGTTTGGAATATGCGTACAGGTCAGTTTGGCTACCAGGATATGTCAGGAGGCAAGATCGTCGGCGACCGCAAGTTGGAGTGCGAAATGACCTTCCGCGCCGGCGAAATCGTATGGGATCTAAATGCAAGAGCCGGAGTTCCCTTTGAAGAGCTTCCCGCACTCTACGGATTTGACCCAGAAGCAGAAGACTACGTAATTCCCACTCGCTGATTTATCAGCGTCAGTTTTTGGATAGGAGATAAAATTTATGAGCGATATTTATGATGAGCTAGGTGTAAAGAAGCTTGTCAACTGTGCTGGTACATACACCATAGTCGGCGGTTCGAGAATGTCCGATGAATCTCTTCAGGCTATGGCAGAAGCCGCACATAATCATGTAACCATCCGCGAGATGCAGGCTGCTGTTCACCGCAAAATTGCTGAGCTTACTCACAACGAGGATGCCGTTATTACTGCAGGTGCCATTGTTGGCATCTACCTGTGTATGGCAGGCTGTGTTTCCAAGAAATTTGGCAAGCCTCTTAAGCATATCAGCAAGGAAGAAATTGCTAAGTCTGAAGTAATCATGTTCCGTGCCCACAGAAACCCATATGACAGAGGTTTGGAGCTTTTAGGTGTAAAGGTTGTAGAACTAGGGTATCCCAACAACATCGATATAGTAGACGAGGCTACCCTTGAGAATGCTATCAACGATAGAACCGTTGGTCTCCTGTACCTGCCAACCACCAATGGAGGATGGGTTCCTCCCGGAGCTCTGGAAATTCAGAAGACCATCGATATCTGCAAAAAACATAATATTCCTGTGGTAGTTGATGCAGCTGCCCAGTTGCCTCCTCGTTCCAACCTCTGGAGATTTACTGAGGAAATGGGAGCCTCTGCTGTTGCATTTAGCGGCGGCAAGGATCTGAGAGGCCCTCAAACCACAGGTGTAGTTTTGGGCAAAACCGAGTTACTTCGTTGGGTCAACGAGAACAACTTCCCAAACTACGGCATTGGACGTATGCACAAAGTAGGCAGAGAAGAGCTTGCAGGTATTTACACTGCTGTAAAGCAGTATATGGAAGTGGACGAAGAGGCACGCCTCGCAGAGGCCGAAGAAATGGTTTCCATGTTCACTTCTGCATTCGGGCCTTCCGATGCTTTTCACTTTGAGCGTGCTTATCCCAACGAAGCAGGTCAGCCCCTCCCCAGAGCAAAACTCATAATCCACAAGGATGGTTTGCAGGCTGAGGGTCTGCGCGATCGTCTTTACAATAAAGAAAGAGCAATTTTTTCTATGGTAGAGAACGGTTTTCTGTATGTTAACCCCTACACTATAAGCATGGAAGAGGCTAACTACATTCTTGATGTTTACAAAGAATTTAACAAGGAAGAGATGTGACTTATTATGAAAAAAATCCCTGAAGGTGCAAAGCAGCATACCACTGCAGGCCCATATTCCCCTGTTCTTGAAGTTTCCGATTTTAAAAAGTTAGTAGTTATATCCGGTCAGGCTCCCCTCGATATGGAAGGCAATCTTATGGGCGATACTATCGAAGAACAGACACTATACACCCTGAAAAACTGTGAAGAGCAGCTTAAGCGTGCAGGCTGCACTTTTGAAGACGTATTTAAGGTAAATGCATATATGGCAGATCTGGACGAATGGCCCAGATTCAATGTTGTATACCGCGAGCATATGCCTGAACCCTTCCCTGTACGTACCGCAATAGGCACTTCTCTCTTACAGAATTTTAAAATAGAAATTGAGATGTGGGCCGCAAAATAAATATTTTATTATTTGAATTTTAATACTATTAGTGCTATAATTACGTGCATTACAGTTTGCTTCGGAGGGTATCTATGGCTATATCAAGGTCTAACAAAGCAGAAGAGGTTTATTCATATATCAAGAACCAGATTCTTTCAGGAACATGGAATGAAGGCGAACGCTTGAACGATTCCCTGCTATCTGAGCAGATCGGTGTAAGCCGTACATCTGTAAGAGAAGCTTTGTTCCGCCTTGTTGAGTCAGGTGTAGTTGACAAGGAATACTGGAAAGGATATTTTATCAAAGAAGTGACAGATGATATGGTCTCGGATTTGATAGATCTGCGTATAACCTTAGAGTCAGCAAGCATGAGGAACTTTGTTAAAGAGTTTACTTATGAAACAATAGATAAGCTTCAGAAAATAATTGATGATTCCCGAGTTTATCTGGAAAAAGGTCAATACGTAGACTACCTTTCTACTGACTATTCCTTCCATGAAACCATCTATCACAATCAGCATAATCAGTACATTATATCTGCCTTGGATAATCTTCAGTTAGTTATACATATGGTTAGACGTAAATCCATGGGTACGGATAAAGCCTTTATTGAGACTGCACAAAACTCCATAAAGTGGCATCAAAAAATACTGGATGCGATAAAGGCCAGAGATGTTGATGAATCCATCTCCGTATTGGTTGCACATCTCAAAGCACATCAGAATGAAGCAAAGAGTCATATTCATCATAAATCTGAAACTATCGACTGATGTACAATTGCCTCATATATTAGACATATAAATAAATCTATAGGAGATATTCTAAATTGAATACATGGAATAGTGATTCTGAGCTTTTTCAAATGATGAAGGAAACCCTTTATACTGCTGTTGTGGGTGACATCATGGATACTCTGGGCTATATCCACCAGTTTATGCCATCTAATATTCGTCCTTTGAAGGACGACATGGTTCTGGCAGGACGTGCTATGACTGTTCTTGAGGCTGACATAAGTAATGAACATGAGAAGCTCGGTGATCCTAGGCTTACAGCTCCTTTCGGTATAATGTTTGAGGCTTTAGATGATCTTAAAGAGAACGAAGTTTATGTGTGCTCCGGTTCTTCCTACAATTATGCAGTTGCAGGCGAACTAATGGCTACAAGAGCAAAAGCACTTAACGCTGCCGGATTTGCAGTAAACGGATTTATTCGTGACACCAAGGGTCTCCTCAACATGGATATACCTGTTTTCAGCACAGGAAGCTATGCACAGGATCAAGGTGTCCGAGGTAGGGTTATTGCTTACCGAGTACCCATATGTATGGGAAATTTAACAATAAATCCTGGTGATATTATCTTCGGAGATATTGACGGTGTTCTAGTAATTCCACAGGAGATTGAAAACGAAGTTATCACCAAGGCTTATGATAAGGTTTGCGGCGAACATACGGTGGCAGAAGCAATCCGTAACGGAATGTCCACTCAGGAAGCTTTTAAAACTTTCGGTATCATGTAAATCTTCTTTTACAGCCTATTAAATTTCATATTCGGACTCTGCTGTCTGCCGCTGAACCTTACGGTTTGGCGGCAGATTTTTTATAAAAATACCCTGTGGATTTGTTCCGCAGGGTATAAGGTATATTAATTTATAAGGCTGACACCGCTTACCTCGGCTTTGATCCTGTATTGCCCAGAAGACTTGAAATATCATCTGCTGCTGCAATAAGTGACTGAGAATACTTCAGTACTTTCTCCTGACCTAAACGGTTTACAGGTGCAGAAATGCTTATAGCAGCAACCGGGATGTCTCTAATGTCTTTCACTACAGTAGCGATGCACCTGATTCCTACTTCGTGCTCTTCATCGTCTATGGAATAACCACGTTTACGAATCTGCTCAAGTTCATGGAGCATCTGCTCATAGCCTGTAATAGTGTTTTTTGTGTACTTTACAAACTTTGTACGGTTCCACAGGGTTCTAATTTCCTCATCTGAGCGGCAGGCAAGCAATGCCTTGCCAACGCCGGTGCAGTACATTGGGTTATGGAGTCCCACAGATGAACCCATTCTCACCATACTTGAGGCCGCATCAGATTTATACAGATAAACCACCTCATCCTCCTGGGGGATTACAAGGTGTATAGCTTCTCCGGTAATATCCGCAAGATGGTCAAGCATTGGTTTTGCAAGGGAGACTATATTAGAGTCTCCTATTACTCTGCTGCCTATCTCAAACAACCTCATAGTGAGGCGATATTTGCCTGTACTGCTGTCCTTATGCACATAGCCCCTCTGAACCAAGGTGTTCAGAAGCCTGTGGACTGTACTAGTGTGCAGATTAAGCTTTGCTGCCAAGTCCGACAAATGCATACCTCTGGAGAAACAAGACAGTTCCTCTATTATGTCAAATACACGGTCAACGGATTGCACATTGCTCCGTGCATTGGTTTGTCCTGAATCATAGCTATCAGGCAATGCATGACACCTCCGCAATTAATGGTTTTTGTAATTTATTTTATAATACGAAAAAAATTCCTTCAGGTCAATAGCAAACTGCTTTACAGTACGACACAGATTACTGCAATATGCTGAAATTAATTTTACGCAGCATAATTACGAGCTTAAATCAATTATATCCCAACTGCGTTCGGCAAAAACACTAAATATGAAGATTGAAAAATATGCATAAAATACAAATTTCAAAAATTATAAAAAAAGCATTGACATATAAGTAGAAAAATAGTAACCTCAACTTATGTTTTCCATATTATAAAAAGGATTTTCATATTGCGGAAAACATATTATGCGCCGCAACTGCAGAATATATTCTTTATCCGCTGCAAAGTGGCGGGCAAATTAACAGGAGGAAATATTTTTATGACCAGAGAAGATATTATCCAGAAGATTTATGAAAAGAAAATCATTGCTATCGTTCGAGGCCTGTCAAGTGAAAATATGTTGGGACTTGCAAACGCTCTGTATGCCGGCGGTATTGAGTTGATGGAAGTTACCTTCAATCAGAAGGATCCGTCAAGTTGGTCTGATACCACTGACGCAATAAAACTTTTGAGCTGCGAGATGGAAGGACGCATGGTTATCGGTGCGGGTACTGTTACTACACCTGAGCTTGTACAGATGGCATATGATGCGGGTGCAAAATATATTGTTTCCCCAGATACCAAGAAAGCAGTTATAGAAAAAACAAAAGAGCTTGCCATGGTTTCCCTGCCCGGCGCTCTTACTCCAAGTGAGATAACATCTGCATATGAGTACGGTGCAGACTTCGTAAAGCTCTTCCCAGTTAGCAATCTGGGTGTCAGCTATGTTAAAGCTGTCCGTGCCCCCCTGAGCCACATTCCTATGCTGGCTGTCGGCGGCGTAAACGAGAAAAACTTCAAGGATTTTCTGGACGCAGGTGTTGTAGGCGCAGGTGTAGGAGGAAATCTGGTCAATAAAAGCTGGATTGAAGCCGGAGAATTTGACCGCATTACTGCCCTTGCAAGGGAATTTGTCAGTTGTATTGACTGAATTTAAATATTATAAGGAGATTTAAGTGATATGAGCAAATGTGTTACTTTCGGCGAAATAATGATGCGCCTTAACCCTGAAGGATACCAGCGTTTTGCGCAGGCAGAAAAGTTCGAAGCAAGCTACGCTGGCGGTGAAGCCAATGTAGCCGTCTCTCTTGCAAACTATGGTGTAGATGCTGCTTTCGTGTCCAAGGTTCCTGCGCACGAAATCGGACAGTGTGCTGTGAACGCTCTGCGTCATTTCGGCGTAGACACGAAAAATATGGTTCGTGGTGGTGACCGTCTTGGACTATACTTCGTTGAGAAAGGTGCTTCTCAGCGTGCTTCCAAAGTCATCTATGACCGTGCAGCTTCAGCAATTGCCATGGCGGATCCTTCCGACTTTGACTGGGATGCTATTTTCGAAGATGCAGACTGGTTTCACTGGACTGGCATTACCCCCGCACTTGGCGGAAACCTGCCACAGATTTGTCTGGAAGCCTGCAAAGCTGCAAAGGCAAAGGGGGTCACAATTTCCTGTGACCTTAACTTCAGAAAGAAGCTGTGGTCCAGCGCAAAGGCAAATGAGGTAATGTCTCAGCTGATGCCATACGTTGATGTCTGCATTGCAAATGAAGAGGATGCAAAGGATGTATTTGGAATTGAAGCAGAAGGCACTGACATAACTGCAGGCAAACTCAATCACGAGGGCTACATCTCTGTTGCAAAGCAGCTTCAGGATCGCTTCGGCTGCAAGGCAGTGGCCATCACTCTGAGAAGCTCTATCTCCGCATTCGATAACGACTGGGCAGCTATGCTCTACACCAACGAGCAGGCATATTTCTCACCAACCTATCATATTCACATTGTTGACCGTGTCGGCGGCGGTGACAGCTTCGGCGGTGGTCTTATCTACAGTATGCTCACAAACAAAGCTCCTCAGGATGCAATCAACTTTGCTGTTGCAGCCTCCTGCCTTAAGCACACCATTGAGCACGACTTCAACATGGTCAGCATAGCTGAGGTTGAAGCTCTTGCAGCCGGTAATGCATCTGGTCGTGTTCAGCGATAAGTCTGGGATTTCTTAATTTACATACACAGCAGAAAGCAGCCCAATCGTTTTGATGGGGTTGTCGGACTGCCAGAAAAGGTCACCATTAGGTGGCCTTTTTCTGGTATGAGCGGGAAAATCCGGTATAATGAAACAGTCTGAAGAAAGCGGCAGAGCGAGTATCGACCCGGTAGTACTGTTCAAGACCGGATAGATAGAGGCATATAGCAATTTCGTTATGATAAGAAGACAAGAAAATCAACTCCTTTTTTGCATCCGTATAAATATTTCTTTGACGTTTAGTTTTAGAAATGTTTTTAATACGGATACTTTACAATTGACCTTACTTGAATTATAATGCATTTATTAAAAATCGACCGGAATTACACGAAATTGCAAAATTAGGTGAGAAAAACTACCTTTTAACTCATAAACCGGAGGTCGTTGGTTCAAATCCTTCTCCCACACAACCACTCAAAACCTGATTTCGTAAGGAATCAGGTTTTTCTATATTTGCGGGGGAGTTTTAATGTCTGTTACAGTGCCTGCAATTTCTGCGGGCCACAGCAGAAGCCCTCTATGTCTGAGCGTTATTTCTGTTTTTTCTGCATTTACACTA
>JAHHRR010000054.1 GCA_020025655.1 Oscillospiraceae bacterium
CTTAATAATCTTACCGTGTATATTTCCTTTGAAACTGCATAACGCCGGAGCCTTGCGGCTCCGGCGTTATATGGTTTTTACTTCATAACTTATCTCTGTTCATTTACATATATATTTGCCTTGCTCTGTATAAGTTTTGCAACATCCTCTGCGCTCTTCTGACCGGCAAAGAAAGGCTGAGCCTCTTCCCATATGATTCTGACTATGGCTGAGTGGTCATCATAGCAGGTTTTTGTTTCGGATATAAGCTTCATGTAGTCATCAGCCTCTTCCTGACTTAGCTCATATATATCCACCCTGCCGTTAGGGGTATTGTGGCTGGATCTGGGTACTTTTACTTTTTCGCCGTTTTCGTCCAGAAGTGTATTTCCGTTTTCATCCAGAGCGTAGCGGGGCATCATAACCTTTTTGATGCTTTCATTAAGCGCATTCATGTTTGTGGGGCAGTTCCATGCGTTTGTCTGTGTCTGCTCACGTAAAAGAATTCTCATAAAGTCCCATGCGCCCTCTTTGTTTTCGCTCCTTGAGCTCATGGCGCAGCAGCAGTTAAGCCGCATAACATTGCCGCTGCCGTTCAGACCCGGATAACCCACAAACACACTTTCCTGATCAGCCGCAGAACGGCTGCGTATATAATCCTCAGGTGAATATATGTACAGGTTCTGGAAAAGCTGTTTTCCCACCATGAAGGGATCTTCCGATCCGGGAGGCTCTGCGCTCATCAAGGCTTTATCAATGGACTCCCTAGTTGGAATTCTGTTTAGATAGTTAAGGAAATCCACAAATTCCGGTCTGTCAAAATTGCATTCTCCGGTTTCCCAGTTTACATACTGTTCGATATCCTGCGCAACGCTTATATCCAGTATATCTTCTCTCGACGCAAAGGGTCCGTACATTGCGCAGCCTTCAGGCATCTGGTCTAAAATTTCAAGAGCATCTGCATAGCTGAGACTCTCCCTGTCCCCAAGTGCGGCTTTCATAACTTTTGCCGTCTGAATATCAAAGCCTGTTGATATTCGGTAGAGCCTGTCACCTGTTGCCAAGGCATCAAGCGCCGCAGGAACAATGCTCTCTCTGCCAAGCTCTTTATCTGCATCAAGATAGGGATAAAGGTCTTCAAGCAGCCCCTTTGCCGCAAGCTGCTCAAACGGCTGGTAGCTTAGCATCAGAATATCCGGCATATCCCCTGCCATGATCTCCGTAAGCAGCTTCATTCTGCCCTCAGCTTTCTCCGGACTGTCAATGGGACTGCCGCAGTAGAAGCCGTCAGAGTTATATTCTGCATAATCCTGGAATTTTATTCTGTATTTATCGTTATTGCGGTTATAAGTTGCGATAATCTTCCTTATATCGTAGTCAACAGCATACCCGCTCACAGTTATTTCTATCTTGTGCGGAACCTCTTCATAGGGCTTACGGCTTACAACTACAAGTTCACTTATATCGGTTTCCGTGGCCTTATCAAAATTTCTAATAATTCCGGCAGCTCTGCCCTCATCATCAACCATAAACTCATAGGCACAGTCTCCGTTAATATCTACATCCAGCCAGCTGAAGAGCTTGGTTTCCTCCTGTGTCTGGAGATTAAAGCCGCAGAAATAGCTGCCGTTATTATAGTAGAAATCATAGTCTCCACCGCCGATTACAGGGTCAGCGCCTGAATTCGGAAGCTGGATTTTCTCGCCTATACTGCCGGCTGCGGGATCAAATATCTGAAGATATCTGGTTTCACCATAGCACTGGGCTGCAAAGCGTCCGTCTTTAAGCTTTATGATGTTTGTGGGATAAACCTCGATGCTTACAGCATCGCTTAAAGTCCCATCCGGACTCAGTTTTATAATTTTCTGCTCTCCGGGAAGATAGCAGCTTCCATCCTCGTCAATCCAGGCTCCGTAAGTTTCAACATACTCGCCCTCAGGCACCTGAATCTTAACACTGCTGAGGATTTTTCCGTTTGTATCGCAGCAGCGGTAATAATAATCGGTGCCGAATTTAATATTGGAATAGTAGGTTTCCGGGTCTGTCTCGGGGTTTACGCTCTCGTCACCGTCATAGTAGTTATATGAATAGTTCTCTATAAAGCGCAGGTTTCCGTCCTTGTCGGGAAATATTCTTGGGATCGATGAAGATTCCGCAAAGTCCGGCTTGTCTGCGTTTTCTTCGCTTCTGATGCAGCTGTAATCGCTCAGCTTTTTAAAGCTTCCGTCCATACCTAAAAAGTACAGAACGGTATTCTCAATATCGAACTGTCCATTCCTTGCAGCTTCACCCTCGTGCTCGCGCGTACCTGCTTTCTCAACGCCCGAACAGTAGATTCCTCCGTTTGCATATGCAATCGGTGTCAGTCCGTATTTTGTCTCTGTTTCAATCGGATAGAATTCCGAAGTATATACAAATTCCGGATGACTGGTGTTCTCGACATTTTCTTTCGTATCCGCAGGGTTTTTCTCTTCTCCGCAGGCACTTAAGCTCAGCAGTATGCTGATTGTCAGCAGCAGAGTAAGGATAGCAGTAAGGCGCTTTTTCATATCTTCCTCCTTTACCATTATGGCCTTATATTTTTTGTTTCCCTAAATACCTGAGCAATAAAGCCGATAGTCTCAGCCTCATTGCTCAGGTCTTGAGCGGGAAATCCCGCTCAAGACTCCGAAATAATTATCTCTGCTCGTTGATGTAAATATTTACTTTACTCTGAATGAGTTTTGCTGTTTCTTCAGCGCTCTTCTGTCCCTCGAAATAAGGTACTGCCTCTTCAACAACTATCTCTGTGAGAGTTGAATTGGAATCAGAAACCTTGGTAGTGCTTTCGATAAGATTCTTAAGCTTTGCAGCCTGTGCCTCGGTCATTGCGTATAAATCATAGCTGGTACCGTTGCCGAAGCTTACACCGTGGTTGCTTACCTCAATCTTATCACCGTTTTCGTCAAGGACATAGTTGCCGTTTTCATCCGTTTCGTAAACGGGTGTCATGGCTTCTTTAAGCTTCTTATCAAAGCTTGCCTTGTTTAAAGGCAGGCTGTAGTACATATTGTCCTCATATTTTTCAGTGAAGAACACTTTAAGGAAATCCCATGCAGCCTGTTTATCCTTACAATTTTTGGTGATTGCGTAGCCGTTGTTTATGCTGAGCATACTGCCGCCGCCGTTATTGCTGGGATATCCTATATAAACTGCATCTCCGCCAAACTGGAGATCATCCATAGCGATGCTTTCCATATCTGAAATATACACATCCATCAGCATCTGTTTTCCGCTGGCAATAAGGCTCATAGTGTCTTCACCGGGGGCGGGCTCATAGGTGGTATAGTCAAATTCCTTGGGGAACTGATTTGCAAACTCAAGCAGTTCGATAAACTCAGGGCTGTCAAAATGGCACTCGCCGGTGCTCCAGTCGGCATACATATTGATATCCATGGAAAGGCAGCCTGAAAGCATTGCTGATTTTGTAACTCCGGGGCCGAATGCAGTGCAGCCTTCGGGCATGGAAGCAAGTGCTTCGTTAAACTGCTTGTAGTTCCATGATTCCATGTCGCCCACAACCTTGGCAGAACCCGCAGCGGTTATAATGCTGAAGCTGGGGAAAATCTGGCAGAGCTTTCCGTCAACTTCCATAGCCTTGATCACATTTTCAAAAAGATCGTCTCTGCTTAAATCCTTGTCTGCATCAAGGAAGGGATAGATATCCTCAATTATACCCTTGGATGCCAGCTGAGTGTAAGGCAGTGAGCTGACAGAAACCATGTCGGGCATTTCACCTGACAGCATTTCAGTCAAAAGCTTTGTGCGGCCTGCACCATAGTCATCCTCTGTATTAAACTCGGAATAGTCTTTAAGTACAATTCTGTAATCGGGATTGCTTCTGTTATGCTTAACAATGGAATCCACAAGCTGCTGTTCCGGCCACATAACAGCTATGCTAAGCTCCTGCTTCTGTGCAGACGGATCATAGGGCTGAGGTGTAAGCTTGAAAATTTCGGTTTTATACGAATCATTCTCCTTTACAGGAGGTATCATGCTTATACCTACTATGCTTCCGTCAGCATTGATATTAAAGCCTTCTATTCTGTCTCCGCAGATATCCACATCAATCCAGTTCAGGATTTTGACAGGCTCCTCACCAATGTTGAAGCCATAAAGTCTGGTGCCGTCTATATAGCACAGATCGTATTTGTCGCCGCCTGAGTAAATGTTATAAGCATTTCTCGGCAGATCAATAGGCTCGCCCAGCTTTCCGGTTTCAGTGTTAAGCTCAAATACTGCAGGGCCGTTATTACCCCAGCTGCTGACCACAATTCTTCCGTCGGCAAGAAGCAGCATTCTTTCTATGTACTCATCATTGGAAAGCTCAAAAAGCTTTGTTCCGTCATCCTTAAAGCCTATGATGCCGTCACCGACTCCGAGTATTAAATTACCCGCTTTATCAATCAGAATATTTCGGCTGTCTAAATAGCTGTCTTCGGGCAGCTCGATCTGTGCAGAGCTGAGCTCTGCGCCGGTTTTATCAAGGGTACGGATGTAGTATTCACTTTTATCCTGCATATACATCCAGTATTCATCGTCATTTTTGGTAATATTATCCGGACCTGTATATTCGTATTTATTTATATACTCTATTGTCCGGATATTTCCGTCTTCTGCAGCAAATATGCTGCCAATGCCGAAGTATGCGTTATCATCGTCTGTTTCGGGCGGTTTATATCCCGGCAGAACTTCTATATTGCTGTCATAATCAGCAAACAGCAGTCTGGGCTCATATGTAACATGATTTTCCTCATCTGCCGATTCAGCATCTGCCGCAGGCTCAGTGCCGTTCGCATCAGCTGTTTCTTCACTCTCAGCACCGTCTTTCTTTATTTCCTCCTCGCCCGTGAGGAAGATTCCATCGTTATTCATGCTGATAGTAGACAGATAACCGTATTTTTCATGCTCGGCATCAAATTCAGTATATTTTGCTGAATATGTAAACTCCGGATTATTCTGCTGCTCCTCTTTAGTTGTTTCGCCCTCTTCGCTGCCGCCGCACGCAGCCAGGCTCAGTACCATAAGTACCGCCATAGCCAGAGCGAGTAGTGATTTTAGAGTCTTTTTCATAATTTACCTCCATAATAAGACTTATTAAAATCTTGGAATTGCAGTCTGATATGCCAGACTGTAATTCCAAAATTTCAAAAAACCGAAGCCGCAAAGCGGCTTCGGTTTCATTCGCAAGCTTATCTTTGCTCGTTGATGTAAATATTAACTTTACTCTGAATAAGCTTAGAGACTTCTTCTGCGCTCTTCTGTCCTTCAAAGAAGGGAGCTGCATTTTCAATTACAATATCAGCAAGCTGAGAGTTTTCGTCATAGAGCTTTTCAGTGGAATTTAAAAGATCCATAAACTTATCTGCCTGCTCCTGAGTCAGATTATACATCTCAACAACAGTACCGTCAGGCATACCGTATCCGCCATGGCTTACAGGAATCTTGTCTCCGTTTTCATCAAGCATGAAATTGCCTTCGGCATCCTTTCTGTACTCGGGAGTCATAGCCTGTTCGAGCTTTGCATCAAATACCTTTATATTTGTAGGCAGGCCGATCATGATCTTATTCTGGTATTCCTCAGTGAGAAGAGTTCTCAGGAAATCCCATGCAGCTTCCTTGTTGCTGCAGTTTTTGGTGATGGCATAGCCGTTGCCTGCAGAAAATGCGCTGCCTGTTCCGCTGGCGCTGGGTATACCTATATAGACAGCATCTCCGCCGGTGTAGGCATCATTGTACAATAGGTCATCAAACATACTGATAGCTGTGAAGCTCAGCATCTGCATTCCGCTGGCAAAATTCTCAACCGTATTTGAAGCAATATCTTCGTCATAGTTTACTTCTTTGGGGAACTGCTTTGCAAACTCAAGCAGTTCTGCAAACTCAGGGGTATCGAAACGGCACTCGCCGGTAGTCCAGTCTGCGAAGTAGTCCATGTCCATAGCGAGCTGTATGTGCATGATGTCATCTCTCTGAACATAGTGTCCAAAAGGCTTGCAGCCTTCAGGCATCTGAGCAAGTGCTTCATTAAACTGAGCGTAGTTCCAGCCGGGCTGATCGCCGACTGCCTTTGCAGGACCAACAGCAGTTGTTATAATGAAGTCAGAGCAAACCTGTCCGAGCTTTCCGTCAACTTCGAGAGCCTTAAAGAAGTTCTGCTGGAAGTCCTCTCTGTCGAATTCGGGGTCTGCATCAATGTAGGGGTAGATATCCTCAATAATTCCCTTGGAAAGCAGCTGGCTGTAAGGCAGTCCGTCCAGTGCCAGCATATCGGGCATCTCACCGGACATAATCTCAGTGAGAAGCTTTGTCTTGCCGGCTTCCCAGTCGTCCTCGGTGTTAAACTCGGAATAGTCTTTTATAACAACACGGTATTTATCGTTGCTGCGGTTATACTTAATAATGGTATCCTTGAAGTCGTAATCGAGCCACATGACTGCCAGAGTAAGTTCTTCTTTCTGAGCAACGGAATCATAGGGCTTCTTTGTAAGCTTTACAAGCTCATAAGTGGATTTATTGCTCTGATTATCCCACTCGCTGCTGAGAGCCACGAAGCTTCCGTCAGGACCTGCAACAATGTTTCTTACAGAATCGCTGTTAACATCTGCATTCATCCAGTTGAAGAGTTTAACAGGCTCCTGACCGATATTCAGGCCGTAGAAATTGAGGCCGCTGGTGTAGTACAGCTCGTAATCCTCACCGCCGGGATATACTTCGTTCGCAAATCTGGGCAGGTCAACAGGCTCGCCCAGCTTCTTGCCGGCTCCGTCAATCTCACTTACGGCAGGGCCGTTTTCACCGTAGAAATAAGCAAGCAGTCTGCCGTCGGGAACTTTTATTAAGCGCTCTATGTAATAATCATCTGCGGGAATATCATATGCAACTTCTCCGTTTGCATCAATAGCCCTAATGCCGTTGCCTGCAAGAACAATGTTGCCGTCTTTATCCTGTGCAATACTGTATATAGAAGAGTTTTCCTCAGCAGGAATATCAAAGGAGCTTACTTCGCTGCCGTCGGGATTCAGAACACGGGCAACATATCTTTCTTCGTATGCCTGATGCTCCCAGTATTCTTCGCTGCCGAACTGAACATCGTCGTCACCGTCAAACCATGAAGTGCCGATTGACTCAACGCACACAAACTTTCCGTCTTCAGCAGGAACAGCAGAAACGATATGGCTTCTTGCGCTGTAGTCCTTTTTACCTGCTGCATCCTCGGGATCGGAAGCAGAAATCTCATAGGCAGGGAGTTCTGTCAGCTTTCCGCTTGCATCCATAGTATAAAGGCTCTCCTCGTAGACATCGAACTGGCCCTCATATTCCTTCACTGCACCCTCAGGTATATTCTCGCCGACGTTGGTTACGGCTGAGCAGTAAATCTTATCAGCATCAGCTGAAAGTATTCTGATGCTCTCTCTTCCTTCTGGATCTATTTTTGTAAATTCGGGTACATAAACAGTTTCCGGTTTTACTTCGTTTTCGTTGTTACCGGGGGTCTTTTCATCCGCATTTTTGTCACCGCAGGCTGCAAGGCTGAAAACCATAGCAACTGCCAGTGTCATGCAGAATAGACTTTTCAGTTTTTTCTTCATATGTTCCTCCTGATAGATTAAACTAAGTTTACTCTGTTATTTTACCACAGCGCTTCTTTTCTGTGTATTAAATATTCTTAAGAATTTATTTATTTTCTGCGATAAATCTTAAACATTCTTAATTTTCCATTTATTTAATTGTTATAGGCAAATTTTGTGTTACAATGTGAGCATGGAGGTGGTTTTTATGCCAGTACAGTCAAGAATCCTTATAGTGGATGACGATCCGGACATCAGAAACGTCCTTACCCTTTTATTATCTAAATCTTACTCTGTCTCAGAAGCTGTCGACGGTGCAGCTGCAGTTGAATATATAAAGTCGAATCCTGATACCGACCTTGTAATCATGGATGTCATGATGCCGGGAATGGATGGAATCGAGGCCTGTACAAAGCTGAGAAAGTATTCCAACGCACCTGTTCTCTTCCTGACCGCCAAAAGTGCGGAAGATGACCGCATCTCCGCCTATAACAGCGGCGGAGACGATTTTCTCTCAAAGCCTTTCTCTCAGGCAGAGCTTCTTGCAAAGGTCAGTTCCCTGCTTCGGCGCTACACCGAATACCGAGGCAAGCCTGAGGAGGTTGTGGAAATCGGCAATCTGGTTGTGGATTTCGGAAGCCACAGCGTTAAGCTCAGCGGAGAAGAGCTGGATCTTACAGACAAAGAGCATTCCATTCTTGAATATATGCTCAAAAACCGTGGTGTCACGCTGAACGCCAAGGAAATATATGAGGCGGTCTGGGAGGAGGTTTATCTTCCCGGTTCCGGCAGCACCGTAATGGTGCATATTCTGAATCTCAGGCGTAAAATCGAAGACGATCCCTCAAATCCCAAGATTCTTCGTACTGTCTGGGGAAAGGGTTATCAAATTGATTAAAGCTGTAAATCAGTCCCGCTCGCTTAACATAAAAATTCTTTACTCTGTTCTGATTTCTCTCCTTATGTCAGTTATTCTGTTTTTTGCAATCACCGGTCTGGGGCGTCTGGCTGTTGAAAAAATATATATGAGTCCGGATGCAGTTTCCTCACGAAAAGCAGAAATCTACTCGCAGCTTAATAATTACGTTATCCAGAACTCAGTAAAAGGCGGCGATACCGCTGCGCTTGCCAACTGGACAGGCGACAACCGCTTTATTACCATACTTATATATAATAAGAATGGTGACATTATAATGCGAGCATCAGACGGTGAAGCCCAGTCTGCATTGAATATGCTGACATTTGAGCGTATGCAGTACGCTGTTGAATACGGAAAGCTCTATCCCATGCGTTTTTCCGACGGTGTATATAATGTTGCCATAGGCGATAACACAAGTGAAAAAGAGCTGTGGCTGAACATAGCGGCAGCCGGTGCTTTAGCTATCGTGTGCTTCTTCCTTCTTATTCTCTGGCACGTACGCAAACTGACAGAACGAATAATCAAGCTTTCCAGGGAAGCCGTTGCCATAGGCGAAGGTGACCTTGAAGGCCCAATAGATATAAGCAGTAACGACGAACTGGGTATGCTTGCAAAAGAAGTTGATAACATGAGGAATTCCGTTATCGAACGTATGGGAAATGAAAAGCGTGCCTGGGAGGCTAACAGTGAGCTTATAACTGCAATTTCACACGATATCCGAACTCCTATGACCTCTTTAATAGGTTATCTGGAGCTTTTAAGCAGCAGCGATTTTGCGGATATAGAAAAAGACCGTCAGTTCTGTTCCTCTGCATACGCAAAGGCAACCGAGCTTAAAGAGCTTACCGATGAGCTGTTTAAGTACTTTCTGGTGTTCGGCCGTTCGGAGCTGGATATGAAACTGGAACCCTATGATGCAAGAATGCTCATAGAGCAGCTTCTGGCGGAATCGGAATTTGACTTAATGGATAACGGCTTTAAAATTAACCACATTTCTTTCGACGGTGAATACAACATAAACGCTGATCCGCTGTATTTGAAACGGGTTCTTGATAATCTTGTATCCAATATCAAAAAGTATGCCGACAAAAAGATGAGTGTTGCCTTCATATGCAGCTATGAAAACGGCCTTCTTTCAGTCTGTGCCTCAAACTCCGTCAAGAAAGATATTTCACGGGTTGAAAGCACTAAGATTGGAATACGCACCTGCGAAAAAATAATGCAGTCCATGCACGGCAGCTTCAAAATCACAAAAGACGAAGATCATTTCGCAGCTGAATTTTCTCTGCCTGCTGAAAAAAAGGAATAAAAAAAGCAAGGCCAAAGCCTTGCTTTTTTTATCTTAACTTTAAATCAGCA
>JAHHRR010000055.1 GCA_020025655.1 Oscillospiraceae bacterium
AAGCATAAACAGGGGTGAAACCGTATAAAGGGAAAAGGTGAGCTGTTTGTGAAAAACCCTTTGTTATCAACGGTTTTGGAGGATTTTATGAAAGCCCTGCGGCATCTAATAAGCATAGATAAACCTGCGTATTTCAAATTCCAATATTTCTAACACTAACGGAATCAGAATTCACAGTTATAAGGGCAACGAGTATAGAATCCGAAAGAATAAAAAGCAGGTGTCGGTATATTCCGACACCTGCTGTTCTTTTTTAAACTTCCTTATAGGGCGCAGCCATTTCCGGCCCTGCCTCTTTTAACCTTGTTTTCAGTTCATATCCGCAGCGATAGCATCGGCAAGAGCCTCAAGCTGACTGAGCTGTTCTTCCTTAACGGCGGAGCGGATCGTAATATTTTCGCCTATGTATTCCATATTTTTAAGCGGTGCTAAAATCTCACGCATAAGCTTTCCGCTTGTGGGAGACCAGCTGCCGTTTTCTATAAAGGCGAGCTTTCTCCCCTGAAGATTATGGGCTGCAATATCTCTGAGGAGATTTTCCATAGTTACAAAAACACCCATATTATATGTGGTGGCGGCAAAGACCAGATGGCTGCATCTGAAAGCATCCGAAACCATATAGCTTGCGGCTGTAACGGAGGTGTCATACATTCTGACCTTCACTCCCCTCTCCACCAGCTTTGCGGCAAGGATATTGGCAGCATTTTCAGTATGGCCGTAAACAGATGCATATGCAAGCATTACGCTCTTTTCCTCGGGAACATAGCTGCTCCAGAGCTTGTACTTTTCGAGATACTCTCCGAAGTTCTTTCTCCACACGAAGCCGTGAAGCGGGCAGACCAGCGCTATATCCAGCGCTTCTGCCTTTTTAAGAACATTCTGAACCTGAACTCCGTACTTGCCCACAATGTTGGTGTAATATCTGCGTGCCTCATCCAGATGCTCATGCATAAAGTCGGTTTCATCGGCAAAGAGTCTGCCGTTCAAAGCGCCGAAAGTGCCGAAGGCATCAGCTGAGAACAGTATCTTTGCAGTGGAGTCGTAAACCATCATAACCTCAGGCCAGTGAACCATAGGTGCCATAATGAAGCTGAAATTGTGTCTGCCGCTGGAGAAGCTGTCCCCTTCCTTTACAATTATAATTCTGCCTTCCATATCAAAATCAAAGTACTGTTCCAGCATGACCTTGATTTTGGCATTGCAGATTATCTTAACATTGGGGTAACGCAGAACCACAGCATCCAGAGTTGCGGCGTGGTCAGGCTCCATATGAGTGATGACTATGTAATCCAGCTCTCTTCCGTTCAGTGAATGGGTTAGATTTTCGTAGAAAGTCTGGGACACTGCCTTATCAACAGTATCAAACAGCACCGTTTTTTCATCAAGCAGCAGATAAGAGTTGTAGGAAACTCCGTCGGGTACACCGTAAACTCCTTCAAAGCATACAAGGCGTCTGTCATCCGCACCGACCCATATTAAATCATCTAAAGCCTTTCTTGTGCAGTACATAGAAATCTCCCTTCTGCCGCAGGCAGCGGCATAAATGTTTTTATATAGCCCTCTGAGAGCTCATTTATCTAAGTTTTCACAATGAAATTATATAACCGAAAACCAGTATTACGTGTTGCGTGTGCAACAGTATTATATTATAATTATAAGTATACTTCAAGTAGAAAGGATCAGAAATGAAAGAAATTCCTTTATTTAAAGGCATAAGCCCGGAAAGCTTAAAGGCTATGTCAGAATGCTTCAAGCCTGAGGTCAGAAATTTCAAAAAAGGAGATACAATTCTGGTCTATTCACAGACTCTCCAGTATCTCTGTCTGCTTTTGAGCGGAAAAGCTCACCTGTACTGCATGGACAGCGACGGCGAGTTTGCACTTCTGGAGCAGTACGGCCCTGACGATATATTCGGTGAAATTTTCGCAATGTCCAATACCTCACTGGGATACGCCGTGGAGGCTGACAGCGACTGCAGCGTAATGTTCATCCGATTTTCATGTATCTGCGGGCGCTGCGAAAAAGCCTGTATGCACCATACACAGCTCACAAGAAATCTTTTTGAGCTGTCTGCAAAGAAGGCTCAGAGTATGTCTCTGCGTATAAATATAATAAGTAAAAAATCTCTGCGCAGAAAGCTTTGCAGTTACTTTGAATATGTTCGGGATAACAGAGGAGTCGATGAGTTTGAGCTTGACGTTTCTCTTTCCGGACTTGCAAACTATTTATGTGCCGACCGCAGCAGCATGATGAGAGAGCTTAAAAATATGTGCGATGAAGGTCTTATCAGCCGCAAAGGCAAAACAATTAAAATGCTATACTAACTTTAAAATATTTACATTACAGGGAGGGCAGTAACATGGCAGAAAAGAAATTCTACACACCTGAGGGAAAGCTTGTTGACGCTGAAATATCTGCTGATTTTGAATCCGCCAGACTTTTCGATAAGCTGAAAGTGGGCAAATCCGGTGTATTTTTCAGAGAGGATCTGAGACTTAAATATATTCCTTACAGTTTTATACAGCGTGCATTCATAAGAATACACGAGGTAAACGGACGTATGTGCTGCGGCAATACTACATTCCAGTATTTCACCATGGTGTTTGTACATGATGGCAAAGAGTACGGAAATGTGCTGTCTGAAAAAGAGGACGCAATGGACGCCGCACTGGCTCTCATACACGAAACCGCACCTGAAATTGCAATAGGCGTTGAAGAGAAATAAAAAAGCTCCCCATTGGGGAGTTTTTTTATGCCGTAATCAGTCTTGCAAGCGCCGCTGCAAGTGAGCAGCAGATAAAACCTGCAATGGTGGGCAGAATTGCAGACAGCAGCGTCCACTTTCTGCTGCCCGTCTCTTTTTTAATTGTAAGCACCGTTGTAGAACAGGGCCAGTGGAAAAGTGAAAACAGCATTGTACACAGCGCAGTTATCCAGCTCCAGCCGTTTTGCAGCAGAATTTCTTTTATTTCCATTATAGTTCCCGGTTCCGTCAGGCTTCCCGCCGCTGTGTATGCCATGAGCATAATGGGAAGCACAATTTCATTTGCAGGAAATCCCAGAATAAATGCAATAAGTATTACCCCGTCAAGGCCCATGAATTTACCAAGAGGGTCTAAAAAGTTCGCAAATATACTGATAAGACTCTCTCCGTAAATATGTACATGAGCCATGAGCCAGATTACAGCTCCCGCCGGAGCCGCCACCGCTACCGCTCTGCCGAGTACGAAAAGTGTTCTGTCGAAAATCGAGCGTACAATTACCTGCGCTATATTAGGTCTGCGGTATGGCGGCATCTCAAGAACAAATGACGAAGGCTTTCCCTTTAAAAGGGTAGACGAGAGAAGCTTTGTTGCAAGGAAGCTGAATACAACACTAAGCACAATAAAGGCCGTCAGCATGAGCGCCGACAGGAAATTTGAAGCTCCTCCGATCACCGTCCCTGTGAAAAACATCGTCATAACAGTTATTAGCATAGGGAATCGTCCGTTGCACGGTACGAAGCTGTTTGTAAGGATAGCCAGCAGCCTTTCCCGCTCGGAATCTATAATACGGCAGCCGATAACACCTGCCGCATTGCAGCCGAAGCCCATGCACATTGTAAGTGCCTGCTTTCCGCAGGCTTTGCATTTGTGGAAAGGATTATCCAGATTGTATGCAACCCTCGGCAGATATCCCGCATCCTCCAGTAAAGTGAAAAGCGGGAAGAATATAGCCATAGGCGGCAGCATAACCGAAACTACCCACGCCAGCACCCTGTATACGCCGTCAACAAGCAGTCCCGTAAACCACCACGGTGCATTCAGAGACGTCAGCAGCAGCCTGATTTTCTCCTCCAGCGCAAACAGGGCTGTCGACAGCAGCTGAGACGGATAATTTGCACCTGCAATGGTTATGTAAAAAACCAGCAGCAGCAAAAGCAGCATAAGGGGGTATCCCACAAGCTTTCCCGTAAGCAGTTTATCTATTTTTCTGTCTCTGGTGCTGTATGCCCCCTGTTCATGGCTGACAGCCGCTCGTGCAAGTTCCGCCGCTCTTTTTGAGATTGAAGTTGCAATCATATCCTGAAATTTCTCGCTGTCAATTCCCTGTTCAATAAGCTTTTCCCGCTCTGTATGTGCAGCATATAAAAGCTCCTCTGCTTTTTCCAGCTCTCCGTTCAGATATTCATTCGCCTGCTTTATAATCTCGCTGTCTCCTTCAAGTAGCTTGAGGCACAGCCAGCGTGTTCTGAGTTTTCCGCCTGAAATTTTCTGTACCTGATCTTTAAGGCTCTGTATTGCATTTTCTATTTCTGCCGGATACTCCACTTCATATTCATCCTGCGGCCGATCTTCAGCCACTTTATCAAGTGCAGCCAGTATAACATCTCGGCTGCTTTTCTTTTTGGCAGAGATTCCTATTACCGGCAGATTAAGCAGCTCGGAAAGCCTTTCTAAATCAAGCTTTATCCCCTTTCTCTTTGCCTCATCCATAAGGTTTACGCATACAAGAAGCTTTTTGCTTGCCTCTGCCGCCTGTATCAGCAGATTCATATTTCTTTCAAGGCATACCGCATCACATACAAGCAGTACTGCCTCTTCTCCGCCGAAGCATATAAAGTCTCTGGCAATCCGTTCCTCCTCGGACTGGGCAAGGAGCGAATAGGTTCCCGGAATATCCACAAGCTCATATTCCCGATTTATGCTTCTGCATTTTCCTCTGGCATTGCTTACTGTTTTGCCGGGCCAGTTGCCCGTGTGCTGATTCAACCCTGTCAGCAGATTAAAAACTGTACTTTTGCCGACGTTTGGGTTTCCCGCCAGAGCAATGACGCAGGCATTATCATTCTGCTTGTGTTCTTTTACTAGCTCTGCACCGGTAGAAGATCTGCTAAGCCCCATGTTCTACTCCTCCCGTTTTATTTTTACAAGCACATCTCTGCTGTCCTCATCTCTCAGTGCAATAAGCGCCGATTTTATAAGATACGCCGCAGGATCACCTCCGGGGCTTCTGCCTTCACACTCAACCGCCGTATTTTCAGTCAGTCCTATATCCTGCAATCTGCGGCGCATAGGGCCGCTTTTGGTAAGGTGTGAAACAATCGCCTTCTGCCCGGGCAGGAGCTTATCTAAGCTAACAAGTTCATATTTCATTTTGCTTTTCCTCCCCTTTCAGCTTATTCAGCCACGTTCCTGCCTGTGCGGGCAGGAGTTGACTTTTAATTGATATCTTGTTAATATTCTCTTTACCAAGGGAGGTTTATTATATGAATAACAACGATAATTCTATGAACTATCTCATCGTCGTCGATATGCAGAATGACTTTATCGACGGTGCTTTGGGTACTGCCGAGGCTCAGGCCATTGTCCCTGCCGTAGCAGAGAAAATCAGAAACTTTGACGGCCGTGTGCTTTTTACAAGAGATACCCATCACGAAAACTATATGGACACTCAGGAGGGCCGCAATCTGCCCGTTCCTCACTGCATTAAGGGGACTTCCGGCTGGGAAATCCGTCATGAGCTTGAACAGCTCAGAAAAGACATCGCCATTGACAAGCCCACTTTCGGTTCAAGAGAACTTGGCGAATATCTGTTTGAAGAAAACAAAAAGCAGCCCATCAGCAGCGTAACACTCATCGGCCTTTGCACCGATATCTGTGTAATTTCAAACGCAATGCTTATTAAGGCCTTTCTCCCCGAGCTGCCCATTATCGTAGATGCAGCCTGCTGTGCAGGTGTTACTCCTCAGAGCCACAAAACCGCTCTTGAGGCAATGAAGATGTGTCAGATAAAAATTGAAAACGAGTGAAATTCGCTCTCTTCCTTAAAATCAAAATACCGAGAAAAACTTCAATAGTTTTTCTCGGTATTTTTTCTGTGTTAAGTTTTAAAATCTGTAAACTGCCGCTTCTGTAACAGCAATATCGATTTTCCGGTCAAGCTTTTCAGCTGCTATCTCAGGCATTTTCTGAGCTTCAAAGGCTGCGGCAATGATTACAGCGTTTACGCAGTCGGGAAGAAATCTGTCGTAATATCCGCCGCCGTAGCCGAGCCTGTTTCCCTTTTCGTCAAATCCCACACACGGTGCAAGCACAAGTGAGATTTCCTCAGGCGCAATAAGCTCCGAGCTTTCAGCATCAGGTTCCGTAATTCCGTAAAAACCTTTTCGCCATTTTCCCGGTGCATATGCCTGCATTATTCCGTTTTTACCGGAAACCGGAAAGCAGAGTTTTTTTCCCTCGGCAGCAAGATGCTCATTTATAAGTTTCAAATCAGCCTCATCTTTTATCGCCATATAGGAAAATATGACTTCTGCATCTTTTACCTCGTCAAGTGTCATAAGCCTGCTGCAAATAAGTCTGCTTCTGCTCTCACGTTCTTCAGGGGCTATTGCAGCCCTTGCAGCAAGCGCAGCTTTTCTCTGACCGAGTTTATCCATAACTTAAATATGTACAGCCTTTCTCAGAGTTTTAATAAGTCCGGGCAGAAATGCGGAAAAAGCCATTGCTTTCACAATGCAGATTATTGTTCTCGGTACAAGAGCGCCGTATATAAACGCCGGCGTGTAATATCCGAAAATATGGCTGTCCACATAGAGTGAAAATGTATTTAGCGCAAGAACCATAATTCCCGAAAGCACAACCGCTAAGCAGGTCTGTTTCCAGCTCAAATCGAAATTATGCTTCTTTGCATACATTCCCACAAATAATCCGCAAAGCACATAGGGAAGAATCCACAGCGGTGTAGTAACAGTAATTCCATACTTCAAAAGCTGATAGATAAGCGTACCGATACCGCCCACTGCAAGTCCGTCTATTCCGCCGAACATCAGTGCCGCAATGAGAACCGGAAGGCTCTCAAAGGTAATTTTCATGTTGCCCATGTCAACGGAAACCGCACCCAGTACGGCACACATTGCAGCAAGGACAGCGTCCATAGCTAACTGTTTTGTTTTCATAAGAAACTCCTTTCATGACCAGTGCCACAAGAGGAATTTCTTCCTTAGTGGCAGCGGAAGCGGATACAGCACCGCACACCATGTGTTTCGTCCGTGGACAACTTCCCATTCCACGACACTTAACGCGCTGCTCCTACTCTGACAATAAATTTATCAAAACTGCCTTTCGGCAGCTGTGACCAGATGTTCCGCCAGAACGGCGGTTGTAACCGAGCCCACTCCTCCGGGTACCGGACTTATGGCGCTCACAACAGGCTCAACAGCGTCAAAATCCACATCTCCATGGATTTTTCCGTCAGAACCAAGGTTTATTCCCACATCAATTACGCATTGATTATTGTTTGTATAGTTCTTATCAACTAATTTTTCTTTTCCTGCCGCAGCAATAATTATATCCTGCTCAGCGCAGATTTCTGCTGTATTTTCAGTTTTGGAATGGCACATTGTGACAGTTGCATCCCGACCCTGAAGCATAATGGAAAGAGGTCTGCCTACCACAAGGCTTCTGCCTATAACCGCCGCTCTTTTTCCTTTAAGCGGAATATTGTAATAGTCCAGAATCTCCATGCAGGCCTGCGCCGTGCAAGGTGCAAAGCAGTCCTTGTCTCCTGAGAAAACTCCTCCCAGAGCCTGTCTGCTTACACAGTCCACATCCTTTGCAGGACTCAAATGCTGCAATACGCTGTTTTCATTCATATGTTTAGGCAGCGGGCGCATTATCATGCAGCCGTGTACAGCTTCATCGCAGTTAATTTTCTGCAGAAGCTCAACAAGCTCAGCTTCCTGTGAGCTTTCCGGCATTACGCAGTTTTTAACCTCAAGTCCTCTTTTTGAAAAAGCTTTCAAAACAGAGCTTTCATAAGCCTCTGAGCTTTCATCATTTCCCACTCTTACTATTGCAAGGCAGGGTCTGATGTTTCTCTCAGAAAGACGTTTTACCCGCTCATCGAGTTTCCGGTAAATTTCATCGGCTACCGGCTTGCCTTTTAATATCAGTGCCATTATTCCACCAGTTTATCCATTACCGCATCAGCCAGTGCTTTCGCTCTGGGCAGATATTCACCGAGAATTTCATTTATTTCCGCATTGAGCATTTCGGCCTCCGGGCAGCCTTTAAGGCTTTTTGTATTTACAAGCACATTCATAGCCGCACTCTTCATTGCAGCCTCACACGCAGCCGCACCGCAGCCCACGTCTGAGAGAAGAAGTTGATTTCCTACCTTATACATATCCTCAAGAAGCTCAAGAGACTGCCGACACAGTCTCAGCATATTCATAGGCGCAGCGCAGGCATTGAGGGATTCACGCTTAATTATCTCCTCCCTGTCAGGGCGGTCCTTTTCTATTGAATATGCTTTTGAAAGCGGAAGAAATGCTTCTGCATCTTCATCTACAAGACTCAGAAAAGCCTTTCTCAGCTCTTCGGTTTTATTAAGGCAGTTTTCAATCACTGCTTCAAACTCTGCATATTTCTTTTTGCCTTTCGTAAGGTTTGCAGACATTGAGCAGAGGGACACGCTTATTGCGCCGATAAGTGCAGCAGCACCTCCCCCGCCGGGGACGGCAGCTGAGGACGATAAAAGCTCCGTAAAATCGCAGCAGCTTTCATGTATAAGTTTTGTATCCATGCTTCAACCTCCATATGCATTTTTGCAGCAAGTACGGTATGTTTTCGACCATCATCTCAAACTTTTTTCATTATATATACGTCTTGCAAGGCTTGTCAAGCCGGCATTTTTGTTCTCTTGTAAATCTGCACAAATTCAGTGTCTGATTTTAGTTCAAAATGTCTGTTACATTTTTTTCAAACTATTGACATTTAGTCGAATTTCGTGTTATTTTAGATGGGTAAAAATATTAAGGGTATTTTGGCTCTGACGGATTAAAGTGGAGCACCACATGGACCAATCTACCGTAACTGCCGACCGTCTGGGCGTACTCAATACCTTTTTCAGGTGGGGAGTGCGCCCTTTTTGTTATCCTTAAAAATTTTAAGTAAATTTCAGGAGGTCTTGACATGAAAAAAGTTGCAATCATTATGGGCAGCGACAGCGATCTGCCCGTAGTCGGAAAGGCCGCAGACATTCTGCAGGATTTCGGGGTTGAATACGAAATGCACGTTTACTCCGCCCATCGTACTCCCGTGGAATGCAGAGAATTCACTGCCAACGCCAGAAAGAATGGCTTTGGAGTAATTATCGCAGCAGCCGGTATGGCAGCTCATCTTGCAGGTGCTATTGCAGCCGGTACTACTCTGCCTGTAATCGGTATTCCCATTAACTCTCAGCTCGGCGGCATGGACGCTCTGCTTTCAACAGTTCAGATGCCTTCTGGTATTCCTGTGGCTACTGTTGCAATAGACGGTGCTAAAAATGCTGCTTTCCTCGCAATTGAAATGCTTGCTCTCTCCGATGATGCTCTGGCTGAAAAGCTGGAAGCTTATCGTGTAAAGAATACAGAAGATACCCTCAAAAAAG
>JAHHRR010000056.1 GCA_020025655.1 Oscillospiraceae bacterium
GTATTGGCACCGCTTTTTTTATTGCATCAGTGAGTGAGGAAGAAGGTCAGTCCGAAAAGAAGACCGATAATCCAGGTTGCAGGCTTTACTTCCTTTGCTCTTCCGGTAAATATGGAAATGATAGTAAAGGAAATGAGACCGAAGCCGATACCATAGGAAATGCTGTAAGTAAAGGGCATCATAGCCATGGTCAGGAAAGCGGGAACGGAAATTTCAGTTTTATCCCACTGAATATCTCTAACGCAGTTCATCATAAGCACGCCGACGTAAATAAGAGCGGCTGCGGTAGCGCAGGAGGGGATGAGCTGAGCAAAAGGTGCAAGGAACATTGCAATCAGGAAGAAGAATGCAGTGGAAAGTGCGGCAAGGCCGGTACGTCCGCCTTCACCTACACCGGCAGAGCTTTCTACAAAAGTAGTAACGGTAGAAGTACCGCAGACAGCACCGATAGTAGTTGCGATTGCATCGGACATCATAGCCTGATTCATCTTGGGGATGTTTCCGTTTGCGTCGACGAGGTTGCCTCTTGCGCAGGCACCGTAAAGTGTACCCAGTGTATCGAACATATCAACCATGCAGAATGCAAGTGCGGTTGAAAGCATGGTGACTATAAATGAGCCCATGCCGTGAGCCTCAATGTAGGGGCTGAAATCAAAGCCTTCCTTAAAGACTGCACCGAATGCCTCACGGCCGAAATCCTTGAATGCTGTAAAGGGATTAAAGGAGAATCCTGCACCGAAGCCGTCATAGAAGCCGGGGACAGTGAAGCCCAGAAGGTAGTAGGCAGCAGCGCCGCCGAGGATGCCGAAGAGAACGCTGCCCTTAATCTTTCTCTGAGCCATGATAGCAATAGCCAGCACAGAAAGCAGTGTAACGAGAACAGGCATTACGCTTGCCCATGTTGCAGAGCCGGAGAACAGGTTGAAAGATACAAGGCCGACAAGTGTTGCGCCGTTATCTACAATAAGTCCGGAGTTCTGAAGACCGAGGAATGCAATGAAAAGTCCGATACCGGCAGGAATTGCGGTACGAACAGACTGGGGAATAGCGTCAAAGATTTTCTTTCTCAGGCCGGTAAGGGTGAGAATGATAAATATAACACCGTCCAGCATAACAAGCACCAGTGCATTTGCATATGTAAAGCCGAGGCCGAAGCAGACGGTATATACAAAATATGCATTAAGGCCCATACCGGCAGCAAGTGCCAGAGGCAGATTTGCCATAAGTGCCATTAAGACAGTGCCTATAATTGCAGACAATGCAGTTGCAATATAGATTGCGTTATATGAAACAGTTCCCAGTTCAGCGAACATACCTGCGTTTACCATCAGGATATATGACATAGCCATAAATGTGGTAAAACCGGCAACTATTTCGGTTTTTACAGTTGTACCTCTCTCCTGGAGGTGAAAAAATTTTTCCATTTTTCTCTCTCTTTCCTTTGTGTTTAAAAATTTAAAACACGGCAGCGTAAAAATACGCCGCCGCGCTTTGCACTATTCTACATGGCTTCGATTTCTTTTATAACGAATTCGTTGCCTGTCACCAGAAAGGTATTGTAGTTCGAGCAGTACGGGCATTGCTTTCCATATTGAACCGTCGGGTATGTTTTCTCACAGTCCTGACAGAAAGTTACAGCTTTCAGATTTTCAATTTTAAGCTCCGTATCCTTTAACAGCTCGGAACGCTTTCTGGCAAATTTCCAGAAATTCACAAGATAATCAGGAACAATTGTGCTGACCTCGCCAACCTGCAAAGTAATTGAATTTACAGCGCTGAGCTTATTTTCCACTGCCAGCTTCTCAATCGTTTCTATAACATAAATAACAGTTCCTAATTCATGCATTACTTATTCTTATTCCGGAGGATCTTAATCTCTCTCTTTGCCATATAAGGCAGGATAGCCTTCATCTTATCTTCTATCTTGTACATCTTGCTTGCCTCGGGGATATCACGGCTGAGGTGGATAGCATCGAACTCGCACTTGGTGGTGCAGAGTCCGCAGCCGATGCAGCGGTGCTCATCCACAACGCTGGCGCCGCAGCCAAGGCAGCGGGAGGCTTCCTTCTTAACCTGCTCCTCAGTGAAGGGAAGGCGGTCATTTGAAAAGCTCTTCATCTTCGCTGCATCGTGAGCGGGAACCTGACGTTTGCAGTTATCAAAGCTCTCAATAGGAATAACGACGCTGCTCTTATCCATTTCAATGAAGTCTCTGCGGTTACGGGCAAGAGTAAGGCTCTGACCGGGATGAACAAAGCGATGCAGGGAAATAGCAGCTTCACGGCCTTCGGCAATGGCATTTATAGCAAAGCTCGGGCCGGTACGTACATCGCCGCCTGCAAAGATATCCTTCTGAGCAGTCTGGAATGTAACAGCTTCTGCAACAGCAAGGCCTCTGGCGGATATTTCCATATCACCCAGATCAAGGCTGCCGAAATCGACCTTCTGGCCGATAGCGCCGATGACGCTGTCAAGCTCTATTGTCTCAAATTTTCCTGTACCTACGGGCTTTCTGCGTCCCTTTTCATCCGGCTCGCCAAGCTCCATAACTTCGAGCTTTATGCCGCTTACCTTGCCGTCTTTGCCTGTAATCTCAACAGGAGCATTAAGGAAACGGAACTTGACACCCTCATTGCAGGCTTCTTCATATTCCATTTCATCCGCAGGCATTTCAGCCTTAGAGCGGCGGTAAATAACATATGTCTCCTCTGCGCCGAGGCGAACAGCGGTTCTGCACGCATCCATAGCAACATTACCTGCACCTATTACAGCACAGCATTTGCCGATCTGAGGCTTGTTGCCGAGGTTAACTTCACGCAGAAATTCAACTGCACCGTAAACACCTTCAAGATCTTCTCCCGGAACATTAAGAGAAGAAGACTTCTGAGCGCCGATTGCAAGATAAAAGCCTTTGACGCCTTCATCACGAAGCTGCTGAATAGTAATATCTTTACCGACCTCAACTCCGCATATGAATTCTACACCCATTGCACGCAGTACGTCAATCTCTGCGTTAAGAACATTTTTCTCCAGACGGAAATTAGGTATGCCCAGAGTAAGCATACCGCCGGGAACAGGATTTTTATCATAAACCTTAACCTTGTAGCCCATATTGGCAAGGTAGAAGGCGCAGCTCATACCGGCAGGGCCGGCACCGATAACTGCAATCTTTTCATCAAAGCCCTCGAAATTAGGCTTGAAGTTTTTAAGGGGAGGAATATATCTGTTTTCTTCTTTAAGCTCCAGCTCGGCAACAAAGCGTTTGATTTCGTCTATTGCAACAGGAGCATCTATGCCGCCTCGTGTACAGGCTTCTTCGCAGCGGCGGTTGCAGATACTGCCGCAGACAGCAGGGAAGGGGTTATCCTGCTTAATAAGCTTGAGGGCGTCCATATATCTGCCTTCAGCAGCCATTTTGATGTAACCCTGAACAGCGATATGTGCAGGACAGTTGGTTTTGCAGGGAGCTGTACCTGTGTCATAGCAGTTGATCTGGTTATCATCTCTGTAATTCGGGCTCCATTTCTCAGGGCCCCATTTATGATCGTCCGGAAGTTCTCTCTTGGGGTACTGCACCTCGCCGTTTTTGGTGCAGAGCTTCTGACCCAGTCTGACTGCACCGGCAGGACAGACTTCAACGCACTTACCGCAGGCAACACATTTTTCTTTGTCAACGTGAGCAATATATGCGCTTCTGGACATATTGGGAGTATTAAACAGCTGAGAGGTTCTGATACCGAAACAGACTCCGGGCGCACAGTTGCAGATTGCAAAAATCTTATCCTCGCCGTCGATATTGGTTGTCTGATGAACATAGCCCAGATCTTCTGCTCTCTGTATAATATCCATAGCCTCTTTTTTGGTTATGTAGTGGCCGTTGCCGCACTCAACAACATAGTCGGCAAATTCGCCCAGACCTATGCACCAGTCGTCGGCAATATCGCCGGAGCCTTCTCCACGTTTAGACTGACACTGACGGCAGGAACAGATACCTGCACCGATGTGACCGTCGTATTTATCCAGCCAGTGTGAAATATGCTCAACACTTACAGATTTTGAGTGAGCGGGAATTGCCTGTTCAACAGGGATAACGTGCATTCCGATTCCGGCGCCGCCGGGAGGCACCATAGGAGTGATATTTGCAAGAGGCAGGAAAGCCATACGCTCAAAGAAATCGCAGACTTCGGGATGCTCATTTACTACTTTTTTGTTCATGTTGGAGACTTCGGCAATACCGGGCACAAATATAGGCAGCAGGTAAAGCTTATTCTCTCTGACGTGAGGTCGATTGCCCCAGTGATACTCAATGATACCGATTTTCGCCATTTCCTGAAGCTTTTCTTCAAGCTTGTTTTCTTCCATGCCGGTCATTTTAACCAGCTGCTGAAGAGTATAAGGAGTGCGCAGTTTCATGGGAGTTGCAATATCCACCATATCATCGTCAAGGACATTAACAAGTCCCCAGTATTCCGGGTCACTTTCGCTCATTGGCTCGAGACCCAGCTTTTTGGGTATTCTGTCTGTGATTTTCTGGCCTAATTTAAAGAATTTTTCTTTGTTAGTAACCATGACAGTCTTCCTTCCGTATTAGTATTAAATTTTTATTACCGAGTCAGTATTAACTTGGAATTATGATAGCACATTGTTATGAATTTGTCACTATAAAAAGGCCTATTATTTTCAAATATTGTCGTTTAACGCAAGAAATCTACTTGTATTGATGAAATAAATAGTCAACTCATTTTTTTCGACTATTATTCATATTAAAGTTATAGACAACTTACACAAAAAGTAGTATTCTAACGAAAAGAGAAAGTATTAGGAGGAATATTAAGTGATTGCATCTGAGCGCACTCGATATATCATTTCCAGACTCCAGGATAAAGGTATCATTACTTTTAAGCTTATGGCACAGGAACTTCAGGTTTCTGAATCAACTATAAGGCGGGATTTTGAGAAGCTTGAAAAGGCAGGTAAACTTCGTATTGTCCCCGGCGGTGCTGTTTTAACTGGAACCGAGGATACATCAAAGCTTTCAAGGCTTTTTGAATATGAAAATATAAGTAACTTTGAAATCAAAAAGAAAATTGCTGAAAGAGCAAGTCGGTTTGTTCAGGACGGTGAATGTATATTTGTTGACGGCGGTGATAACGCAGCGTGTCTTGCACCTTTTCTGGAATCAAGAAACATTCGTATTGTAACAAACAGCGGGCTTTTCGTTCTTTCACTGAACGTGCAGCCTGTTGAGCTTGTATTTCTCGGCGGCAACTACTATATTGATAAAGGCTTCAGTGCAGGTAATCTGTATCAGCAGGCTCTGGAGAAATTTCATTTCGACAGAGTATTTGTCGGATGTTCCGGCGTAAACCTCAAGGAAAACGCAGTATACTCACAGAGTTATGATGCAATGTCTGTAAGAAATACCGCAATGGAAAACGGTGAACACTCATATCTGCTGTTTGACTCGGTTAAGCTCAATACCAGAGGTTTTTACAAAATGGGCTCGCTCAGTGATTTTGAATATATCATCTGCAATGAATGTCCGGAACTGTCTGACCGTCCCTCTAACCTGATTACAACATAAATACATCAAAAAAGCTGTCTTAACGGACAGCTTTTTATTTTGCGCACAGAATTTAGAATTGATAAAGCGAAGCTGCGATGATATAATTGTTTAATATTCATTAAAAATGAAGGGATGGCTAAACGCCTTTTAAATTGAGATATGCTGTTTAATTCGTTCAATTATATTCTGCTTTTTTTACCCGCTGCACTGATTTTTTATTTTCTTGCCAATAAGATTTCTCATACAGCCGGCAGAGCTGTACTGCTTATTCTGTCATGCATATTTTATTCCTTTGCAGGTTTAAAATGTGTCCTTATTCTGGCGGTAAGTGTGCTTGGCAACTATGTTTTTTACAGGATTATAAAGAAGGCCGGCAACAGGCAGAAAATTTATTTAATATGCGGAATAGTATTTAATCTTGTTATTCTTTTTATCTTTAAATACTATAACTTCTTTGTTTCCAATTTAGATAAGTTTATTCCCGGCGACCACAGGCTGAAAAATCTGTTCATGCCACTCGGAATTAGTTTTTATACCTTCCAGCAGATTGCGTATATCCTTGAAGCCAAAGACAAGCCTCTGAACAATTACAGCTTTCTGGAATACGCAAACTATATACTTTTCTTCCCTAAGCTTGTTATGGGCCCGCTCATGGAGCCGGAGACGTTTATAGCTCAGCTCAGAAGTGAGGACAACAAGTCCTTCTCAGCGGATAACATCATGCTCGGACTCAGAAAATTCAACCTTGGTCTTATAAAAAAGCTGCTCTTTGCAGACGTTTTTGCCAAAGCCGTTGACTGGGGCTTTACCGATGTGTACGCTGTAAGTTCTGCGGATGCATTGTTTATTGCTATCTGCTATACCTTCCAGATTTACTTTGATTTCAGCGGATACAGTGACATGGCCATAGGTTCGGCAAAAATGTTCAACTTTGATCTGCCGCTGAACTTCAATTCTCCCTATAAGGCCTGCACAATAGGGGAGTACTGGAAGAGGTGGCATATGACCCTTACCCAGTTCTTTACCCGCCATCTGTATATCCCGCTGGGCGGCAACAGGAAGGGCCGAATGAGAACCTACCTGAACATTATGATAGTGTTCGTGGTAAGCGGTTTCTGGCACGGTGCTAACTGGACTTTCCTTATCTGGGGCTTTATATACGGCGTACTGCTTGTAATTGATAAGATTCTAAAGGAAAAGCAGATTAAGATTCCTTCGTTTTTGGGCTGGCTTTTCACTTATTCCTGCACCAATATTCTCTGGCTGATGTTCAGGTCAGATAATATGTCACAGTGGCTTGAGCTTATGCGAAATATGATAAGTCTAAAGACGAGAGTGCTCAGCCCCGGTATGACAGAGCCGTTCTATATCCCCATTGTTAACTCTATCTGCGACGCATTTCCCGCCCTGTATAATTTCCCCGAATTCGGCATACTTCTTTTCTGCCTGGTGGCATTTATTATATGTATGTTTACAAAGAACGTATCCGAGCGGGAGTACAAAAACAATATTCTTACAATAATCGTCCAGTACATAATCATTACTTACTGTGTGCTGTCGCTGAGCGTTGAAGCTCCGTTTGTCTATTTTGGTTTCTGAGGAGGAATTACATGAAAAGCAAAACATGGTTAATCATTTTTCTCATCCTCTTCATATTCTGGCTGGTGTTTACCGCCTGCACGGTTATAAGTGCTGACCCGTATTTCCATTATCATGCACCGGATGAACGATACTATTATGATCTGAATATTCAGCGCAGCCAGAATAACGGTATTCTAAAGCATTTTAACTACGACGGAATAATAATCGGAACCTCGATGATTGAGAATTTCCTCACATCCGAAGCCGAAGATGTGTTCGGCGGAGATTTCGTAAAAGCACCGTTTCAGGGCGGCACTTTTAAAGAAATTGACGATAACATTGAGGTCGCACTCGAGTATCATCCTGAAACGAAAATTGTAATTCGTGCTCTCGATCCCATAATGTTTTTCAGAGACAAGGACAGTATGCGTGATGATCTGGGCAAGTTCCCGTATTATCTTTACGACAATAACTTCTTCAATGATTTCAATTATCTGCTGAACAAGGAAGTTCTTGATAAATGCTTTGAAATGCAGGATATGGCTTCGTTCGGAAGGAAGCCGGGTGTTAAGTCCTTCGATGTCTATTCCTACTGGATGCCCGGTGCAGTTTTCGGTAAAAACGAAGTGTTAAAGGATAGGACTTCTTTTAAAACCGCAAATGTACAGGCATCTCTCACCGATGAGGAAGCCGAAAGCATTATTGCAAGCGCCGTTCAGAATATCACGGAGCTTCCTGCACGCTATCCTGACACAGAATTCTATTACTTTATTCCTCCGTATTCTGCCGCATACTTCGGCGAACTGCTCGAAAACGGAGAATTTGAGAGATTCATGGCAGCCGAAAGACTTTATATTGAAGAAATACTCAAATGCCCTGAAATCAGGCTCTTTTCGTTCAATAATTTTACTGATATAACTACCGACCTTAATAATTACAAGGATACGACTCATTACAGTGAAGATATAAATAGCCTTATACTCAAATACATGAAAGAAGGCACCGGGCTTCTTACTCTTGACAACTGTGAAGAATATTTTGAGAAGGAACGAGACTTCTATCTGAACTTCGATTACAACTCACTGTTCATGCAGGAGGACAGGGAAGATGCTCCCTGCAAGCTCCATGCAGAATTTGAAAAAGCGGCGTAAATACGCCGCTTTTTATTTTGGTATTTGAGTGCCACGATGGTCGATTGTATATTCGCCCTGCAAAAGTATCTGTGAAATCGGAACAATTTTATATCCCTGTGCCTGTAAGGACTCTATAATTCCGGGCAGAGCCTCGGGCGTGTGTTCGGCAGCATTGTGGAACAGGATAATGCTTCCGGGTGAAACATTTTTGAGTACACGCTTCTGAATTTCCTCTGCGGATATACCCTTCCAGTCGAGACTGTCTATGTTCCACTGTATTGCTGTCATTCCCATGCTGTTGATTGCCTTTATAACATGGTCATCATATTCTCCATAGGGGCAGCGGAACAGAGTGGGTCTGCGGCCTGTGATTTTTTCAATTTTATCATTGCAGGCACTGATATCGGAAATTATTTCGTCCTCTGTAAGCTTTGAAAAATGTGAGTGTGTAGATGAATGGTTCATTACCTCGTTGCCGTTATCTGCGAGTGCTTTTACAGATTCGGGATATTTGTCCACCCACTGTCCCACTGCAAAAAAGGTGGTGTTTATCTTGTACTTATTGAGAATATCAATAAGCGTCTGTGTGTCCTCGTTACCCCATGCGGCATCAAATGACATTGCTATAACCTTGTCGTCCCGCTGGACATTGTAGACCGGCAGCTGCCTCTGTGTAGCAGAAGCACCCACAATCGCCGGACTGTTCACCGCCCAGAACATAAGTATAACCGCCATTACCATACCAAGTGCTGAAAACAGTTTTGCGTGATTTTTAAAGAATCCTCTTACGTCTATCAAGCTCATCACTCCTTTTTGTAAATGGTATGTTGAGCGCACAGCTCGTATGAGTGAATTACATTTTAATACAAAAAGAGCAGTCAGCCCCCGATAAGCCTTAAGTTTATCGGGGGCTGAGTGTTATATTCAGGTTTTCAGCTTTCTTTTGCCTTTTTCCTTTCTACTACAATATTTCCGATAGTTTTAGGAACATTGCCAACAACTCTTGCTAAGGTATTATAGTAGTTCTTGCTCTTGTAATCATTTACCTTTTCAAGCTTAATGGCATCGAATTTACATTTTGTAGTGCAGATTCCGCAGCC
>JAHHRR010000057.1 GCA_020025655.1 Oscillospiraceae bacterium
TTTATTGACAGTGGGCTCTACAACATTTACACTAAAGAAAATCTGCTGGTAATGATTGAATTCAACTTCTGCGACAGCAAGTCGAAGTGAGGACATACTTAATGAACATATTTGGATATTTTTTGACTCAGAAGCTGACTGGAAAGGTCTTAGATAAAGCGGCACAGGACGGCATGGATGAGGATGACAGCTGCAAGGTACAGATGGTAGCGGCTTTTGGCTATGTATTTTTAATCACCGCAATTATAGGAGCTGTTATAGGCATCATTTGCATCTGCTTTCACCAGATAACAGCAGGAATTATCGTATTGCTTTTTTCCGGAGGAATTTCTGCTCCCGGTCTGTGTGCGCATCATAACTGCCTGCTTACCTATGATAAAGAGGGTTTTACATGGCGTAACTGGCTGGGGAGAAGCCGCAGGTATTCTTATGAGGATGTGACAGGACTTTACGATTCACCGCTCCGTGTCGTAGTGGAACTCAGCGACGGCAGGAGAATTGATTTGGATGAATTTTGGGTTAATCGTCTGGGATTTGCACAGGCATTATGCAGATACAGATCACATAAACCGGCTAAGCTCATGCCTCCGGTGGCAGGAATGTCCAATTCTGAAATCGCAGAATCCTATGAAAAGGGAGTTTTAGCGAAGGCTGTTCTGGTGCAGAAAAGCGACAGGCCGATGTTCGGACGATTTAAGAAAATCCATTACATAATTTGCACTTTTTCATGGATTACCGCAGCTTTCCCTGTGCTGAGCTTTAACGCATCCAAGCTTCCTGCAACCTGGGAGGTACTTGGCTTGCTGGGACTGCCCGGTTTGGTTTTAACCTTAGCGGCAATGATCCTTTATTTCAGGTATCCGGAGTATTTCACAATGCGGGAGCGTCCGACAGAGGGACTTGTTTCCCAGGAAAATAAAAAGATTCATAAGCGCTGCACAGTGGGATACACAAGCCTTCTCAGCGTTCCGGGCAGTTTGATTTTCTTTATATATCAGGTACAGGGCAAAGCTGCTTTGCTGCCTCTGCTGACCTCGGCTGTTGTGGCGGTTCTCCTTTTTACGGGACTTCTGATGCTGTTCCGCAGATATTCATGGGAATACCGTAATTACGGAGTAGGATATGTGAGCTACGGCTTCTATCAGGTGCTGCTGTGCAGCTCGGTTTTCTTTGTCCTCGGAGGTTTGCTGGTTTCCTGAAATCATAAGCTGAATTTAGAATATTAAAACGGAGTGTATCGAAATTCGATACACTCCGTTTTTTGTATAAGATTATCAGCAGAAATGTCTGCGCTTTCCATCAGCAGGAGGAATATAACCGTAAGCTATGTCGGGATTTATCTCCTTGAGACGTGCGTGAATTTTATCTACATCTGCTTCCTCATTGAATATAAGGTTTGCAAATTCCTTTTCACCATGAACAAGGATCAGCCTGTAATAGAAGTATGCAGGGCTGTCATCGGGCTGGCATTCACTTATACGGGTAAAGGTTCTATCAATGTAATCATAAGGTACACAGTATTTTACACCCAGATCTTTGTAATAGAAAGCAAGCTTTCCCAGACTTACCCGACCGATCTTTTCGGCGGCTTTAAAGTCCTCGACATGAGCTTCGTCAGTGATTTTTTCCTTATTTACGCCTCTGAATCTTACTTTTCCGAATCCGAACATTCGTGCTTCCCCTCTTTCTTTTTGTAAAAATTAAGTTCAAACCACTTCTGTGGTATTTTCTTCTCAATTAGTACAGCCATGATACCGGCAAAAGTTCCGACGATAATGCCGCCCAGAACGTCGGAAGGGAAGTGAACAACAAGATAAATGCGGGATATACCCATCGTAAATGCGAAAAGCAGAGCAAGCCAGCTTATACGCTTGCGGCCTAAAATGAAGAGAGGAACCATAGCTGCAAATGCTGCGGTGGTGTGGCCGGAGGGGAAACTCATGTCACTTTCCATGTGCTGACCCATCATAAGCCAGAGCGGATAGAAAAATCCGTTAGCGTCGGCATATGGACGGGGTCTTGCTACTGCAATTTTTATGCAGAGGTTTGTGATGATTGCGCCCAGTGCAAGGCCGATTGCCATTGCAGTGCCGAAACGCCGTGTGGGTTTAAAGAACATAAGGATAAGGGACAAAATGATAAGTGCAATTCCGCCTTTACCAAGAAGAGAGATAAACTCCATAAAAGGAGTTAAAACTACTCCGCCCCATTCATACAGTTTGTGTACTGCCAAAGTGATACTCTGATCAAAACCTGCAAATACTGTGTTTAGCCACAGTGCTGCTGCGGTCATTTCCATAAAATACGCCCTTTCATATTTGTTGTTTTTATAATATTAACATAGAAACCTGCTTCTAGTCCACTCAAATTTATACCAAAGCGCTGGTTTTTACCAAAATACAGTGTCAATAAAAAAACTAAAGCCTTTAAAAAGGGCTTATTGTGATTTTATGCGCTCAGTGGTATAATAATATACCCCATTTTGAGTTTTATAAGCCTGGAGAATAAAAATGGATAAATTTAAACTTGTTTCAGACTACAAGCCTACCGGTGATCAGCCTCAGGCCATAGACAGAATTGTAAGCGCAATAGAAAACGGAATAGATGAGCAGGTGCTTCTGGGAGTTACCGGCTCCGGCAAAACTTTTACGATGGCAAATGTTATTGCAAGAGTTAACCGCCCCACGCTTGTTCTTGCACACAATAAAACTCTTGCCGCCCAGCTTTGCAGCGAATTCAGAGAGTTTTTCCCTGAAAATGCGGTTGAATATTTTGTTTCATACTACGACTATTATCAGCCTGAGGCATATATTCCCCATACTGATACATTTATAGAAAAAGACTGCTCTATAAACGATGAAATAGAGAGACTTCGCCACAGCGCAACATCGGCTCTTTTTGAGCGCAAGGATGTTATTGTTGTGGCCTCGGTTTCCTGTATCTACGGTCTTGGTGACCCGATCGACTATGCCAATATGGTTATATCTCTCCGTGTAGGGCAGGAGAGGAACTTTGATGAGCTGCTTTTGAAGCTTATAGAAATTCGCTATGAGAGAAACGATATTGCATTTGAACGTAATAAATTCAGAGTCAGAGGCGATGTACTGGAAATTTTCCCTGCCTACTCAAATGAAAAGGCGTACAGAATCGAGTTCTTCGGAGATGAAATTGAACGCATATGCGAGATAAATGCGCTTACAGGAGCAATAACACGTTATGTAAACCACGTCGCTATCTATCCTGCAAGCCACTATGTCACAACGAAAGAGAAAAGGGCAGCTGCCATTGAAAGAATCAGGCAGGAATGTGATGAGCGGGTAAAATACTTCGAGGAAAACGGCAAGCTCATTGAAGCCCAGAGAATCAAGCAGAGGACGGATTACGATATAGAGATGATGCAGGAGCTTGGATACTGCACCGGTATCGAAAACTATTCAAGAGTGATTACCAACCGTCCGGCTGGAAGCCCGCCTATGACACTGCTTGACTATTTCCCAGAGGATTTCCTGCTTTTTGTAGATGAAAGCCATGTAACCCTGCCGCAGCTCAGAGCAATGTACCGTGGAGACAGAAGCAGAAAGGAATCTCTTGTAGAGTTCGGCTTCAGGCTTCCCTCGGCCTATGATAACAGACCCCTTAAATTCGATGAATTTGAAAAGAGAATACACCAGAGGGTATACGTCTCTGCCACACCCGGCGAATATGAAAAAGAGCGGGCGGGTCAGGTGGTAGAACAGATAATCAGACCTACCGGACTTCTTGATCCTGAAATTTTTGTCCGCCCGATTAAGGGGCAGATTGATGACCTCATAGGTGAGATAAACGGCAAGATTGCCAAGGGACAGAGAACTCTTGTAACGACGCTCACCAAGAAAATGGCGGAGGATTTGTCGGAATATCTTACAAATTCCGGAATCCGTACCCGTTATATGCATTCTGATGTAGGCACCATAGAAAGAATGGAGATTATACGGGATCTTCGATTAGGGGAGTTTGACGTTCTTGTGGGTATTAACCTGCTGAGAGAAGGTCTGGATATACCTGAAATCGGACTGGTTGCCATTCTGGATGCAGATAAGGAAGGCTTCCTCAGAAGTGAGACGAGCCTTATTCAGACTGTCGGACGTGCGGCAAGAAATGCAGACAGCTTTGTTATTATGTATGCAGATACAATCACGCCTTCAATGAGAGCCTGTATCGAAGAGACAAAGCGCAGAAGGGTAATTCAGCAGCAGTATAATAAAGAACACGGCATTGAGCCTAAGACCATAATAAAGAGCGTAAGAGATCTTATTGAGATTTCTTCCGAGTCCTCATCTACAATCACCAAGGCAAACGGTGTGAAGATGACGGACAGAGAGCGCAGAGAGCTGATTGCGGAGCTTGAGGACAAGATGAAGAAAGCGGCAAAGATGCTTGAATATGAGATAGCAGCAGAACTCAGAGATGAGATAATCAGGCTCAGAGGCGAGAAATGAGGAACAATATGAAACTGATGATACTTGACGGAAACAGCATAGTTAATCGTGCCTTTTACGGCGTCAGACCCCTTACTGCACCTGACGGAACGCCTACAAATGCGGTTTTCGGATTTATGACTATCCTGCAAAGACTTTACGAAGATATAAAACCGGATGCAATCTGCGTAAGCTTTGACCTTAAAGCACCTACTTTCCGGCACAAGGCATATGACGGCTATAAGGCTCAGAGAAAGGGAATGCCTGAGGAGCTGGCAGCACAGATGCCTGTGCTTAAAGAACTGCTGGATAAAATGGGCATTCGACGCTATGAGCTTGAGGGCTATGAGGCAGACGATATTCTCGGCACTGTGGGCAGAATCTGTGAGACTAAGAACTGGGAATGTGTCATTGTAACAGGAGATAAGGACAGCCTCCAGCTTATAAGTAAGACTACCACTGTCTGCAATGTTAAGACCAGCAAGGGGCAGACGCAGACTATAATGTACACGCCTGAGGTGTTTCAGGAGGAGTACGGCTTCGAGCCTGAGCTTATGGTAGACCTCAAGGCTCTTATGGGTGATACCTCCGATAATATACCCGGTGTTGCAGGTGTCGGTGAAAAGACCGCTATGAGCCTTGTTCAGAATTATGGTAAGATAGATAATATATACGCCAATATTCAGGAGCTTGATATTAAAGAGGGCGTAAGGAAAAAGCTGATTGCCGGTGAGGAAAGTGCCAGACAGTCCTACTGGCTTGCCACCATTGTAAGAGACGCACCGGTTGAATTTGAGCCGGAAAACAACATCTGGAATAAGGACTTTACTCCCGAGCTTTACGGATTTATGAAGCATCTGGGCTTCAATAAATTCATTGAAAAATGGGGAGTCAGTGAAAATGAAACGGCCGTAAAGGTTCAGGCTGAGGTTTCTCATATGGAGAGAATCGAGCTTAGCTCTGCGGATGAAATAAAAGCACTGGAAAATAAAATAAAGGCCAAAGAGTATGTTGCGGTTCTTGCCTTTGACGGACTGGATAAGATAGAACTCTCTGACGGAGAGGCGGTATATACCGCAGCATGGGCAGTCCTCGGGGATGAATATAATGAATTCCTGAAATTCATTTTCAGCTCCGATGTAAAGAAAATATCCCACGGAGTAAAAGACCTTATGGGCCTTCTTATGAAAGAGGGACTTTCTACCGACGGCTTTATTTTTGACACAGAGCTTGCAGCATATCTGATTGATGCAACCGGTTCAGACTATTCACTGCAGCGTCAGAGCATAGGCTTTTTTGATACAGAGTATGAGGGCGCAGAGGCTGTGTATATGCTCTATAAGCCCCTTACTGAAAAGCTGCAGGAATTTAACATGAATGAGCTGTATTACAATATCGAGCTTCCTCTGTGCGAGGTTCTGGCTGATATGGAAAAGTCCGGAGTTTTCGTTGACAGAAAAGCTCTGTATGATTTCGGCGAGGGACTTAATGCGGACATCAAAGCGGCTCAGGAAAAGATATTTGCTTTTGCAGGCCACGAATTTAATATAAATTCCCCTAAACAGCTGGGTGAGGTGCTGTTCGATGAGCTTATGCTCCCTTACGGCAAGAGAACCAAAACCGGCTGGAAAACCGGCGCAGATATTCTGGATAAGCTCAGAGACAAGCATCCGATTATAAATGAGGTTCTGGAATACAGAGAGCTTACAAAGCTCAAGTCCACCTATGCAGACGGTCTGCTGAAGGTTATTTCTCCTGACGGAAGAATCCATACAAGCTTCCAGATGACAGTTACTGCAACCGGCAGACTTTCCTCCACCGAGCCAAATCTTCAGAATATTCCCATAAGAAAAGAGCGGGGCTCACACATCAGAAATATGTTTGTAGCAACCCCTGGAAAGGTTCTTGTTGATGCGGATTACAGCCAGATAGAACTGCGGCTTCTTGCTCATGTTTCTGACGATAAGACCATGCAGGAGGCATTTTTAAGCGGTGAGGACTTCCACACTGTTACTGCGTCCAATGTATTCGGCGTACCCGTTTCCGAGGTAACACCGCTTCTCAGAAGCAGAGCCAAGGCTGTTAACTTCGGCATTGTATACGGAATATCCGCATACTCACTGTCACAGGACATCGGAGTCTGGCCCAAAGAGGCTCAGGCCTATATGGATGCCTATATGGAAAAGTACCATGGAGTCAGAGACTACATGAAAAATATTGTGGAGCAGGCAAAAGCGGACGGTTTCGTAACCACAATCTACGGACGGCGCAGAGATTTGCCTGAACTAAAGAGCTCCAACTTCAATATGCGCTCCTTTGGCGAAAGAGTTGCGCTTAATATGCCTATTCAGGGCACAGCGGCCGATATAATAAAGCTTGCAATGGTCAATGTATATAAGAGACTGAAAGCAGAAAAACTTCAGGCCAAACTCCTGCTTCAGATACACGACGAGCTTATAGTTGAATGCCCGCAGGAGGAAGCTGAATTTGTAAGCAGACTTCTTAAAGAGGAAATGGAAAACGCGGCAAAGCTTCGTGTTCCTCTTACTGCGGATGTAAATATCGGAAACAGCTGGGCGGAGGCACACTGAGTTGGAATATAGAATTACGGATGCTGAAATCAGGCACATAGAACAGCTTGAAGAAATTGAAAAATCGTGCTTTTCTATGCCCATGACTCCGGAGCAGCTTGAAAAACAGCTGCCGGATAAAATGCACCAGTTCCTTGTAGCTGAAAATGACGGCGGGGAGGTTCTGGGCTATGTGGGCATGATGTATGTGCTGGATGAGGGATATATCTCAAATGTAGCAGTAAAAAGCCAATACAGACGGCTTCATATCGGAGCGGCCTTAATTGAGGAGCTTATAAAACGAAGCGAAGAACTTGAGCTTTCTTTCCTGACACTGGAAGTCAGAAAAAGCAATATGCCGGCTCAGGGATTATACAGAAAGTTTGGCTTTGAAGAGGTAGGGGTCAGAAAAAATTACTATGATTTCCCTAAAGAAGATGCTATAATTATGACGAAATTTAAGAAGTGAGGCGTTAAGCTTTGAAAATATTAGCTTTTGAGTCAACCTGCGACGAGACAGCCGCAGCAATAGTTGAAGACGGACGTAAAATTTTAACCGACCAGATCAATTCACAGGCAGACCTGCACGCTGTTTACGGCGGTGTTGTGCCTGAAATTGCTTCCCGTTGCCATGTGGAGTCTATTTCCATTCTGGCCCAGCGTGCCATTGAGGCTGCGGGTATTGAAAAAAAGGATATAGATGCAGTTGCAGTATCATATGCGCCGGGTCTTATAGGCGCTGTGCTTGTGGGAGTTAATTTTGCTAAATCAGCAGCACTGGCACTGGGTGTTCCGCTTATTCCCGTGCATCATATAAGAGGCCACATTGCAGCAAATTACCTTGCATACCCCGAGCTTGAACCTCCGTTCCTCTGCCTTGCAATTTCCGGCGGCAATACACTGCTTGTGGATGTAAGAGATTACACCGACATGAAAATTATCGGCGCTACAAGAGATGACGCAGCGGGAGAATGCTTCGATAAGACCGCAAGAGTTCTTGATCTGCCTTATCCCGGCGGCAAGCGCATTGATGAGCTGTCTCAGGGCGGAGATGACACCAAATATCATTTCCCCATTGCTCACGTGGACGGAAATCCTTATGATATGAGCTTCTCAGGTCTTAAAACCGCAGTTATAAACCTTGTACATAATTCTCAGCAGAAGGGCGAAGAGATTGACAGAGCTTCTCTGGCAGCCTCATTTACAAAAGCTGTCAGCGACAGCCTTGTACCCAGAACCATGATGGCCGCAAAGGAACTTGGATACAAGAAAGTTGTAGTTGCTGGCGGTGTTGCGGCAAACTCCCGCATAAGAGCAGATTTTAAGGCAGCCTGCGATAAAAACGGACTGGAAATGTTTGTACCTCCTTTAAAGCTTTGCGGAGATAACGGCGCAATGATCGGTGCTCAGGCATACTATGAGTATCTGGCAGGCACCAGAGCGGGCAGTGACCTTAATGCCTACGCAACAATGGATTTATAAAAATAATTAAGGAATGTACCTATGGGAGCTCATGACGGACACAGGGAAAGACTGAAAACACGATTTTATGAATATGGCCTTGAATCATTCAATGATTTGAATTCGCTGGAACTTCTGCTTTTTTATGCTATTCCGAGGCGTGATACAAACCTGATTGCACACGCACTGCTTGACCGCTTTGAAACTCTGGAAGGAGTTTTTAAAGCATCCAAGCAGGAATTATGCGAGGTGCAGGGAATAGGGGAAAATGCGGCAGGGCTTATTATGCTCATACCTCAGATAATGAAAAAGAGCATGGTTTCGGCGACAAAGAACATTGTATACATCAATAATTCAGATGATGCGGGCAGTTATTTCCTTCCCAGATTTATGGGCGAGGAGGATGAAGTTGCAATGATGCTTTGCCTTGATTCTCAGAGACGTGTGATTAAATGCACCGAAATAGGCAGGGGAGTTGTCAACTCTGTAAATATTGATATCAGAAAAATCGTTGAGACAGCTCTTAAGCTTAAAGCCAATTCCGTTATAATCTCCCACAATCATCCCGACGGAATCGCTCTTCCGTCACCGGAGGACGATGCAGCAACAAGACAGATAGCAAAAGCTCTGTCTATGGTTGGAATTTATCTTTCGGATCATATTATTGTGG
>JAHHRR010000058.1 GCA_020025655.1 Oscillospiraceae bacterium
CAAGAGCATTGATGAAATCCTCATCCATCATGCCGGCTTCATCATCGCCGTTTGCACGCATCTCAACCTGCTTGCGGAAACGCTGTTCCTGATCAATGGGGTCATTAAGCTCAGAGAAAGCATTACCCATTTCGCTGCTGCAGATAAACAGCTCGAAACGCTCGGTAAGTCTGGGGTCTGCAACACTGCGCTTTGCAAGAGGAGATACATCAACAGGATGCATGGTAATGAAGGTAGGCTGAATAAGCTTCTCTTCAACCTTCTGGTCAAAGGACTCATAAAGAGCATTGCCCCAGGTCTTTTCCTTCTTGCTCATGTCAATTCCGGCAGCTACGGCTGCTTCAACAGCTTCCTTGTCGCTGTCGATAGCCATAAAGTCAATTCCTACATACTCCTTAACAGCCTCTGCCATAGTCATACGGCGGAAACCGGGAGCAAGAGAAATCTGCTGACCCTGCCACTCAACATCATAGGTGCCGAGAATTTCCATTGCAGCACCGGAGAGCAGCTCTTCAAAGAGGTCCATCATATCGTTAAAATCAGCATAGGATTCATAAAGCTCAACAGAGGTAAACTCGGGGTTATGCTTTGTATCCATACCCTCATTTCTGAAAATTCTGCCGATTTCATAAACTCTCTCAATACCGCCGACAATAAGACGCTTGAGGTTAAGCTCAGTTGCAATACGGAGGTACATATCCATATCGAGAGTGTTATGGTGAGTGATAAAAGGACGTGCAGTAGCACCGCCGGAAATAGTATTGAGAACAGGAGTCTCAACTTCCATATATCCTCTGTTGTCGAGATAACGGCGGACATAGCTTATAAACTTTGAACGAATCTCGAAATTTCTGCGGCTTTCATCGTTCATGATAAGGTCAACGTATCTCTGACGATACTTGAGCTCTGTGTTGGTCATGCCGTGGAATTTTTCAGGCAGAGGTCTCAGAGACTTGGAAAGAAGCTCGAGCTTTTCAACATGAACGGAAATTTCTTCAGTCTTGGTTTTAAAGACGTAACCGCTGACGCCGATGATATCACCGATATCAAATTTACGGAAATCTTTAAATTCCTGCTCACTTACAGCGTCGGAGCGGATATAAAGCTGAATCTGACCCTTATCATCCTTAATATGGCAGAAAATTGCCTTGCCCATGCCACGTTTGGACATAATACGTCCTGCAACAGATATGGTTTTACCGTCGAAAGCATCGTAATTATCTTTAATCTCTGCAGACCATGCAGATCTTACGAACTTGGTTTTCTGGAAAGGATCTCTTCCCTCTTCCTGCAATGCTTTAAGCTTGTCACGGCGAATCTGTAAAATTTCAGAAAGCTCCTTGCCTTCTTCAGGGTTAAATTTCTTTTCGCTCATACTCTACCTCAATCCCTTAAATCTAACTTTTTCTCTACTTACTTTTTACTTATTTTCAACAGAAATAATCCTGAAATTAAAATTGCCGGCGGGAGCGTGGATAACTACTTCCTCGCCTGCTCTGTGTCCGTGAAGTGCCTGACCTACGGGAGAGTCATCGGAAATACGGCCCTCTTTGGGGTTTGCTTCCTGAGAACCTACTATCTCATAGGTCTCTTCAAACTCGTCTTCAATATCCAGAACTGTAACAACGCTTCCCAGAGTAACGGTGTCTTTAGGAGCATCGTTGTTTGCAGTGTCAACGATTTCTGCATTTTCTATAAGCTCTTTAACTTCGGCAATTCTGGAGTAGAGCTTGCCCTGCTCGTTCTTTGCCTCATCGTATTCGCTGTTCTCGGACAGGTCACCGAAGCTTCTGGCTTCCTTGATCTGTTCTGAAACCTCTCTTGCTTTATCTGTTTCAAGATAGTTAAGTTCTTCTTTCAGCGCATCAAGGCGCTCCTGACTCATTTTGAATCTGCTTGCAGTAGACATAAAGCAGTTCTCCTTTTCAAAAATTTATTGGCAAATGTTTAATCTTCAATTTTATAATTATATTAGCATTTTTTCAGCGTGTCAACTCAGAATTTTAAGTGCAGCAACAAGCTGTTCATCATTACTGCTGCTTGCTGTACCGTCTCTTCCGCCGGTAGTACCTTCGGTTGTACCGACTGTACTGGGGTCAGAGTTGTGAAGTATTACATCGGGAACTACGCCGCCGTTCTGGGAAATATCATTTCCGTTGGGGGTCAAATAGCTTTTTGTGGAAAGTCTGAGCGCACTTCCGTCAGTCAGAGGAATAGTCTCCTGAGTTCTGGTATTTCCTGTTGTAGCCTCGCCGATAAGCGTTGCCCACTGGTATTCATCAAGAACTGCTGCACAAAGCTCTGCTTCCTTATATGTTTCAGTGTTTATAAGCACACACATTGGCAGCTGGATACACATACCGTCAGATTCGGCAACAATTTCCTCGCCCTGTTTGTTTATCTCGGAGAAAAGTCTGCCCTTTGGCAGCAAATAGTCAAGAAGTATTCTGACTTCTTCTGCAAGACCGCCGGGATTGCCACGAAGGTCAATAACAAGCGCAACTGCTCCCTGACCCAGCAGATCTTCAATAGCCTTAACAGCAGCTTCACCGGAGCCTGCTTCAAAATCCTTTATCTGAACGTATCCGGCCTCTGTTTTCTCAAGTCTGTATTTTACATGGTTTTTAACCATACCTGTGCAGTCAACTTCTATGAAAAAGCTTCCGTTTGAAATCTCAAGCACAAATTTTCCGCTCATTTTTGATCGAATAAGTGTTCTGACTTCATCTGAAGAGTATGCACTCAATTTTTCGCCGTCAACGGCGGTAATTATCATACCGGCTGCAAGGCCGTTTTTGGCGGCAGGAGATTCAGGGTCAACAGTTATAACCTGATATCCTCCGGTAGATTCGTCTCTCAGCAGAGACATACCAATGTCAGCATAGTCATTAGTAGAGTAAATGTTATATGTTCTGTACTCGGACTCGGACATATAGCTGCTCCACTGGTCACCCAGGCCTGAAACCATAGCTGCTGCTGCAGCATTTCCCATAGCCTTGCGATCTACATGATCTATATAATTATCCTCAATTATATCTTTAATTTCGATGTAGCGCTTAGCTTCATCGAAATCCTCTTTTCCACCCATCTTATCAAGCATAGTCTTATAGGTAAGACCGTAGGTGCCGAACCCAAGCAATATGCAGAAAGGTAATATAAATTTAAGTCTTAGACCGATGTTGAAAAACGCTGAGAAAAAATTTCCCATATTGGCCATAAGTCTTCTGAAAAAGTTACCCACAATGTTCCTCCTTAGCAAGGCTTAGCCGGACAGTCGTAAAACGCCTGTCCGGCACTCGGTCTGACTACATCAGTCCGCATAGTATATGCCTTATACTCCCGCATTGGGAGAGAATGTAAGACCTGAGAAGAATTGCTCAGGATCTATACGCTGTTTATTCTGTCTGACTTCAAAATGGAGGTGAGGACCGGTTGACATACCGGTAGAGCCTACATAGCCTATAACATCATTTTGAGATACAGACTGTCCTTCACTGACTGCAACGGAAGACATATGTCCATAAACAGTAGTGTAGCCGTTTCCGTGGTCAATCATAACGCAGTTGCCGTATGATCCGCACCAGCCGGCAAGGAAAACGCTGCCGCCGTCAGAAGCATGGATTGCAGTACCGTAAGAGGCACCTATATCCAGACCGCCATGGTTTTTATGCTCACCGGTAATAGGATGAACTCTGGGGCCGAAACGGCTGGTGCAGTAAGTAACACCGGGGGTAGGCCATGCAAATGAGCCGGTTCCGACTACGGAACCACCGCCGCCTCCACCACCGCTGCTGCTTCCGCCGCCACCGCCGCCTGCTGCGGCTTCCTGACGTTTTCTTTCTTCTTCCTGACGCTTTCTTTCTGCCTCAAGTTCCTTTTCACGCTGCGCAATAAGTCTGTCGATTTCAGCATTTGCAGCTTCCTCAGCAGCCATTATTTCATCGAACTCAGCCTGACGGTTTTCGAGGTCGTTCTGAATTTCAAGAAGCATCTGTGTGGCTTCACCGATTTCCTCCTCAAGAGTCTTCTGCTCTTCACGGAGTACAGCCTGTTTTTCTTCGATATCAGCCTTTACGCTTTCATATTCAGCTTTTACCTGTTCGGTATTTTCACGGGCGGCACGGTACTCTTCCTCGAGTTCACGGTCGCTTTGCATGATTTCACCGATATCGTCCATAACAGTAAGAAGCTCGCCAAGACTGTCAACCTTCATAACTACATCAAGGAAACCGTAGTTGCCGTTTTCCTCCATAGCTCTGACTCTGTCACGATAGCGGAGAAGCTGTTCTCTTTCAAGCTTAAGTGCTGCCTCAAGCTTATCTGCTTCGGTGGCTATCATTTCATCGTACATGGCAATTTCTTCTGCGTTGAGCTCCATCTGCTGAATAGTCAGCATATTTCGCTCATCCATTGCTTTTTTGCGCTCAAGAACACTTGCCTGCTCGCTTTCAAGCTGATCTACAACAGCCTGTTTTTCTTTTCTCTGCTCTCTTATAACGTCTCTCTGACTTTTCAGATCATCAATTTCCTGTTTAGATACAGCAGAAGCTGATACAGGAAATATGGAAACCAGCATTATAAGTGTAAGTAAGCCGGCCAGTAAATTTCTTGTCTTTATTTTTTTCATATCTTTTATACCTAAATTGTTTGCTTGTCAGCAATTCCAGTGAGTCTGACCCGTGAAGTAATTTTCGGGGTCGACGTGCTCTCCGTTAATAATAACTTCGAAGTGACAATGTACTCCTGTTGCACGGCCTGTATCACCCAGATAGCCGACTGTCTGCCCCTGAGATACATAGGTGCCGTTGCTCACTGCAATACCTGACATATGTGCATAAAGGGTCTGTGTATAGTTACCATGGTCAACAATGACATAGTTACCGTAGCCGGAGTTGCTTCCTGCAAAGATAACAGTACCTGCTGCCGCTGCAACAATGGGCTGACCGGCATTGCCAAAACCATCTATATCTATACCGCTGTGATATCTGCTTGTTCCGTTAAAGGGATCGGTTCTGTAACCGAAACGGCTGGTGACACGGTTGCTGCACGGGACAGGCCAGATAAATCCGCCGCTTGCACCGCCGCCGGAGTTTCCTCCGCCACCGCTATTATCAGCTGCGCCATTGTCGCCACCCTCAGCGGGAACATCTCCCCAGTCAGGAGCTGAACCGCCATCCTGAGCTCCGCCGTCGGCAGGAGGAACAGGCTGAGGTTTATTGGCCTCTGCCTCCTGACGTATCTGCTCGTTGTATGCTTTGATCATTTCAAGCACAGATGCCTGAGCTGCAGCTTCGGCTGCCTGAGCAGCTTCATATTCCTCTATTGCTTCTTCAATCTCATCTTCAAGAGAGGCGAGAGTAGCCATAGATTCTTCGATTTGCTTTTCAAGCGCAGCCTGTTCTTCTTTGAGGCCAGCCTGCTTTTCTTCAACAGCAGCTTTTTCCTCTTCATACTCTGCCATGATCTGCTCAGTTTCTTCTCTGGCATCAACATACTTCTGCTCCAGAGTTTTATCACTTTCCATGATGCAGTTCATATCATCAAGAGAAGTGAGGAAATCGCTGAAGCTGCTGGAGTTAGTGAAAAGGGCCAGAATGTTATATCCGCCGTTTTCCTCCATCGCACGAACTCTGGAACGGTAGCGATTGAGCTGTTTTTCTTCTCTGCTCTGAGCCTCTTCAACCTCTTCGGCCTTTTCCTGAATCATTTCATCATAGATTTTAATTTCTTCGGCCACAAGATTAAGCTGCTCATTGGCAAACTTGTTTTCAGTCTCCAGTGCAAGCTTCTGCTGAAGCACATTAGCCTGCTCAGTCTTGAGAAGGTCTATTCTTTCCTTGGCATCCTTAACCTTTCCAGAAATCTCATTTTTCTCAGCCTGAATTTTATCAATATCACTCTGGTTTATTGCATGAGCTGAAAAAGGCAGGACAGTTCCAACGAGTGAAAAAACCATTATAACGATCAAAATTATTGCTATAACCGATGTCGCTTTTTTCCTGTTCATAAAATTCTCCATTTTCCTTATTTCAAGGGGCAAACGGACTTACACCTTGAGGTAGTTTCTGATAGCATTTATGCCGCCGAATACGCCTACAAGAATACCGGTACCGAGGTAGCATATAAGTACAGGTACGGCTACATCTGTAAAGGGAACAACACTTATGAAGCTTCCGGCCACAGTGCCGAGGATTTTACCGGTAAGGAGCTCATAAACTCCCCACTCAGCAGCAAAGGCAAGGCCGCCGCCCATAATTCCCAGTGCAAGACCTTCTATTACGAAAGGAAGACGGATAAATCCGTTATTGGCACCGACCATCTTCATAATGGCGATTTCCTCTCGTCTGTTAAAGGTTGCAAGCTTTATGGTATTTGACATAATGAATACAGAAACAAATACCAGCATTATTATAAGTACCAGAGATACCACGCTTACAACATTTCTGACTGTAACGAAGATATCTGCATATTCAAGATGAGCATTTACCTTTGCCACACCTTCAACATTTTCCAGTGCTTCCTTAGTCTCTGCCATAAGGGCAATATCGGTAAGGTGGATTACATAGCGGTGACGGAAAACAGTCACGTCTATGCCTTCTCTGAAGCTGGAGTCGTATTTACCCATGAAGTTGTTCATAGCAGTATCTTTTGAAACGAATTCAACAGACTGCACATTGTCAACCTGCTCCAGTCTCTCACCCACAGCCATTGCCTCCTCGTCGGGAAGCTCTTCATCTACAAATGCAACGATTTCGTTCTGGTTTTCCAGATCTTTAATCAGCGCATCTATATTAACTGAAAGCAGAGACACGCTGCCCATGATAATAAGGCAGGCCATAATAATTGTAACTGATGCAAAGGACATAAATCCGTGCTTGGTAATGCTGCGGAAGCCTTCGCCGATAAGATATCCGCCTCTACTCAATCTCATAGCTGTAATACCCATCCATTCCGTCACCGATCACATGACCGCCGTCAATAGTAATGACGCGCTTTGAAAATGCGTTGACCAGTTCCTTTTCGTGTGTGACTACAAGAATAGTAGTCCCCATCTCATTTATCTTTTCGAACAAGAGCATAAGCTCAAGGCTGCGGACAGGGTCGAGGTTGCCGGTAGGCTCGTCAGCCACTATCATGCGCGGTGAGTTAACAAGAGCACGGGCAATAGCCACACGCTGCTGCTCACCACCGGAGAGCTCATTAGGCATTCTCTTCTCTCTGCCTTCAAGACCGACAAGCTCCAGAACATAGGGAACACGCTTGCTGATCTCCTTGTTTGAAGCGCCTACCACTCGCATAGCAAAAGCGACATTGTCGTAGACAGTCATGTTTTCGATAAGACGATAGTCCTGGAATATAACTCCGAGGGTTCTTCTCATCTTAGGCAGCTTTCTTCTCTTAATTTTCATCATGTCGAAATCATTTACAGTAATCTCGCCTGAGTCAGCGTGTATTTCACCTGTAATGAGTTTCATAAGAGTGGTCTTACCTGAACCGGAAGGACCTACGAGGAATACAAATTCTCCCTCGTCAATTGACAGATCCACTCCGTCCAGCGCAACTGTGCCGCTGCTGTCGTAGACCTTAGTCACGTTGTTCATACGAACCATAAGTAATTATCCTCCAATATACTTGGATTTATCTTCTTGCTTATATTTATTTATCAGTACTTGGTGTTGTTCAGGGAATCGAGGTACATTTTTACCATCATGGCAACCTTGAAAACAATAGCATGATCAAACTCTCTGAGGTCAAGGCCGGTAAGCTTCTTTATTTTCTCCAGTCTGTAAACCAGAGTATTTCTGTGAACATAAAGCTTACGGGATGTTTCGGAAACATTCAGATTGTTTTCAAAGAACTTATTGATAGTTTCAAGTGTATCCTCATCCAGTGTTTCGATAGGATTCTTCTTGAACACTTCGTTAAGGAACATTTCGCAAAGGGTAGTAGGAAGCTGATAGATAATGCGTCCCAGACCCAGTGTTTCATAATTGATAATGGTCTTTTCGCTTTCAAAAACTCTGCCGACATCGATAGCAACCTGAGCCTCTTTGTAGCGGTCGGCAAGCTCACGCAGATGCAGCGCATTTGTGGATATACCGATAACGCACTTTATGCCCAGTTCTTCTCTGAGGATATCTTCGATGCTGTGAGCGACCTTCATTACCTCCTCAGGGCAGTAGGCAGAAGGAAGAACCTTAACCACAACAACATCGGTTTCATTGATGTTGAGCACGAAATCTCTCTGCTTATCGGGGAAGAGTCTCTGAATAACCTCAACCGCAGAAACATCCGGGTTTTCAAGTTGTCTTACGAGCAGCACGCATCTGGGGTCATCAGTCACAAAATGCAGCTCTTTTGCCCGCACATAAACATCACCGGGCAGGATATTATCCGAGATAATATTCTTTACAAAAGCAGCCTTATTGTGCTTTTCCTCATAGTTGCACTTTGCCTCGTTGAAAGCCACGGCTGCAACCGAGCAGACAGTCTTGGCCATGGAATCATTACCCTCTACGAAGGCAGCATAGTCAAACTTTGCATCGCTGGACACAAGAGGACTGTAAGTTCTCAGCCCCGTGGTTACTACGTGCTCGTTAGAATCGAAATCGTAAACATGGAAATCGTCAAGTCTGGATCCGATCATTGCAAGCTCACTGCTTGCAACAACAAATCCCTGCTCGTCCACAACGCCGATAGTCCGGTCGATAGCATCCTTCATTTGTATAATCACATTCTGGAAAATTCTGCTGGACATAAAAACGCCTCCTATGAGCGGCAGTAAAAGCTAATTTATAAGCTAATTTGGCATTTTGCCAAACCTCCGCAAGTCTCTCTCTACATAATAACCCAATTTTATGTGATTTTCAATATAAAAAACTAGCTTTTTTTGTGAACTTTTTTTCTTTTATGTTGTTTCTGTTAAAATAATCAACTAATACATGGTATTTTTTGACGTTTTTCCCATCAAAGTGTACTGAACACTCTGCACAAATCATTTTTATCCAGTTCTTTGCACTCCCCTTCGGTCAAATTTTCGTCAAGGTAAAGTGTTCCGATGGAAAGTCTTTTCAGCGTTTTTACCGGTTTTCCTCTGGAAGCAAGCATTCTGCGTACCTGATGGTACTTTCCTTCTTTCAGCACCACCT
>JAHHRR010000059.1 GCA_020025655.1 Oscillospiraceae bacterium
CCGGTAAGGAGTTATGATATGAAAGTACGGGTACCCGCCAGTTCCGCAAATCTGGGACCGGGTTTTGACTGCTTCGGCATCGCATGGAAGCTTTACAACGAGATAGAGTTCATTCCGGACGTCAGCAGTCTTAAAATCACCGGCTGCCCTGCGGATTACCAAAACGAAAATAATCTTTGCTATCGTGCCTACTGCGCAGCACTGAACTATTGCGAACTTCCCGAAAAGCCTGTTGAAATCAATTTTCTTAAAAACGAAATCCCTATTTCAAGAGGTCTCGGCTCCTCCGCTGCACTGATAGTAAGCGGCGTAACGGCCGCAAACGAGCTTAACAATCTGAAGCTGAGCAAAAATGAGCTTTTGAGTATTGCAACAGAAATCGAAGGGCATCCGGATAATATCGCCCCCGCTCTTTTCGGCGGCTTTACCGCCTCCGCCATGGATAAAGCATTGGCCCTCAGTGTTTCCTATCCGCTCAGCTCAAAGCTTCATTTCACTGCAATTATTCCGGATTTTGAGCTTTCAACAGAGCTTTCCAGAAGCGTGCTTCCCGACATGGTTTCAAAATCTGATGCCGTCTTCAACATTTCCCGTTCTGCGCTGCTGATAAAGGCTCTGGAGGACGGAAACTTTGTTCTGTTGTCAACAGCACTTCAGGATAAACTCCACCAGAAGTATCGTTTCAGGCTGATTGACGGCTTTGACGAGGTAAAAGAATGCGCCATGCGCTGCGGCGCAGCCGGAATATGTATCTCCGGCGCAGGCTCTACACTTCTCTGCATCTCCGACTGTGAAACTTTTACTGATGAAATGCGTGCTGAAATGCACAAAATCTTCCCTAATTGGAGCATTATTTCTCTGCAATGCGATTCGGACGGTGCAGCCATAATTAAATAAAAAATAAAAATCTCTTCGCTATTGAATTAGTGCGCTGTTTGCTGTAAAATTCACTTTAAGAACGGAGGGATTTTTCTTGAATATAGAACTCAAAGATATCGAAAAGGCAGAAGAGCGCATTAAGCCTCTGCTTCACCATACCGAAATGGATATATCTGCAACCTTTTCTCAGATGACCGGCGCACAGGTTTACCTTAAATACGAAAATCGTCAGAAAACCGGTTCATTTAAAATAAGAGGTGCAAGCAACAAAATAGCCGCCATGATAGAGCGTGGCGAAAACTGCCCTGTTGTGGCATCCTCTGCTGGAAACCATGCTCAGGGTGTTGCATATGCCGCCAAGCGTTTCGGAATTCCTGCAACTATCGTTATGCCTGAGGCCGCTCCCATTGCAAAGATTCAGGCCACTCAGGGCTATGGTGCCAAAGTAGTTCTCTCTGGTGAGTGCTACGACGACGCATATGCCTGCGCAAAGAAGATTTGCGAAGAAGAGGGCGCTGTATTTCTCCATCCCTACAACGATCCAGAGGTAATTGCCGGTCAGGGTACTCTCGGTCTTGAGATTCTCTCAGACCTTCCGTATGTTGACATTATTGTAGTCCCGGCAGGCGGCGGCGGTCTGCTCTCCGGTGTTGCAGCTGCTGTAAAGCAGATAAACCCCAGAGTTCAGGTTTTCGGTGTTCAGGCAGAAGGCGCCGATGCAATCGCCAGAAGCTTTAAAGAGAAAAAGCTTTGCACAACTGATGCCGCAAACACCATTGCAGACGGTATTGCCGTAAAAGTTCCCGGAGACATCACTGTTCCGCTCATAAACAAATATGTTGACGGCGTTGTAACAGTTTCCGACAGTGAAATTGCAAATGCTATTCTGCTGCTGCTTGAACGCTGCAAGCAGATGGTTGAGCCCGCAGGTGCAACTCCTCTTGCTGCTGTCCTCAGCAACAAAATTGATGTCAAAGGCAAGCGTGTCTGCTGCCTTATGTCCGGCGGTAATATTGATGTCAGCTTTATTCAGTCAATTATTGAAAGAGGTCTTGTGGCAAGACACAGACGTCTTAAATTTATGGTTACACTGCTTGACCGTCCCGGCAGCCTTGTACAGCTTCTGAATGTCATTGCAGGAGCCGGCGGCAACATTCTTTCCGTGCAGCACGACAAGCTGAACGATAACCTCTCTCCCAATGAGACAAACGTCCAGATTTCCTGCGAAGTCGGAGGTCTTGAGCACGGAACCAGACTTATTGAAAAATTAAAGAGCAACGGTTACACCGTGAAGCTCGAATACTGATATAAAGGAGAAGCTATATGAAAACTGTTTCCACCAAAAATGCTCCCGCCGCAATCGGCCCTTATTCTCAGGCTCAGATTGTTGGTAACATGGTCTATACCTCCGGTCAGATTCCCATAATTCCCGAAACCGGAGAACTTGCTCAGGGCCTTGAGGCTCAGGCACATCAGGTTTTCAAAAATCTTTCCGAGCTTCTGAAAGCCGCCGGAACCGATATGTCCAAGGTTGTAAAGACTACTGTGTTCATTAAGAACATGGATGATTTTGCTGCAATCAATGCAATCTATGCCCAGTATTTCACTGAGCCTTTCCCTGCACGTTCCTGCGTCGAGGTCGCAAGACTGCCTAAGGATGTAGCTCTCGAGTGCGAAGTAATCGCAGAGTTCTGATAAAGTCCATATAATAAAATGCAAAAAGCTCTCCTTTCGGAGAGCTTTTTATTTTAAGCCATAAAGCAAACCCCTGAGTGCCTTTTAAGCCCTCAGGGGTTTTAATTATTTTATTTTTTAAAGGGCGCAATAAGGAAAAGCACAGTCAGTCCAATATAAAGAGCGTAAATAATATACGTCACATAATTGGGCCAAGCGAAGCTCATTTCAGGGTGAGTTAATGCATATAAAACGAAGAAATATGCAATAGCACACAGTATAGCTCCTATTCTCCTTGATGTTTTCTTTTTCATGCAGGCCCCTTTTCTATCACACTGTCATATCAGGGTACAGGGGGAACTGACGGCAAAGCTCAATCACCTGCTCCTTAACCTGAGGAACGGCATTCTCGCCCTCATCAAGCAGCTTTGCAATCATATCGCCTATCTGAGCCATTTCCTTTTCCTTCATGCCTCTGGAGGTCACTGCAGGTGAGCCGAAGCGCATACCGCTGGTGAGTTTAACAGACTGGGTGTCAAAAGGAATGGTGTTCTTATTTGCAGTAATATTAGCCTTATCAAGCAGTTCCTGAACCTCCATACCGGTCTTGCCTCTGCTCATAACATCAGCAAGCATCAGGTGGTTATCAGTTCCGCCGGAAACAAGGCGTACACCGTTTTTAGTGAGTTCATCTGCAAGAGCAGCTGCATTTTTAACAACCTGCTGCTGATATACCTTGAATTCAGGGCTGAGAGCTTCCTTGAAGCAGATTGCCTTAGCAGCAATAATGTGCATAAGAGGACCGCCCTGAGTACCGGGGAATACAGCGCTGTTGATTTTCTTTTTGAGATCGTCCTTGCAGAGAATCAGTGCGCCTCTGGGTCCTCTGAGAGTCTTGTGGGTTGTAGTTGTAACTACATCGGCATAAGGCACAGGGCTGGGATGAACACCTGCTGCAACAAGGCCCGCAATATGAGCCATATCTACCATAAGGTAGGCGCCGACTTCATCTGCAATCTCTCTCATGCGCTTAAAGTCGATAAATCTGGGATAGGCACTTGCGCCTGCAATGATGATTTTAGGCTTGCATTCCTCAGCCTTCTGCAAAAGGCCTTCATAGTCGATAGTCTCTGTTTCCTTGTCAACGCCATAGAAGCAGGCATTGAAATACTTACCGGAAATAGATGCCTTGGAACCATGGGTAAGATGTCCGCCGTGGCTGAGGTCCATACCCAGAATGGTATCACCGGGCTTGAGAAGTGCGAGGTAAACTGCCACATTTGCCTGAGAGCCGGAGTGGGGCTGTACGTTTGCGTGTTCAGCGCCGAAAAGCTGCTTTGCACGTTCGATTGCCAGATTTTCAATTTCATCCACATATTCGCAGCCGCCATAATATCTGGCGCCGGGATAGCCCTCTGCGTATTTGTTGGTGAGGTGGCTGCCCATAGCCTGCATAACTGCCTCACTTACAAAGTTTTCGGAGGCAATGAGCTCAATATGATCCTGCTGGCGTTTAAGCTCACGCATCATGGAGTCATAAACCTCGATATCCTGATTTTTGATTTTGTCGTAATTCATGTATTACCTCCGAGTTTATAATTTATATTTTTTGCAAAGTATAACAGAAATATTATAATACATCGAGACCCGTTTTGACAATCTCAGAATGAGCATTTTTCAAAGTTTATTAATATGTCTATTGAAGCTTTTTTACAAACGTGCTAAAATCTTGCTAACAACTTTATGAGGTGAAATGAATGAAAAAGTTTCTGAAAGTGCTGCTTTGCATTGTTCTTGTCATCGTTGTGCTTCTCGGCGGAGCACTTGCATGGCTGAGCATTGAAGAGTACAAGCCGGAGCCTGTTATGGAAATGGAAATCAACGCTGTTCCTGACAGCCCGAAGCTCGAATTAGGCAAAGAGCTGGATGTTATTTCCTGGAATATAGGCTATGCCGGTCTGGGTAAAGATTCCGACTTCTTTATGGACGGCGGCGAAAACGTCAAGTCTGCGGATGAAGAAACCTCCGCTAAATACCTTGCCGGTATAAAAGACTTCCTTTCCGCTCAGCAGCCCGATTTAATCATGCTTCAGGAAGTCGATACCGACTCTCATCGTACATACGGCGTGAATGAGGCTGAGGCTCTTCAGCAGGGTAACTGGGTACACGCTCTCAACTACTCCTGCCCCTTTGTTCCCTACCCCGTTCCTCCCATCGGAAGAGTTCACAGCGGTCTTTTCAGTACTACCGGCTACGAAATCGAGGATGCAGAGCGTATCGCTCTCCCCTGCCCCTTCTCATGGCCTGTAAGCACTGCCAACCTGAAGCGCTGCCTGCTTGTAAGCTATATGCCCATTGAAGGCAGTGACAAGCAGCTGGTTCTTGTTAACCTGCATCTTGAGGCTTATGATGACGGCGAAGGCAAAATCGCTCAGACTAAGATGCTCAGAGAATTTATCGAGCAGGAGTACAGCAAGGGCAACTATGTAATTGCCGGAGGTGACTTCAACCAGACCTTCCCCGGTACTCTGGATACCTTCCCGATTGTCCATGATGACTACTGGGTTCCCGGTGTTCTTGACGACAGCTTCCTCCCCGAAGGCTGGAGCTTCACTTATGACAACGCTGCTCCTACCTGCCGTCTTTTGAATCAGCCTTATGATGAAGCTGATCCCGGCACACAGCATTATGTCCTTGACGGCTTTATTCTCTCCCCCAACGTGCAGCTCAACAGCGTTGAAAACATTGACCTGCACTTCGAAAACTCCGACCACAACCCTGTTAGAATTAACGTAACTCTTAATTAAACAGCACAAAAAAGCTCAGTCATAAATGACTGAGCTTTTTTTATATCATTTTTCGTGCATACCGTGTTTCTTTTCCCAGCGTCTGCGCTGGCGAACTCGGATTGCCTCTTCCACATTGTCTTTTGCAACAGGAATAAGGTCCTCCGTAAGCTTATCTTTGCCCCTCTTGAAGTAGTGTACAGTAATAATTATTAAGACCGTCACCGGCATTACAGCTGTAAACAGGCCAACAAATATCAGCAGCAAACACCAGTCCTCAGTGCAGCGGGCTGCATTTTCCCAATAGGGATATACCATACCCATAGTCTGCATGGAACGTGTTCCGAACTGCCGCAGAAGCTTAAAAAGTCTTCCGAATTCATATCGTCCGGAGTTATCCACAATGTCCGCATTCTTAACGGGAAACTTTTCTGTTAAAAAGCTATGGGTAAAACCGTCTACCGGTTCTACCATACACAGCTCATAGCAGCTTATTCCGGCAGTTCCTTCGTATAAAAGCGAATAGGCATCATAGGACATATAAATTCCCATACCTGAGGTATAGGCTTTTTTGCTTGCAAAATCCTGCTCTCTTTCGATTACGCCGGAAACCACAAACGGAATTCCGTTTATGCGCATCTCAAGTCCCTGCAGGTCAGTTCCGCCGAAAAGCAGCCATGCTGTATCTTCATCAAGCAGAACTCTGTCTTTCATAAGGTCTTTTTCAGAGATATAGTTACCACTTATAAGTCTTATCGGGTGGAAATCAAAGAAGTTTCCTCCCACTGCAATAACTGATACGTCGCCTTTACCCAGTCCGCTGGAAACAGTTGCTTTGCCTGTTGTGCTCCATGCGTCCACGAAAAGCGTGCTTTCGTTGTCAACCTCAATGGCGGCTTCTTTCATCCGTGTTACAGCATTAGTGCGTATACTGTATACATCACTGAGCTTTATCTTTTCATCTGCCGGCAGATAGCAGGTCAGCTGCGCAAAGTTTTCCTTGCTGTCACCTGCCCAACGTTCAGCCTGTTTCTGGCTGTCCAGCAGATTTGAAATTATTCCCATGCCTGTAAAAGATGCAATGGATATTAGTGCCAGAACAACACTTAATATAGCGATAAATATTCTCTTTTTCTTGTTTGGACGTTTCTTCATATCAGGAATCTGCCATACGCACCTGATCGCCGGTCTTTACAGGCGCATTACTGGTGGTTATAACATAATCTCCGTATCCCAGATCTCCGGTAACTGCTGAGTTAACGTCATCAGCTGCAAGTACCTCAACACTGACACGACGGGCAATATAGCGGTTTCCGAGAGGAGAATTCTTTGCTTCAATCTTAAGAACGAAGCTTCCGTTGGTGTCGTTTCTGATTGCGCTGTTGGGGATTACGACATCATAGTTTGCGCTCTTCTGTCCAACTGAAAGAGTAAGCTCGGAGCCTGCATTTACATCACCCTCAAGTTCAAAGGTAAGGAGCTTATTGGTCTGAGGATTCTTGGGGTCTACCTTAATGGTGCTGAGGGTTGCGGTAATGGAGTTGCCCCAGTAGTAGTTGGATACGGTTGCGGTGTCACCGGGTTTCAGGCGGCGGGCCTGATCGTTGGTAACAGAGAAGGAGAGGTTATAGCCCATGTCGGGAACCTCTATGGTGCAGAGAAGATCATCCTTGAGCTTGGTATCGCCGGAGGTGCAGTCCACAGTCTGGATAGTACCTGATACCTTAGCAGTGACTTCATTGTCCTCACCGCCGGAAAGCTCTTTGATTTTCTTTTTCTGCTGTTCAATCTGATAGCCTATATCGGAAAGATCAATTGATGCCAGCTGATCGTTTTTCTGGTCGGCAACCTTCTGCTGTTCCAGTTCGTATTTAGCATTAAAGAGATCATTTTCTGCATTCTTTCTTGCAAGGACAGCTGCATCATATGCTTCTTTCTTAGGTCCTGCGCTTACAAGAAGTCTGTCCAGAATTGCCTGACAGGTGTCAACACGTTTTTGATACTCGCTAAGATTTAAAGCATTATGCTCCTTTAATTCATTCAGCGCCAAATTGGCTGCAGTAAGTTCCTCATTAGCTGCATTTTTTTCCTTTTCCCACTCCTCGTGTGACGGGAACATAGGCTCTGCAGAAGCTGTTACAGCGGGGCTTGTTTCAGGGGTCTGAGTATCATCTACGGAAGGATTTTCGGGGCTCGGTGAAGGCTTGGGCTCATTTTGCATAATGAGATTAAGCCTGTCCGCAGCATCATCAACTCTTTTCTGTGCTGCTGCTTCACTCTCCTGATTAGCTGCAAGCAGTGCATCATAATCCTTCTTGGCCTGCTCCAGATTTGCCTGTGCTTCTGTTATCTTACCTGCAAGAAGGCTTGAATCTTCGCCCAGTTCAGCAAAGGCTCTATCCTCTGCTGCTTTTGCAGCATCAAGTGCTTCTGTTGCAAGAGCAATTTTTCTGTCAAGCAAGGTGTAATCATGGGTAGGAATATTTATAGCAGCTTTCTGATAGCTTACCTGTAAAGTTCTGAGTGCCTCCTGTGCAGCCTCCAGCTCCTCGCTGGCGCCCTGACCGAGAACAAAAAGAACATCACCTGCTTCAACTTCCTGTCCGACCTTTACCATAACCGCACGGATATCTCTTGTCTGTTCAGCCTTTACCTGATGATTTCCGTTTGCGGTAACAGTGCCGGTTCCTCTGACCTTGGCAGTGATGGGGCCGCTCTCAACATACTGAGTTGCTACCTCAGGCAGAGTGCGGTTCATAATAGTATTTGAAAAAAAGGTTAGTACAAGCAGTACAGCCAGAAATGCGATTGCAGCATTTTTGACCCACTCCCTGTTTTTCGGCTTAAATTCCATGTTATTCTCCCTTCTTATCCCTTAACGCTGCCGGAGTTGGCAATTCCTTCAACCAGATATTCCTCACCATGGAGGAACAGGAGCAGCGATGGTATCATATATACAGTAGCCATTGCAAAGGCAAGGCCTATTTCTCCCGCGTTTATACTGGAAAGGAAAACTGACAGCGGCTGCTGTTCTGCATCATTGAGCAGAATAAGCGGCTGCTCAACCATGTTCCAGTAGTCTATAAACACAAGTATGGTTATTGAATAAAGCGCCGAACGGCACTGGGGCAGGCAGATTTTTGTGAATATCTGCCATTCTCCCGCTCCGTCCACCTTAGCCGCCTCTATAAGCGAATAAGGGATACGTCGCATAAACTTGGTAAGCAGGAACACCGAGAACGGTGCAAACATACCGGGGAGAATAATTGACCAGCGGGTATTTATGATACCCAGCCATTTACTGACAAGATAGTTAGGAACGAGAGTTACCTGATAGGGCATCAGCATAAGGATTACATAGAAGAAGAAAATTCCGCTTCTGATTTTTCCTCTCCAGCGGGTGAAGCTGTATGCTGCAATAGAGGCAACTACCACCTGAAAGATAACGATAGGAACTACAAGAATTACGCTGTTCCAGAACTTTATAAGATATTCAGGAGACTTTATAAGACCTGTAATATACTGAGAAAGTGTAACCTTGTCAGGGATGAATTTCAGGTTTACGGTTTCCGACACATAGCCGCCGGTAGTTGTGGAAAAGATCATGCCGTAGTTTGAATTTATCTCACTTTCAGACATGAACGAGTTTGTAATAGTAAGAACCGTGGGCAGGAGGAATGCAATGGCAAAGACTGCACACAGCACAAACATTGCACCTCTGCCGAAATAATGTTTCTTTTTCATCCCTCCACATCCTTTCCGAACCAGTCCTCAGCCT
>JAHHRR010000006.1 GCA_020025655.1 Oscillospiraceae bacterium
CCGGTATTCTTCTTTTTTTCAGTTTTGTTTTCCATTTTTGTTCCTTTCCGGCTTTTAAAGCACTATAAAGCACTATTTTTATGCTTTTTTATTTGCGTTAAGGTTTGCTTACTTAATAATGAAAAGATATACAAGCCCTGAAATCTGAATAATACTTATAAGGGGAAACAAAATAACAAATTTCATGTGTTTTGTTTTGTGACGGAACCAATACATACCTGCCCAGCCACCTGCACCGCCGCCCAGAAGCGCCAGAAGGAAAAGTCTTGCCTCAGGTACTCTGCGGCCGCCGATTCTTGCTCTGTGCTTATCCCAGCCCATCACTGCAAACAGTACAAGGCTCATAATAAGCACAATCAAAAGATATATGCAGCCGGCCGTCTCAGCCATAAAAAATTCTTTCATATGAGTTCACCGAAATACCAGCCGGAAGTACCGTTGTGCTTCACAAAATATCCTCTTGAACAGGTTTCAACAACCCGAACCTTATCGCCTGCTTTGAGCGGGAGTATGTAATCGGTGCAGTCGTTGCAGTCGGTAAACTCCCCGTCGCAGAACAGGTATTTTGTAAGAATATCCATTTCATAGCCTGTACGCACATGGCGGCAGCGGGAAAACTCCTTGCCTCGCTCTAATACCTGTACATGGCTGTCCCCCCAGCGGATATAGTAGGACTGACTGCCCTCCGCCTGATCGTTTAAAACGGTTTTCACAGGGAAAGGATCATATGCGGCAAAGCCGAAGTCCTCGCTGTCTCTGTCAGGAATAATAAGGCAGTTAAGCTGACCGTCATCTTTTAAGACGCAGCCGCCGTCGATGCTTACAATCTTTTTTTCACGGTCAATTATAGGATTTGCACACACGGTATCCTTGCCGTAGAGCATGACGGGCCAGTGGCCTACTATGAGCCATTTATCGAAGCTCCAGTCTCTGTTCAGAAGCCCGTCACAGCGATCCAGCTCGTCAGAGGTCTGCTGTGAAAGGGGCTTTCCGGGGGTCATACCCGCATGGACAAAAATAAAGTTATCAGTTTCGATAGCGTGGGGAAGATTTGCGAGAAATTCAAATTCCGGGCCGAAGTTTTCCTTCAGTATACCCTTGATTGTGGAAAAACTCTCGATTTCAAATGGATCAATGCCGCAAAGGTTGAGCATATCCCAGATAATTCCGCACTTTTTCCACAAAACATACTGCATAAGATGATCGTCTGCATCCTCGCTGCGGTCGGGATCATATATGCCTGCCCAGTCATCACAGTTGCCGCATACAACATGGCAGTTGCCACGTTTGCACAGCTCCATGATTATACGCAGGGTATTTATGCTGTCGGCACCCTTTTCCAGAAAGTCGCCGTCAATTATCAGAACATCGTTGTCTGTAAAGCGGGCCTCTTTCAAGACTCCGTGAAAATATGGAATATTTGCATGAATGTCAGCAATAACCAGAATTCTACGCCCCGGTTCAATATCGAGCCGCTTGATTCTGGCAGGCTTATTCCTCATTTCGGAACCCTCCCAGTTTCTTTTCCATTAAAAGCAATCTGCCGCCGTCGGTGCGGACGGTTTTGAAACCGTATTTTTTGTAAAATGCAATAGCTGCCACGTTGTCCTCAGCCACGTGCAGTCTCAGGGCTTTGCGTCCAAGAGAAGTATATTTAAACATAGGTCTTGCGAGAAGCTGGATTCCGTAACCTTTATTTCTGTACTCTTCCTTCAGATACAGCAGGCTTATCCAGCCGAAGCCGTCTGCTGCACCACGGTTTACATCCATATCAATAAGACCGACAGGCTCATCTGCATCATAAATGCACTGTACAGAGGAGGAGTCGTTTTTATAATGATCAATGGCAATGTTCAGATATGCGGGGCCGTCAAAGCCGTGAGTGTTTCCGTGAGCGGCTCTCCATGCATCCTCATAGCAGCCCATATAATAGTCACTGCACTGGGCGGGATTTATGGCCTCGTCCCGCAAATCTTTTGTGGAAGCCCAGGCGCTTTCGCCCAGCGGAAGAATGTGAGAGTAATCGTTGAGGTAATCAACGCTGAACCGGCTGCCGTCCCATGTGAGCTTGGAAACAGCGGTATTTCTGCATATGGGAAGTTTTTCAACATCATTAAGGCTGATGCCGCTGATTTTTGAAAGTGCACAGCGTATGGATACACCGTGACTTACAACTACAACCTTCTGGTCGGGGTGCTTCTGAGCAATATCCACAAGAGCGGGATAAACTCTGTCCCGTACTTCCATGTATGTTTCTGCACCCTCTTTATACCACTTCTCCTGAGCGTACATAAAATTATATGCCTTTTCGGGTTCGTCATGAATTACGTTTCCGAAGAATTTTGTTTCCCACGGGCCTACATTTATCTCCCGCAGATCCTGCCTCGTGTTGAGGGGAATGTCATGATAGCGGGTTATGGCGGATGCAGTGAGACGGGTTCTGTAAAGGTCACTTGCATAGACCGCATCAACAGCTATGTTTCTGAAGCGCTCTGCCAGAGCGTCAATCTGCCGCATACCCATGTCAGTTACATCGCCGTCCCAGTGGCCCTGCATCATGCGGTAAACATTGCCTTCAGCCTGTGCGTGTCGAATGAGATAAATTTCCGTCATAACTCTGCCTCCAAACCTTGACCGAAATGGTCAGATACAGTATAATAATTCATAATAAATCACATTATAACTTGATTTGTTGTAATGTACAAGCTTTTTAAAGAAAGGCAAGCGGACGGAAAGTAAAAGTCTGCGGAAAGCGGGGGATTTTAGACTATGGTCAGAGCGGCTGCTCTGGTATCAGGTGACGGTACCGAACTTCAGGCAATTCTGGATTCTATGTATTTTAAAGAAATACCTAATTTTGAGCTTGTGGCGGTTATCTCCTCCAAAAAGGGTGCCTACGCCATGCAGAGAGCTTTAAGTGCCGGTGTGCCCGCATATGTTGTGGACCCGGAGCTTTTCCCGAATATGACAAGCCACAGCATGGCTGTTGCAAATAAGCTCAAGGATATGGATATAGAACTGGTCATTCTTGCAGGCTATACTGAACCTTTGGGTGTTGTGCCTTATCAGTTTAAAAATCACATAATAGGTACATATCCGGCGCTCTATCCTGCCTTCGAGGATGAAAAAGGGGATATATGCTGCCGTGTTATTGAAAGGGGCATCAAGGTTACCGGCGCTACGGCGTATTTTGCCGACGGTGACGGAAGAGTTGGAAACATTATCCTCCAGAAAGCCATTGCCGTTGAGCCTGATGACAGCCCTGAAAGCCTGAAACAGCGTGTTATGGAGGAGTGCGAGTGGAAGCTGCTGACAGATGCAGTTTCTCTCTATTGCTCTGACAGACTTTCTATACGCGGCAACAGAGTTATTATAGAAAAAGAAAAAGTGGAAGAGTAATGAAAACGGTATTGCCCCGAGGGGCAATACCGTTTTTTGCTATTTTATAAGAAATGAGTGAGTAAGCTCCATTGCGTCAACCAGCTGCTCCCGGGCGACCTTTAATGAGATACAGTTATCATTTACGCATCCGGAACTTACCGAAAAACCGGCGTTTCTAAGCGCATCCAAAAGCAGGGAAAGGGTTTCGGGAGAAGCTTTTTTCCCGACTGCACTTACCGTTGAGGTCTGTGTATCACGGGTAACGCCTGCAAAATCCGGCCTTTCCTCATCTGGAAGCATACAGAGCAGGGAGCCTTTTGAATGCTCGAAGCTTGATAACAGTCGGAGCTTTACAGAGTCATCCATTGCAAGCTTTACAGACTCGGCCTTTAACACCTGCGACCCTGAGCGGGCAAGAGACAGCATATCACGATAGTCGATTTTATCTATAAATTCCGCATTGGGGATAAGTCTTGGGTCTGCGGTATAAATGCCGTTTACATCTGTATATATCCTGCATTCATCGGCGGCAAGTGCAGAAGCAAGAGCCACCGCGGATGTATCGGAGCCGCCACGGCCAAGGGTGCTGATATCGCCGTGGGAAGTAACACCCTGAAAACCGGAAACTATGATAATCTGCCCTTTGCTGAGGGCGGCTTTGATTTTTTTAGGGAAAATCTTTTTTATTTCAGCATTGCCGAAGGTGCTTCCGGTTAAAATACCGGCCTGCCAGCCGGTAAGTGATACAGCCTCTGCCCCGAGACTTCTGAGCAGCATTGCCAGATATGCGGCAGACTGCTGTTCACCGGTAGATAAAAGCGCATCCAGTTCACGGGGTTCAGGGCTGGCGCTGATCCTTTGTGCATTCATACTCAGCTCATCTGTTGTATCGCCGGCGGCAGAGACTACTGCCAGCACCTGCTGCTCCCTGTGCCGGGCATCAAGAATTATCTGAGCGACCCGGCGCATTCTATCAAAATCGGCAAGGGAGCTTCCGCCGAATTTCTGCACGATTAGCATCAATATTCCTCCAGTACTGCAACTGCGGTCAAACCATTCTATACAAAAACAGGCGTAATGGTTACATTACTGAATAATCCTCCGCTTATATGGCTAAAAGTTATATAGCGAGGAGGCGAAAATTTGCAGCAGAGACTGGAAAAATGTTTTATCCTGCTTCTTTACGGAGCGGTTGTTGTAGGCGGAATCTGGATTGCGGTCAGATTTCTTCTGCCGTGGACTGCGCCTTTTATACTGGCGCTTATTCTGGCGGCTATTCTTGAGCCGGCAGTTAGATATCTTACCGCTAAAGGCTTTAAAAGAGGGGCGGCAGCAGGAATACTCAGCTTAGGCACACTTGCAGTAATGGCGGTTCTGCTGTTTCTGCTAAGCTCCAAATGTATATCTGCGGCAGCGGATTTCGTTAAAAAAAGTCCGCAGCTTATGATGGCGATAGGGGAGGGGATAGAAAATCTGGAAAAGAAGGCATTCAGCATAAGCACTGCTGTACCTGACTCTGTGGAGCAGTACATGAAATCGGCAATGGAATCTCTGCTGAATGTACTGTACCGGCTTCCGGCGCTTGCTTCCCAGCATCTTCTGGACTTTCTGGGAAGAGCAGCCCAGAAAAGCCCCAATATTCTGCTTTTTACGGTTACCGCAGGACTGGGAACCTATTTTATTTCTGCGACATATCCTGATACGACGGGTTTTCTGCTTATGCAGCTGCCGCAGGGCATGAGACATAAGATGCGGGGGATAAGAGAGGAATTCAAGAGCAGTCTTGGGGGATTTTTCAGAGCCCAGCTCATACTTATGGCAATGAGCTTTTTCCAGCTGCTTATTACGTTTTATCTGCTGGATGTGGAAAACGCCGGAGCGGTCGCTGCAATTACGGCGCTTATTGATGCACTGCCTGTTTTCGGAACAGGCATAGTGCTGGTTCCATGGGCGCTGTATTCGTTTATACTGGGTGATTACAGCAGGGGAATAGGCTTTTTGGTGTGCTGGGGAATGGTTAATCTTGTGCGGAGCTGCGCACAGGCAAAGCTCACAGGCGATGAGATAGGGTTAAATCCTCTGACATCTCTGGCAGCTGTTTATATAGGCTGGAAGGTCTGCGGAGTAGGCGGAATGCTGCTTTTCCCGCTGCTGTTTTCTCTTGTGCAGCAGCTTCAGGAAAAGAAAATAATAAGGCTGTGGAAAAGCCGATAAAAAAACTCCCTCTTATAAAAGAGGGAGTAAATATTTAATTCAGCCGACACCCATTACAAGTGCATCGGAAGAAACAGGAGCGTCTGAGGAAAATACAGACCAGACAATATCCTGTACTTCGAGAATGTACTCAATCCATTCCTGAAGATTGTAACGATTATCCAGAACCGAGAACATTCTCTCGGTATCAGCACCGGTTATAAGTCCGACACCTATGAATATGGCACCAAGAAGAATGACAATTAGGGTAATGGTAATGATAATACGCCATGCTTTTTTCATAGGGCAGACACCTCCTTATAGCACCATTTGTGTCCGAGCGCAATAACAGAGCGGACAAGATTTGCCATGGCACCGCCGATGAACCATATAAACATCCATAAGAACAGCAGGCCAAGAGAAAGAACTATAAGGGCAAGACCGAGCATAACCATAATGTCTGCGAAAACCGCAAAGCCGCTGAATGTTGCAACCAGAATGGCTGAACCGGCGTAAATTGCGGCACAGGCAATAACAAGACACAGTGCAGTAGGAATGAGCAGTACTGCAATGCCCAGAAGTGTAATCGGAATTGCAAATATTGCAAAGAGTATTAAGAGCGGGATGTTGGCTTTATAGACGGTTTCACCGTAGGAATAGTCGTCATCCTCGTCGTCCTCATCCTCATCGTCTTCATCATCATCTTCTTCGTCTTGGTCGTCCTGATGATTTTCAATACTGTCGAGATGCTCAACAGCCTCTTCATCTGCGGACTCAGGTGAAGCGGGAACGATATTCTCTTTGTGAGACTCTGCTTCGGACTTCTCTTCGTCGATTTCTGCTTCAGAAACAGCTTCTTCAGCGCTTACAGCTTCGGAAGGCTCAGCCTGAACAGCAGAGGAAACATCCTCTTCTGCCTCGGAAACTGCGGGCACATCCTCCTGAACAGCTTCGGTATTATCTGCATCACTATCGGACACAGCTTCTGCATCGGCTTCCACGGTTTCTGATGCGTTTTCACCGAAAAGAGAAATCTGACCGTCTTCGACAAAATCAGTTTCGGAATAAACAGCTGAAGGCAAAATCTCCTGAATTGCCTGTACAAATCCCGGAATCTCTCCGGACTGAGAATCAATATCACCCTCAGCTCTGGACTGAGCGTGAATCTGCAGCTTGCGCTCTTTTGCGTTATAGGCTCTTGCGATTATAACAGCCTGACGTGTAGGAGAGGCAAGATCTGAAATGAGCGCCTGAGCATCTTCTGCATTGTCAAAAGCCCTGCTGTACATATCGAGAGCCAGCTGTCTGTCTTCTTCGTACATAAAGGTGAGCAGCTTGCTCAGCTCGTTTAGAAACTTCTGCTTATTGATATCGGTCACCTCCGATTTTATTAGTCCTGATTGTCATAAGCATTATAACGGGATTGGGCTTGCAGGTCAAGACATTTTGCTTACAAAGCCCCCTTTTGCTATTGACAAGGTGTGTTAGGAACGATAATATATTGAATTACGGCAAAATGCCGTCAAATACGACGGAGCAAGGGCTCTGGCGAAATGAGAGGTATTTATTATGGCAAAAGAAAAAAAGGTTGAGCAGATAACCGACATGGAGGTTGACTTTGCTCAGTGGTTTACAGACATCTGCACCAAGGCAGAGCTGGTTGACTATTCCGGCGTAAAGGGCTGCTACATTCTGCGCCCCTACGGTTATGCTATCTGGGAAAATATCCAGAGTATTCTTGACAAAATGTTCAAGCGTGACGGACATGAAAATGTCTCCATGCCTATGCTTATTCCCGAGAGCCTTCTCCAGAAGGAGAAGGATCATGTTGAGGGCTTTGCACCTGAGTGCGCATGGGTAACCATGGGCGGCAGCGAGGAGCTGCCTGAAAAGCTCTGCATCCGTCCTACATCCGAGACCCTTTTCTGCGACCATTGGAGTCATATTGTTCACTCATGGCGTGATCTGCCTATGAAATATAACCAGTGGTGCTCTGTTCTCCGCTGGGAGAAAACCACCCGTCCTTTCCTGCGTGGAAGAGAATTCCTCTGGCAGGAGGGCCATACTCTTCATGCTACCGCTGAGGAAGCAGAAGCAGAAACCAAGCATCAGCTTGAGGTTTATGCAGACCTGTGCGAAAACTATCTGGCAATGCCCGTTATCCGTGGCGTAAAGACCCAGAAGGAGAAGTTTGCAGGCGCAGAGAATACCTACACCATCGAGTGCATGATGCACGATAAGAAGGCTCTCCAGTCCGGTACAAGCCATTACTTCGGCGACGGCTTTGCAAGACAGTTCGATATTACCTTCACCGATAAGGACAACAAGCAGAAATACCCCTTCCAGACTTCATGGGGCCTTTCCACCCGTATTATCGGCGGCGTTATCATGACTCACGGCGATAACAACGGCCTTGTTCTTCCTCCTGCAATCGCCCCTGTTCAGGTAGTTGTAGTTCCTGTTGCTCAGCATAAGGAAGGCGTTGTAGAGGCTGCTACCGCCCTCTACGAGAGCCTGAAGGCAGCAGGTATCAGAGCAAAGATTGATATAAGCGACAACAGCCTCGGCTGGAAGTGCGCTCAGTATGAAATGAAGGGTGTTCCTCTCAGACTTGAGATCGGACCCAGAGATATCGAGAACGGTGTATTTATGGCTGTCCGCCGTGATAACCGTGAAAAGACCTCCATTAACATTGCAGAGGCTGCTCAGATTGTTCCTCAGCTTCTGGACGAGGTTCAGAAGGGCCTTTACGCCAAGGCAAAGAAGAACATGGATGACCATACCTACGAGGCTCACTCCCTTGAGGAAGCCAAGGAGCTGCAGGAGAAAAACGGCGGCTTCATCAAGACCATGTGGTGCGGTGACCTTGAATGCGAGCTTGCTATGAAGGAGAAGGCAGGAATGTCCTCCCGCTGCATCCCCTACAAGCAGGAGCACATCGACGATGTCTGCCCTGTCTGCGGCAAGCCTGCAAAGCACATGATTTACTGGGGCGTAGCCTACTAATCATTTTAATTACAAAAAAGACTTCGGAGAATTTCCGAAGTCTTTTTTTATAGCCTGAATTTATTTACCGTCTTTATTAAACAGGGAGACGCTGTTAATAAGTATGGAGGCGAACGTAAGTCCCCATAAGGTTTTAGACATAGTAGGCACAACATCCATGAGTGCCGCCCAGTCTTCATTTAAAACCCATTTTGCATCTGTGGAGTAAAACTCACAGAGAGTTAAGGCCGTCAGGGATAAACTGAGATACCGAAACCACTTGGCATCTTTATTTTTAGAATACCATACTAAGTTTAATAATGCAGTAATGATTGCCGCAGCACCTAATATCATCCACATGGCTGTAATCCTTTCGTTATTCTCCGTAAAAGCGGAGTTGTTATATTCCGACTATATCATATAGGTATAGTAACTTCAATCGGATGACTTAAATTGCCATAAAAGCCGACTTAAATGCCATAAAAAAAGACTTCGGAAAAACCGAAGTCTTTTAATTTTTACTTTTTATGTTTGCCGAAGATGCCGGCTTTAGGAGCAACACTGCTGTCGCCCATTGCAACGGCATATTCACGAAGCTTTTCCTTCTGAGCGGATGTCATTGTTTTAGGAACAACTACATTTACAGAAACGAACTGATCGCCGCGTCCGCCGCCTCTGAGGAAGGGAATACCCTTGCCACGGAGTCTGAATACTGCGCCGGGCTGTGTACCTTCGGGAATGGTAAGCTTGACCTTGCCGTCGAGAGTGGGTACTTCAATTTCAGCACCCAGAGCAGCCTGAGCGAAGCTTATCTCCTGTTCAAGAAGCACGGATGTACCTTCACGTTCAAATCTCTCGTGAGTCTTTACCATGACAGTGACCAGCAGATCGCCGTTTGCGCCGCCGTTTATACCGTCATTGCCCTTGCCGGTAACGGAAATGGTCTGACCGTTATCAATACCGGCGGGGATTTTAACCTTCAGTCTTGTCTGTCTGCGGACTTTACCTAAGCCGCGGCAGGTTTTACAGGGCTGATGAATGATTTTACCTGAACCATGGCATTTCTGGCAGGGACCGGTGGACTGAGCCATGCCGAAGGGAGTACGCTGAGTGGTACGGACAGTACCGGAACCCTTACAATCAGGGCATATCTCAGCAGTTGTGCCGGGAGCACAGCCTGTGCCCTTACATTCAGAACAGGTCTCGACTCTCTGAACGCTGACCTCTTTTTCACAGCCGAATGCAGCCTCTTCAAAACTGATAGTAACAGTTGCTCTGAGGTTTTCGCCCTTACGGGGTGCATTGGGGTTGCGGGATTTGGTACGGCTTCCGCCGAATCCAAAGATATCACCGAAGATATCACCTATATCACCGAAACCGTCAAAACCGCCGAATCCGCCGAATCCACCACCGTAACCGGCATTGGGATCGAAGGCTGCGTGGCCGAACTGATCGTACTTTTTACGCTTTTCTTCATCGGAGAGAACTTCGTAGGCTTCGTTGGCTTCTTTAAAGCGCTCCTCACATTCTTTGTCTCCGGGATGCAAATCAGGATGGTTTGCCTTGGTTATTTTACGATATGCTTTTTTTATTTCATCGGCTGTGGCGCTTTTATCTACGCCAAGAACCTCATAATAGTCTCTTTTATCTGCCATACAGCGCTCCTCTCTACTCCCGGATTACGCACCATTGAGGCGGGGAAATTTTCCTCGCCTCAATGTTCGGGAGTTATATGAAAGATTTGGATTACTTGTTGTCGTCATCGACTACGGTGTAGTCGGCGTCGTAGTAGTCCTGACCGCCTGCGTTGCCGCCGGGCTGTCCGCCCTGTGCCTGGCTGGGATCAAAACCTGCACCCTGACCGGGCTGTCCGCCCTGTGCCTGATACATCTTTTCGGAAATCTTGTAGAAGGCCTGAGTCAGCTCTTCGGTAGCGCTCTTAATAGCAGCGGTATCGGTGCCGGTGAGAGCGGTCTTTAATGCAGAGAGCTTTGCTTCTACTTCGCTCTTGTCGGCAGCGTCAATCTTATCGCCCATTTCTGCGAGAGTCTTTTCAGTCTGGTATACCATCTGATCACCCTGGTTGCGGACGTCAACTTCTTCTTTGCGCTTTGCATCTTCTGCAGCGTACATCTCAGCTTCCTTAACAGCCTTGTCGATGTCTTCCTTGGACATATTGGAGGAAGCGGTGATGGTGATGTGCTGCTCCTTGCCGGTGCCTAAATCCTTAGCGGATACGTTTACGATACCGTTGGCATCGATATCGAAGGAAACTTCGATCTGAGGAACACCACGGCGTGCAGGAGCAATGCCGTCCAGATGGAAGCGGCCGAGGCTCTTGTTGTAAGCAGCCATCTCACGCTCGCCCTGAAGAACATTGACTTCAACGGAAGTCTGGTTATCAGCAGCAGTAGAGAATACCTGACTCTTACGGGTAGGAATGGAAGTGTTGCGCTCGATGAGCTTGGTGCATACACCGCCCAGAGTTTCGATACCCAGAGACAGAGGAGTTACATCGACCAGAACGATGCCTTCAACATCGCCGGACATAACGCCGCCCTGAATGGAAGCGCCCATTGCAACGCACTCATCGGGGTTGATGCCCTTGAAGCCTTCCTTACCGACAATGGACTTAACCATTTCCTGAACTGCGGGGATACGGCTGGAACCGCCGACCAGCAGAACCTTGGTGATGTCGCTGGGCTGGAGACCGGAGTCGGACAGAGCCTGACGGACAGGACCCATGGTCTTTTCAACAAGATGATGAGTGAGCTCATTGAACTTAGCTCTGGTAAGAGTGATGTCAAGGTGCTTGGGGCCGGTAGCATCAGCAGTGATGTAAGGCAGGTTAATGTTGGAGGTGGTAACACCGGACAGCTCAACCTTTGCCTTCTCAGCAGCCTCACGCAGTCTCTGCATAGCAACCTTATCGGTGCTCAGGTCTACGCCCTCTGCCTTCTTGAATTCTTCAACCAGATAATTGGTGATGCAGGCATCGAAGTCATCGCCGCCCAGACGGTTGTTACCGGCAGTTGCCAGAACATCAATAACGCCGTCGCCGATTTCCAGAACAGATACATCGAAGGTACCGCCGCCGAGGTCGTATACCATGATCTTCTGATCGTTTTCCTTATCCAGACCGTAAGCAAGAGCTGCTGCGGTAGGCTCGTTGATGATACGCTTTACTTCAAGACCTGCAATCTTACCTGCATCCTTGGTTGCCTGACGCTGAGCGTCGGTGAAGTAAGCAGGAACGGTGATAACTGCCTCGCTGACAGTCTGGCCCAGATATGCCTCTGCATCTGCTTTCAGCTTCTGCAGAATCATAGCGCTCAGCTCCTGAGGAGTGTAGGACTTATCGCCGATAGTAACTTTATAATCAGTACCCATTTCACGCTTAATGGAAGTGATGGTGCGATCGGGGTTGGTAATTGCCTGACGCTTTGCAACCTGACCTACCATACGCTCGCCGGTCTTTGCAAATGCAACGACGGAAGGAGTAGTACGTGCGCCTTCAGCGTTGGGGATAACTACGGTCTCGCCGCCTTCCATGACGGCTACGCAGCTGTTTGTTGTACCAAGATCTATACCTATTATTTTACCCATTGTATTTTCCTCCAGTATATGAGATTGAATTTACTAACTTAAATATATATCAAACCCGTGCATCCTGCACTTTAGTTTGCAACTTTTACCATGGAGAAGCGGATTACCTTTTCCTCCAGCTTGAAGCCCTTCTGGAAGACTTCAACGATTTCGTTTTCGCCCTTTTCCTCATCATCTATGTGCATTACTGCGTTGTGAAGATTGGGGTCGAACTTTTCACCGACATCGGCGATTGCGCTGACACCCAGACTCTCAAGAGTCTTTAAGAACTGGGTCATAATCATTTCCACGCCCTTGGCATAGGCCTCGTCCTGAGTTTCCTGTTTTAATGCTCTTTCCAGATTATCGTAAACAGGAAGGAAGGATTTAACGGTGTTTGCCTTAATGTCTCCGTAAAGCTCGGTTTTTTCCTTTGCGCTGCGGCGGCGGAAATTGTCATACTCGGCATAAAGTCTGAGATACTTATCATTAAGGGCAGCTATTTCATCTGCCTGAGAAGGCTTTGTTTCTTCTTTCTTCTCTTCAACCGGCTTGTCTTCCTTTTTCTTGGAGCATTTCTTGCCGTTTTTCTTGTCGTCAGTCTTTGTCTCTTCGGAAGTGCTAACTTCTTCGGCTTTTACTTCCTCCTCAGCCTGAGGAGCAGTTTCTTTTTTATCTGTGCTCATTCGGATCATCTCCCTTGATTATAAGCTTATTGTGCATACCTTCGGGCGGAGCCTCTCCGCCGCCCAGTCTGCGGGAAAGCCCGGCAGCAAGGAAGCTTAATTTTGCCGCCACGGCTGAATAGTCCATTCTGGTGGGACCTACTATACCGATAAGTCCCCGTGTGTTGTCACCTGCATCATAGCTTGCAAGCACAACGCTTGAATCTTTAAGTTCTTCTGCTACGTTTTCCGGACCTATCAGAACTCTGACCTCGTCATCACCCTGCATGGTGCCTGAAGGGGGGAGCATATAATCTCCGCCGGAAAGGTAGTTTATTATATTATGGGCTTTATCAGGGTCTCTGTATTCAGGAAGATTCAAAAGCCTGTTCGTACCGGACACACTTGTTGTGGGGGTGTTTGCCTCTTTCAGAACCTCAATGGCAAAAGCTGAAATAACAGATGTAAGACCCATGGTGTCATCTGCTGCACGCTCAGTGGAGTTTATAAGGTTCGGAGTGATTTCATCCTCTGTTATATTGGTGAAGCCTGAATTAAACAGGGAGGAAAGCCGCTGAACCATGTTCTGATCAACAGAAATAGGCAGGTGAACCAGCTTGCTCTTAACAGAGTTGCCGCTGAGCATTACAACAATTATAAATGTATTGGCATCCACATAAATTAGGTCGAAACGCTTTATTGTGGGAGCCTGCTGAGCGGTGAAGGCAAGAGCCGGATAATTTGTGAGCTGAGAGGCAAGCTTGCTTACATCGGAAATGGTGTCATCAAGCTCCTGAATCTTCTGATTTAAACGGCGGTTTAAATCTTCGGTTTCTTCAATGGAAAACTTCTGCTTTTCCATAAGCTCGTTTACATACATCCTGTATCCCATAGGTGTGGGAACACGTCCGGCTGAGGTGTGGGGCTGTTCGAGATAGCCCATGTTGACAAGCTCAGCCAGTTCATTTCTGATGGTGGCTGAGGAACAGCCGAGACCTGCATTCTGGGCAATAACCTTACTGCCCACCGGCTCAGCTGTGTGAATGTATTCATCCACAACTGCCGCAAGTATTTTCTTTTTTCGATCACTTATTTCCATTTTAATACCTGCACTGTCGTATTAGCACTCTTGAGGCCAGACTGTTGGCACTCCTAACGCTCGAGTGCTAATATACACCCCGTTACCTTCTTTGTCAATAGCTTAGCCATCTGCTTTTTAAAGTTAACATTTTGGAAATATAAGAAAAAAGTATGAATTTCCAAGAAATTATACAAAATCGATACAAATAATATGCAGAAGCGATACAAGAGCGGATTATAATTCGGTCATAATAAAAAATAGTGTGACTTTTTTACGGTTTTATACGTTATTTATAATGTAACAGCGCAAACTTTTGATGAAAGGAAGGAAAACATGAAAAACAGATTAAAAAGAATTATGACGCTGGTTTTGATACTGAGCATGGCAATGTCTTTTGCTGCCTGCGGTGCAGAAGAGGCAAAAGCACCCGAGGAGTCGGAAACGCCGGATGCGGAGCAGACAGCGGCAGATGGTGAAAAGGTATACACTGTATCCCTTGTTGAGCTTCCGGAAAATATGACGAAGGCCTCCAAAGTGGAAACAGACGGCGGAGAGCTTTTTATTGCGGGATACAGTAATGACAGGCAGATACTCCTCTATTCCAAGAATCTTGCCGACGGAACATATAAAAAGTATGAGCTTGAGGAACCGGGCGAAGATGAATCAATGGATCTTATTGCGTTCACACCTTCGGGAGACAGGGTCTATGCCGTATACGATATCATGCGAATGGTAAATGAATTCCCCGAGTTTGATACCATGATTGCTGCCTTCGACCGGGAAAGCTGTGAGCTTCTGGAAAATGCCGAGATTGAAGGCATAGAAATGCCGTCCTTCGGCGGGATTTTTGCTGTGGGAGATTTAATAGCGGGCATATCCTATGACGGCCTTATGACACTTTCTCCCGACGGCACGGTGCCGGCCCATTCCGACAACCACAGCATTGAAAGCATCCTAAAGGCAGACGGCAAACTCTATGCACAGGATATAAGCGACGATTATAAGACCGGAACGCTGTATGAAATTACAGACGGAAGCTGTACACTTAAAAAGGTCTGCGATATAAAGGACACAAAGTTTGATCTTTCAGGAGAACATCCCTGGATAGAAGTGGCATCCTGCGCCAGTGAAAACGGAGGCTACATAGTGACTCAGGATTCTGTCTCAAAGCTTAATACGGAGACAGGAGAGGTGGAGCCGCTCTTTACATGGAAAGATATCGGCTACGAGTTCGCAGGCACTCCGGGGAGCACGGCAGTCAGCTCTGACGGAAAAATCTTTATCACCGATGCGTATACAGGAATGCTGTGTGAGGTTTCAAAACAGGATAAGGTTGAGAAAAAGACTCTGCTTGTATCCTGCGCAGAGGGTGTTGGCACCACATATTTCAGTGAGGCCGTAAGCAGATTCAACCTCACAAATCCCGAGTACAGGGTTGAGGTCAAAATGTACCCCTATGATAATCCCGCCCTTGTGCTCACGGAGCTTGCCTCAGGAGAATTTCCGGATGTATTTTATATAGGAAGCAGTGTGGACAGGGAGAGCGTTTTTAAACACATAATGGTTAATGATTCTCTGTTTGAAGACCTTATGCCCTATATTGATAACGACGATACCATATCCCGTGAATCCTTTGCGCCGGGCATCCTTGAAAGTGCCGGAAGAGACGGACATCTTTACGGTATGCCGGTGAGTGTGGGCTTTTCCAATATAACGGTACCCAAGGACCTTGCGGACAGTATGGAGGATTGGAGCGTTGATGCGCTTCTTCAAATGAACAGTGAACTTCCGGATGATGTAAGTCTCTTTTACTCAAATACCAGTGAAAGCATACTCGATTCTATTAAGGGCTTTATAAGCACAGAGTATGTTGATTTTTCTGAGGGTACCTGCAATTTTGAAGATTCCGACTTCGGAAAATGGCTTCAGCTGTGCAAGGAAGGGGCAAAGGAAACCGCCGAATCCTATGTATTTTACAGCGGACAGGGGGCACATAATGTACCTCGGTTTTTCAGGGAGGATCACAATAATGATGACTATGTATACATGGGCTTTCCCGGTGCAGATGGTCCCAGAACCGTGCTTATAAATACCTCCGGCAACTTCTCTATTCCCAAGGCCAGCGAAAATAAGGAAGCGGCCTGGGAGTTTATTAAAATTCTGCTCTCTCCTGCGCTGCAAAACGGAACAATAGGAAGCTTCGGCTACCCCGTTATGAAGTCCGCATTGGAGAATAATTTGTTGAATAAACGCTATGCGGCAGTTCCCGATACCGTGGAGATTGATGCAAAAAGATCCGAAGAGGCCTTCGCACAGTGCAGCTCCATGCAGCGGGGAAGCATTGTAGACGATATTATAAATGAAGAAGCTGCAAAATATTTTGCCGACCAGAGCAGTCTTGAAGATACGGTTAAAAGTATACAAAGCCGTGCGGGAATCTATCTTGCCGAGCAGAAATAAAACTCCTTAAATGACGAAAACCCTGACATATGTCAGGGTTTTCTGCTTTTATGTCTTATTCGAGTACATCACAACGAAAGTAATGTATATTTACAAAAGTACTTCCATGGTATAAAATAAATCTATTGCACAAATGGAAAAACGCATGATTCATGCAAAAACGGAGGTCCTTAATGAAAAAAGAAAACAATGCAAACCTTAATTCCGGCCTTAAGCTGAATTACCGCAGAACAAGCCTTATAGGCTTCGCCTTTTTCGGTATTCTGCTTTTGTGGCAGGTGTATGACTCCTGGTGTCCCACCTTCCTGACAGACATTTTCGCAAGAAAAATGTACGGCCTTTCCTCTGCTGAACTTAAAGCAGGCGATCCTTCAAAGATCCTGAATGTTCAGTGGATTGTCGGTATAATAATGGCCTGCGATAACTTCGCAGCCCTGCTTCTGCTTCCCCTTTTCGGAAACCTTTCTGATAAAACCAAGTCTCCTATCGGTAAGCGTATGCCTTACATCATGACCGGTACTTTTGTGGTTGCAGTTGCATTCCCCTTTATCCCCCTTTTCTTCCATTATAATAATATGGTAGGCATGGTTATAATGATGGCGGTTACACTTATTTTTATGATGATGTACCGCAATCCTGCTGTCGCTCTCATGCCTGATATCACTCCCAAGCCTCTGCGTGCAAAGGCAAACGGAATAATCAATATAATGGGCTATCTGGGCGGTGCTTCTGCCACTGTTCTGGGTATCTTCCTCAAGCTCAGCGATTACATCAATGCTCCCGATGCAGCAAGAAATATGTGGATAATCGAGATCCCCTTCATTGTGGCATCTATTCTTATGGTTATATCCGCTCTGGTTCTGTTCTTCACTGTTAAGGAGAACAAAATTGCAGAGGAAGTTAAAGAAGAAATGGAACTGGGCGAAAAGCTTGCTGCTGTCGAAACTCCTATTGATGACGACAAGCCCATGTCCAAGGCTAACAAGAATATGCTTCTTGCAATTCTTGCAGCTGAATTCCTCTGGTTTATGGCAGATAACTCCATCGGCACCTATATCGGAAACTATGTTATCTACTACATGAACTCCGTCTCCAGCGCAACCATGTTCCTGACCATTATCGGCGGTATAGCTTCTATGGTAGGTTTTGCAACCGCAGGCGCAATTGCAGATAAAATCGGCCGTAAGTGGACAATTTCCATCGGTCTTATCGTAAGCTGTGTAGGTCTTATGATTATGTGCATGGTAGGCCCCAGCGGCAAGGTTGTAGGCGAGCACGGCGAGTTTGCATTCCCCACACTGCTCTATGTTGTATGGGCTATAAAGGGCTTCGGTATGGCTCTTGTACATAACTGCTCCTTCCCCATGGTTGTGGAGCTTTGTTCTTCAAAGAAAATCGGAAAGTTTACCGGATATTACTATTCCGCAAGTATGTCCGCTCAGACTGTAACACCTATTCTTCTTGGTTTTGTTTTCAATGCAACCGGTGCATGGAGAGCTCTGCCTATATATGCTACCATTCTCATTACCCTGAGCTGCATCGTATTTACAATTCTTGTTAAGAATGTCCACGCTGTAAAGGTTCCCAATACAAAAGGACTGGAAGCTCTTGACAGCTGATAATTTCCTTATCGAAAGGAGATAAGCGATGAATAATAAAACTAAACTTATCGTTGCAGCCGCTGCAGCTGCAACCGCAGCTTTACCTGTACTTATTGCAGCACCTAAAAAACCCACTGAGCTGCAGAAATTCCCCTTCTGGGGCAAGAATTTTGCCCATAGAGGACTGCACACCAGAGATAAGTCTGTACCCGAAAATTCTCTCGAGGCATTCAGACTCGCTTCTGAGGCAGGCTACGGAATTGAGCTGGATGTACAGCTTTCAAAAGATGGATATGTGGTCGTATTCCACGACGATACCCTGAACCGTGTCTGCGGAGTGGATTCCAGAGTTGATGAAAAGACTCTGGATGAGCTTCAGGAGCTGAGACTTTGCGACAGTGAGTATACTATCCCTCTGTTCTCTGAGGTTCTTGAGGTGATTGACGGCAGAGGCCCGCTGATAGTAGAGCTTAAAAACGGAAAGAGAAATAAAGAACTTTGCGAAAAGACCTATGCTCTTTTGAAAAATTACAAAGGTGATGTCTGCGTAGAAAGCTTTAATCCCTTTATTGTTGCATGGTTTAAGAAGAATGCAAAAGAGATGCTCCGTGGTCAGCTGGCAGCACCCATTGAGGAGTATAAGGATATGCCTAAAATTCAGGGCTTTATCCTTAGCAACACTCTTCTGAACTTCCTTGCAAGACCTAATTTTATAGCATATAAAATTGGTAAAAGACCTTTCATGGTAAGACTGTCTGAGAAATTAGGTGCTATGAGAGTGGGCTGGACTTCCCATGATCCCAGCAGCGAAAAAGACAGAGATGCAGTTATCTTTGAGTTTTATAAGCCCCAGCTTAAATATAAATAATAGAATATAACTGTAAAAAATAAGCAGCACCCCGTCTGTTTTATCGGCTTGTACCGGTAACAAACGGGGTGCTGTTTTTTGCTTGAATGTGTGATTACTGAGCGGTTTATTCCTCAGACTCTCTGAGATCCTCGGGGAGAACGGTTACAAGGTCTTCCTTTGAGGGATTTTCCATTGCGGCGACACGGTTTGACTGACGGACGATCATGTTTTCAAAAATGTTTCGTACATCACGGCCGTTTCCGAAGTTTTCGTCCCTGTTTTCGTAAAGCTCATTAAACAGCTCCACAGCTGCCTTTTCGGCCTCCTCATTAAGCTTGTAGCTGTTCTTATCGCAGCGTATGCGGAATATTTCCATAAGCTGACTGCCTTCGTAATCAGGGAAATCAAAGTATTTGTTAAAGCGGGATTCAAGACCGGGGTTTGAGCTTAAAAACTTCTTCATAGGCCCTGTATATCCTGCAACTATCACCACAAGATCATCCCGGTTATCTTCCATGGCTTTCAGAATGGTTTCGATTGCTTCACGGCCGAAATCATTTTCACCGCCGGAGGAAAGAGAATATGCCTCATCTATGAAAAGCACTCCGCCGATAGCGGATTTTATAACGTCCTGAGTTTTAAGCGCTGTCTGACCTACATAGCCGGCTACAAGACCGGAGCGGTCGACCTCTACAAGCTGTCCTTTACTCAAAACACCGATAGATGCGTAAAGTCCGCTTATAAGTCGTGCAACTGTGGTTTTGCCGGTGCCGGGATTTCCTGTAAACACCATGTGAAGGCTCATGGGAGGAACAGGCAGATCGTTTTCCTGACGGAGCTTTCGTACCTTCATAAGATTAACAAGATTCTTGACGTCTTTTTTGACACCGTCCAGACCCACAAGAGAATTAAGCTGTTCCATAAGCTCGTCAAAATTCGGCTTCTCCGGAGGGGTATCCTGACCGGCTGCATTGCTGCTGCTGACACCGTCGGCCTGAACCTGAGGAGTATGCTTTTCTGTAAAGCTGGGTTCTGAGCTTGTGACAAAATCCAGTGCATTGAGAGCAGTCTTAGTGTTTTTTACGCCGGAGGCATCGCAGATTGCACTGAGCTTGTCGGTACATTCTGTTATATACTCAGCCTCGGCATAGCTTACCTCATCATCCGTTGCGGAAAGGTAAAGAAGTATATTTGTGAGCATACGGATAAAGGTTCGGGAGGTTTCACGGCCTCTCTGGGCATCACTTTCGGCAAGATTCCAGAAAAACACCGGAGGCAGGAAAACGGTTTCTTCGCATACTGCGTGGGTGAGATTCCATAACAGCCACTGCGGCTGGGGCTGATGACGGGAATAAATCTGATTTGCCATTTCCACATGGTGCTCATTTATACCGCCGGCTCTGCTCCATAGAGAAAGAGCGCAGTGTGTGATAAACTCGTCCAACTCTTTTGCCACGGTTTTTGTTCCGATACGGTAAAAGGCGTCTGTGTTGGCTATGTAGATTTTATGAAATTCCTCGGGGGAACGGTTCCATGTGGTGGGCATAGCTGCTTCTCCTTACATACTGTATTTATATATACCAGATTATAAACTAAAACTCCGGCAAATCAAGAGCTGCCGGAGTTTTTAATTCTATTTATTATACGGAGCAAAGCGTATGGCATACCCCGACTTTTCTTTGCCGGGCATAAGCTTAAAGGCAGGCTTCTTTTCAGGCGGAGTATAGTTTCCTGATACTCTTTTCCATACGGCTTCGAAGTTTTTAAGATTATTAAGCATTTTTTCGTCCATGCTTTTCCACATCCTTAATGAGTTTCTATCTTCATTATATGCTCCTATTGCAAAGGGGTTAAAGATGTGAGATAATGAGTAAAATATTTAAACTATAAACGGCAGGATGTGTTATTTATGGCGAGATTTTTTATGGCCGGTACCAATATTAACGGCGGCATGGCAATAATGAAGGGCAGGGATGCCGAGCACGTGAGAGTGCTGAGACTGCGTCCCGGCGAGGACATGATAATATGCGACGGTCAGGGCACTGACTATAAGTGCAGACTTGTTAAGGCAGATAAGGAGCAGGTGGAGGCTGAGGTTGTTGAGGTAGTAAAATGCCCCGCAGAGCCCAGCGTAAAGGTTGCTGTTATCTGCGGGCTTCCCAAGGGCAGCGACAAGACGGATTATATTATCCAGAAGTCCGTAGAAGCAGGTGCGGATGAAATTATGTTTTTCCAGTCTGCACGCTGCGTTGCAAAGCCTCAGAACATGGAAAGAAAAATGGAACGCTGGCAGAGAATCTCCGAAGAGGCTGCAAAGCAGTCCGGCAGAGGGATTATTCCTCAGGTAAGCTGGCTTGAGGATATGACTGCTGCTCTGGATGTGGTTGTAAAGAAGGATTTAGGTATCTTCCTTTATGAGACCGGTGAGCGGGAAGCTCTCAGCGACGTGCTCGATAATAACAGAGAGGTTAAATCCATTGCTCTTATGACAGGCCCCGAGGGCGGATTCGAGGAGTTTGAAGCTAAGCTTGCAAAAATTGCAGGTATGCATATCTGCTCTATGGGTGAGCGTATTCTGCGCTGTGAAACAGCACCCATTGTAGCACTGACTGCCTCTATGTACGCAACAGGAAATCTTGCCTGAGAAAAACGATAATAAAAGCCTGAACCGCTTGCGGTTCAGGCTTTTTTGCTAAATTTTTATTCCGAAGTCTTTGAGCTTCAGCCGAAGTTCGTTTACGTCATTGTGGAAAACTATCCCTGCCATTCCGCAGCAGAATGAAGCCTCAATATTCATAGGGGAATCATCTATAAACAGGCACTGCTCAGGCTGAAGGGAGAATTTTTCAAAGAGCCGTCTGTAAATTTCAAACTGAGGCTTTACGAGCTTTTCGTCAGCTGAAACCAGTGTTCCGTCAAAGTATTCGCTGCCGGGGATTCGAGGCCAGTAAACGTGCTGACGGAGACTTGCATTGGAAAGAAGATATATCCTGTATCCGGCATCTTTAAGCTCTTTTACAAGCTCAGCCATACCTTCGACGGGGAGTATGGGTCTGTCCCACTGGTCAACAAGCCTGTGAACCTGCGTGTGCAGCCTCTGGGGCAGACGGCGGCACATGATTTCGGCTGCTTCTGAATCCGTCAGAGAACCTCTGTCCATTCTTGCCCATTCAAGAGACTGGTAAACCTCTCTGAGCAGAAGTTCCCTGTCTTCTTCGGCAACACCGACGTGTTCCATGAAAAGCTCAGGCTCGAAACGGATGAGGACCTTGCCCATATCGAAAACAATATTTTTTATCATCAGACTATTTTAACCTTTCCTTTAGTAAGCCTAAAGACAATAAGCAGAGAAATAATTGTTGTGACCGTAAGTATGGTTGCAAGAGCGGCGGCGGTGCCGTCACTCATTCTGACTACCTCCTGATAGATTGCGACGGAAATTGTTGATGTTTTTCCGCTGTACAGCATTATGGAGGATGAAAGCTCATTTATACAGGTTATCCAGCTTAAAACAGCTCCGGACATTACACCCGGCAGCATCATTCTGGATGTAACTGTAAAGAAGGTTTTCATGGGCGATACACCGAGGTTTATTGAGGCCTCCTCAACATAGGGGTCCATCTGATACAAAAATGCAGAACCGGAACGCACCGTGTAGGGAAGCTTTCTTACGATATACGAGATAATCATAATTGCAGAAGTACCGACAAGGATAATGGGCTTGCGGTTAAATGCAACAATGAGTCCGATACCAAGAACAGAACCGGGGATAACGTAAGGGAACATTATAAGTGTATCTATAAGGTTTGCAACCTTACCCTTTTTACGAACAATTATATAGGAAACCAGAATACCTACAATAACTATAAATACGATTGCGATAAGGGAGAATGTGTAGGTGTTTTTAATGTTCTGACCCAGACGGGAGAGAATGGAGCGATAGTTGTTGAGATTTATGCCCTTCACGACACCGGAGAAGCTTCTTTCGATAAAGCTCTGGCATACAACAACTATCTGGGGCAGGAAAGCAAGTGCAACTATAAGATAGATGGGTAAAGCGGCGAGAAAACGCTTCCAGCCATGCAGCTGTGCTTCCTGAGGAGGTCTGAGAGAGGACATCATATAATTTCTCTTATCAACCACAAGCTTCTGAAAACCGAGCATTGTAAGCGAGCAGACAACTATTATAACCGAGAGCGTTGAAGCCATGTAGGGGTTAACAGCGGATTCAGACATATATTCGTTGTAGACAAGCACCGGCAGAACAGTATAGCCTTCACCCAGCAACATTGGGGTACCGAAGTCTGCGAGGCAAGTCATAAATACCATGATGCAGCCGGCAAGTATTGAGGGGAGAATAACGGGCAGGGTAACTGTCCAGATTCTTCTGAGCTTGTTCATACCGAGGTTTTCTGCGGCTTCTTCCAGTGAGGAATCAATGCTGTTCATTGCACCGGAGGTGTAGAGGTAAACGTAGGGGAAAAGATGCAGCGTAAAGACGAAGATTATGCCGCCTTTGCCGTAGATTGTAGGAGCGGTAAGGCCCACGGAGGCAAAAAGCTTTGCGAGCAGGCCGTTTCTGCCCATGAGGATTATCCATGAATAAGCGCCTATAAAGGGCGGGCTCATAAGGCTCATAATAATGAAGATGTGAAGCATCTTTTTACCCGGAATGTTATAGCGGGTCATAAGATAGGCTATGGGCACGCCGATGAGTGCGGTTGTAAGAACGGTAGTGAAGCAGACTGCCATGGAATGGAACAGAGTTCTGTAATAATAGGGCTTGGTAAAGAAGCGGATGAAGTTATAAAGTGTTATGCCTTCCACCTTGTTTGAAAAGACGGATTTTGTGAGAATGGTGTAGAAGGGATACACAATGAAAAGACACATCGCAAGTATGACTGCAAGTTTTGTAAAGAACCAGAAATCCGGCTTCCAGCGAGCCTTAACTTTTTCACCCTTCACAGAGACAGCACCTCCTCGGAGTCTGCTGTGTAGAGACTTATGCGCAGAGGATCAAAGCTGAGGTGAACCTTATCTCCGTCACTGTGAACTGCGGATGTATCCTTAGTGTATTCATTGACGATCAGGCTCTGACCGTTATCAAGCTCAACCTCATATTCGATAAAATCACCAAGGAAGGTTGAAAAGAGAATGGTGCCGGGCATACCTTCTTCGGAGAAAAAGAGCTGTTCGGGTCTGGCGGAGAGCTTTGCCTTTCCATTGTAGGCCTTAGATACGGGAACCTTTATGCTGAGCTCACCCTGAATGTCAACCTCAGCCTCATTTCCGCCGCTGCATTTTACATCGCATTCAAGGAAATTGCTTACGCCGATAAAGCCTGCGACAAAAGGATTCTGAGGCTTTGCGTAAATCTCCCTCGGAGTGCCTATCTGCTTTATCACGCCGTCTTTCATAACAGCAATACGGTCGGAAATTGCAAGAGCTTCCTCCTGATCATGAGTAACATAGATGGTTGTGATGCCCAGACGCTTCTGAAGCTTTTTTATTACAGAACGCATCTGAACCCTGAGCTTTGCATCAAGGTTACTGAGAGGCTCATCCATAAGCAGAACACTCGGCTCAATTACAAATGCTCTTGCAAGAGCAACTCTCTGCTGCTGACCGCCGGAAAGCTCACTGGGCTTTCTTTCGGCAAGGTGAGAAATCTGGACAAGCTCCAGAGCCTCGTCCACTTTTGGCTTTATGTCTGCGGCCTTCATTTTACGGGCTTTAAGACCGTAGGCAACATTTTCTCTCACGCTCAGGTGGGGGAATATTGCGTAGTTCTGGAAAACCATGCCGATATCACGCTTATGAGCGGGTACATCGTTTATGCGCTTGTCACCGAAATAAAAGTCTCCGCCCTCAATGGAGTTGAAACCGGCAATCATGCGCAGAAGGGTGGTCTTTCCGCAGCCGGAAGGGCCGAGGAGCGTGAAAAATTCACCCTCATGGATATCCAGTGATACGCCGTGAAGCGCAGTAAAATCTCCGTATTTTTTTACTGCGTCTTTTATGATTACTGCATTACTCATAATTTGTCCTCCGTATATAAATCTCTCTGAGTATACATCTCAAAGAAACATCCGAAATCCGGATTGCTTTTTTCAGATGTATAATAATTCCTGCCTAAATATAGGGGAGGCCCGACGCCTCCCCTATAAACAGATTTTTATTTACTGATACCTGATTATCAGCCGACGGTCATGTCGTTCCACTTATCCTTGATAGCATCCTTGTTTGTTGCGGCATAAGCAAAATCGTAATTTCCGAGATCAAGCTCACTGAGCTCGCAGAGACCTTCGGGAGTCAGATCGCTGCGGACGGGACGGCGTGCCCAATCCTTGTTCTGTGCGGTCTGGCATTCGAGACTGGTAACAAAGTCAATAAAGAGCTTTGCGTTGTCGGGGTTGGGGCAGCCCTTGATAAGAGCAACACCGTCAGGAACAGCGGAGTTGGATTTGGGGTAAACAAAACCGATATCGGGGTTATCTGCGTACTTGACAGCAGATTTTTCAATGGTAACACCGATTGAGTACTCACCGGCTGCAACCAGCTTGTGGCAGTTACCGGAGGAGTCCTGAATCTTGCCGTCAAGATTTTCGATGAACTTCTCTACCAGTGCCCAGCCGTCATCCAGAGTGGGGCAGCTGAAGAGCATGGTGCAGAGCTGAGTATAGGCAGAACCGGATTTTGCAGGTGAGCAGAATGCGATTTTACCCTTGAGAGCGGGATCGCAGAGACCTTCCCATGTGGTGGGGACATCAGCCTCGTCAATAAGGGTCTTGTTATAGATAAAGACCATAGGCAGAGGAGATTCGCCGATCCACATATCGTCAGCATCCTTATACTTGTCGCCTATAACATCATCATTGGCGCAGACATAAGGATCAAAGTAGTCGACATTTGCAGCCAGAGAGTCGGCGCCGCCGCCCCAGAGAACGTCACCCTGAGGATTCTCAGCCTCAGCGACGATACGCTGCAGCAGCTCACCGGTACCGGCAGCAATAACTTCAACGTGGATGTCGGGGTATGCTTCCTCGAACATTGCTACACCGGCAGCCAGAGGATCGGCGTCATGAGGGGAATAGACAACCAGATCACCGCTGGGACCTGCCTGCTCGGCAGGAGCGTCGTCTGCGGGCTTTTCAGCAGGCTCTTCCTGGGGAGCTTTCTCGCCGCAGGCGCATAAAGCAAAAACCATAGTAAGTGCAAGCAGCAGAGCTAAAAACTTCTTCATTTTTCTTCCTCCATAATAATTTATTCTTGTTAGGCCGGACAGCCTTTTACTGGATTTTAACTCTGTAAAAGTGCATTGTCAACAAGAAATCAAAAGCCGAAACAATGCGAATTATGCAAAATGCATAAAAGATATGGCGTTAATTTTCTACAATACATACATACGAAAAGGTATTTCTGCAATATCACCAAAGCGGGCGGAAAGTTTTTGTGAATTATTGAAGGGATATGTTAGCATGACCGATATTTACTGCAAAATAAACATATAGCAGAGCAGAGTTTTACAGCTTGTAAATATTAAATTGACTGCAATAAATATAAAAAGCCTCCCGTCTGATTGAGACGGAAGGCTTTTGCTGTTCAGTGCGTCTGGCAGATATAATTAAAGCTGCTGATTGCACCTGCTTCCTGAACCATACCCAGTGCGGGCATGAATATTACATCGTCTACATCGTATTCCTTTACAAAATCCTGCAGCAGGAACTGGCGATATGTGCGGAAGTCAATTGCGTAAACGGTGTGGTAGTTCTGGGTGAGATAGGGTGCAACGGGGTTGCCGAAAGAGTCTTTTATAATGACACATGAGCTGTCATCTTTTATATCATTATTCACAATAGTGCATAGCGGGTGGTCACCGGTCAGGAAGCTTACATATTTGGTATTGGGATCATCATTGGTTTTATCCAGAATCAAGGGTGCTTCAAAGCTGTAACCTGATGAATCTGTAATTGACATCGTGATGTCTCCCGGAGGGCAGTAGGCATAAAGATTATCCTTTTTAAGCTTGCTGCTGTTGGGAGCGTTCCAGAACAGGCTTCCTATATATGTACCCTGATCCATTTCCTCAAAGCTGCTGAGAGGTGCAGCCTCCATACCGAGGGTTTCACACAAGCTTGCATATCCGTAGTATGCACCCAAAGCTGTCCAGTGGTGGTCGGTTCTGAAGAACAGATATTCGTCACGATGAGCAAGAAGCTTATCATACATATCCACCGGTATAACAGAGTCATTAAGACCGTCGGAAATATAGTCAATCGCTGCCTCCTGATCGGCACACTGCAGCTTTTCCATATATTCCTTATCAAACAGGATTCCCACGCTTGAGGGAATAAGGCAGGTTATAACACGCACATCTTCGTCGGCAACAGCGTCGGCAAAATTGTTTACACAGTCAATGAAGCGGTCGCTCCAGAGCTTGTTGAAGCCGAAATAATGGTACACGGTATCATTTATCTGAATTACAGAGCCGAATAATATTTCAGCGTTCGGCTCAAGCTCGATACCGGCTTTTGCGGTTTCCTCCTCAGGCTCGGCTGACGGCTCCGGTGAGTCGGAGGGAGCAGGAGATGCGGTTTCGGAAGCGGCAGCATCCTGAGAATCGGGGATGCTGTCAGTTGTGACAAGCTCACCGCCCAGAGCTATATCGGATTTGCCGTGCAGCTCTTCAACTCTGTCGTACATCTGAAGCCATGCCTCACGGCCGGGGAAAGTATCGGAAAACCAGAAGGATATATCATCAAAATAGCTTCCGGAAATCAGCGCATCCCATGAAAACTCAGGGAACTTTGCAAGCTCTCTCTTTTCTGCATATGACACCGAGGGGCGCAAAGGAATAATAAAGGCAATAATAGTAAGTACAGCAAGAACCACAAAAAACGGAATGGCAAACCGTCTGCCGGCAGCCTGCTTTTTATTTTTGTTATTATCGTAATCTTTCATTTAAAACCTCAGAACTGGAAATAAATAAAGGGGTTATAACTGTCACCCACAAGAGAAGCTGTGGATATAAGCAGCAGCACAACCGGAATCACAGAATAGAATACTACATTCCATAGGACTGAAAAACGACCGTTTGAATAGACGGCATTTTCGAGCTTCTCACGCAGAATATGCATGACGGGAGTGCAGACAAAAACTGACACAATAAGAAGGTAAATGTGATTATCAAATACTATTGAAGTCTGGAGGGTTGTGAGAGGATTGCCGTTAAGACCGAACAGACTTTTGAAAACGGCTGTCATCATATTGCTGTCAGTAAATCTGAATATGGTCCAGCCAAGCACAACTATCAGCAGTGTGCAAAGATTTGAAAGCACAGGAACTTTGCTTAGTTTACCTTTCAGCAGATAACGCTCAAGCATGAGGAACACAAAATACCACAGCCCCCAAAGAACAAAGTTCCAGCTGGCACCATGCCAGAGACCTGTAAGAGCCCAGACGATAAATGTATTGAAAATTACTCTGGGCAGGCTGCCACGGTTTCCGCCCAGCGGAATATAGACATAGTCACGGAAGAAGCTGCCGAGAGATATGTGCCAGCGGCGCCAGAACTCTGTAATGGAGCGGGAGATGTAGGGATAGTTGAAGTTTTCGGGATAGTGGAATCCAAGCATTCTGCCCATGCCTATTGCCATATCGGAATAGGCTGAAAAATCAAGATATATGTGCAGTGCGTAAGCCAGCATACCTAGCCATGCACCTGCCACAGACACGTTTTCAAGCTGCTGAATGTTGGCTGCAAACTGACTTGCATCAGCCATTACCTTATCCGAAAGCAGAAGCCGGTCGGCAAGTGCTCCGCAGGGGTTTGCAAGCAGAGCTTTCTTTGCAAGACCTGCACAGAAGCGGGAAACGCCGGGAGCCAGTTCACCCCGTCTCGGCTCAGGACTGAAAAGCTCATCTGCGATACCCTTATACCGCACAATCGGGCCTGCAATGCACTGATGAAAAAGCGCTGCGTAAAGAAGCACGTTCCAGTAGCTTTTCTGCGCACCGGCCTCTCCACGATATACATCTACAACGTAGGTGAGAAGCTGGAAGGTATAAAATGAAATACCGATAGGAAGTGCGATATTTTTTATAAACTCCGGAACATCTGTGAAAACAGAGCAGATAAGTGAGGCATACTTAAAGTAGCCGATAAGAAGAATGTCGATCAGGCATGACATGAAAAGAAGAATCCGCTTTGTCTTCAGCTTTACGGATTTTTCAATCTTCAATGCGAAAAACCAGGATGAAAGAGCCATAAACATTAAAAGAAAAACATATTTAGGCTCGCCCCATGCGTAAAAAATAAGCGAAAACACTAGCAGGGCTGCATTTTGCGCCTTTTTAGTTTTGCACAGCTTATATGCCAGAAGCGAAAGTGGGAAAAAAGCGTAGAGGAAAATAAGACTGGAAAATACCATTGTTTACTCCATGAGTGAGATTTTATATCTTAAATATAATTTCTAACATAATAACATCTGTATAGCTGTTTTTCAAGTCGACGCTGATTCTGTAAATTTACAGCGAAATCGGGGAAAAAAGTTGAAAGCCAGAAGCGGGCGGGAAAAATAAATACGGTCAGCGAAAAAATTGCGAAAAATGAAGAAAAACCCTTGCAATTTCTGAGTTTTTCTGGTATCATATCAAAGCATTTCACACGGGGGTGGACTCTTTTTCATGTGGCTGCAGGCGGATTTGCCTTCGGCTTGGGGGAGAGGATGAAACTTCCGGAGGAAAATAACAAATATTTGGAGGAAATCAAATGTCAGTAGTATCCATGAAGCAGCTGCTGGAAGCCGGTGTCCACTTCGGTCACCAGACCCGTCGCTGGAACCCTAAGATGGCCGAGTATATTTATTGCGAGCGCAATGGTATTTACATCATCGACCTGCAGAAGACCGTTAAGAAGCTGGAAGAGGCTTATGACTTCGTTCGTGACCTCGCTGCAAACGGCCAGTCCATCCTTTTCGTAGGAACCAAGAAGCAGGCAACTGACGCTGTTCGTGAGGAAGCTTCCCGCGTCGGTCAGTACTATGTAAACGCTCGTTGGCTGGGCGGTATGCTCACCAACTTCAAGACCATGCGTACCCGCATTGATCGTCTTGCACAGCTCAAGAAGATGCAGGAAGACGGCACCTTCGATATGCTGCCCAAGAAGGAAGTTATGAAGCACCTGGGCGAGATGGAGAAGCTGGAGAAGTATCTCGGCGGCGTTAAGGACATGAAGAAGCTGCCCGGCGCACTCTTCGTTGTTGACCCCCGCAAGGAGCACAATGCCATTGCTGAGGCTCGCAAGCTTCACATTCCCATTGTCGCTATCGTTGACACCAACTGCGACCCCGATGAGGTCGATTACGTTATTCCCGCAAACGATGACGCTATCCGCGCTATCCGCCTGATCTCTGCCACCATGGCAAATGCAGTTCAGGAAGGCCGCCAGGGCGTTGACGCTGAGGAAGAAGTTCCCGCAGAGGCAACTGAGGAATAATTATCCCAGGCTGATATAAGGGGCGCTTTCAGCGCCCCTTATTTTGAAATCTCAAATATTTCTTATTAAATCAATAGGAGGAAATTTTTAAATGGCTTTTACCGCTAAAGATGTTAAGACTCTCCGCGATATGACCAACGTCGGTATGATGGACTGCAAAAAGGCTCTCGCTGAGACTGACGGTGATATGGATAAGGCAGTCGAATGGCTGCGTGAAAAGGGCCTTGCTAAGGCTGCTAAGAAGTCCGGACGCATTGCTGCTGAAGGTATGGCATATGCACATGTCTGCAAAGAGAGCGGTGTCGGTGCTGTTGTTGAAATCAACTGCGAGACTGACTTCTGCGCAAAGAGCGACCTGTTCGTTGCTTTCGTTAAGGATATCTGCAAGACCGTTATCACTGAGAACCCCGCAAATGTTGAGGAACTCATGAACTGCAAGTACTACGGCAGCAACCTGACTGTTGCTGAGATCATGCCTGAGAAGGTTATGTCCATCGGCGAAAACCTCCAGATCCGTCGTTTCGCTCGCTTCGACAAGAACACCAGCGTCGCTTATGTTCACGCAGGCGGCAAAATCGGTGTTCTGGTAAACCTCGCTGTTGAAGGCGACATCGACGCTACCGAGATCGGTAAGGACGTTGCTATGCAGATCGCAGCTCTCTCTCCCCGTTTCTGGGACAAGAGCCAGGTTACCGAGGAAGTTCTGGAAGAAGAGAAGAAGATCGCACTTGCTCTCATGGAGCAGGATCCCAAGATGGCTTCCAAGCCCCAGCAGGTTAAGGAGAAGATCGTTGCAGGTAAGATGAACAAGTTCTTCGAGGAGAACTGCCTGCTCCAGCAGGAGTTCGTTAAGGACGGTTCCATGACTGTTGAGAAGTACATCGCTTCTGCTGCAAAGGCTCTCGGCGGTTCCGCCAAGTTCGTTGATGCTGTTCGCTTCATGAAGGGCGAGGGCATTGAGAAGAAGGAAGAGGACTTCGCTGCTGAGGTTGCTGCTCAGATGAACATGGGCAAGTAATTTGCCGGTTTATTTCCTTTATTAAATAAATTAAAATCGCTGTCTCATTTTGAGACAGCGATTTTTTGCTTTCTGTTAAAGCTTAAATTCAGTTTACAGCCTGTTTGCGTCTTAAAGAAAGACAGTCTGCAATCATAGCAATGAATTCTGAGTTTGTAGGCTTGCCCTTTATGTTTGAAACGGTATAGCCAAAGAACTTCTGAAGCGTTTCAATGTCGCCTCTGTCCCATGCAACCTCAATTGCGTGACGAATTGCACGTTCAACCCGGGAGGGAGTGGTGTTGAATTTCTTTGCGACTTCCGGATATAAAACTTTGGTTACTGCGTTTATCATATCCATATCCTTGATGGTGAGGATTATAGCCTCACGGAGATACTGATATCCTTTGATATGTGCGGGAACACCTATTTCGTGAATTATATCTGTTACCACAGCTTCAAGGTCTGCATCCTGCTGTGCTGCTTTTGTGGATGCCTGACAGTCATAGCCGTCAAATACTGCGGATGGAATGATATCGTTGTTGTAGTGACGAATTCGGTTTAGAAGAGCCGGAATGTCACAAGGCTTCGGCATGAAGTATTCGACTCCTAAAGCTGAACATTCGCTTAATATAGCGCTGTTCACAAAGCCTGAGAGAATAATGATTCTGGGCTCTACGCCGGTTTCAGGCAGCCGCTTCATAAGCTCCAGTCCGTCAAGCTTCGGCAGAACCAGATCCATAAGGAGCAGATCGGGCTTAAGCTCAGAAATCATATTTAGCGCTTCAACTCCATTGGTGGCCGTTCCTACCACTTCCATACCGTTTTCTCTGGAGATTGTATCGCCCAGTAATTTGCAGAAATCTTGATTTGCGTCAGCGATAAGTACTTGAATTTTAGTTTCCATAATTTTTCCTCCCATTTATGCAATGTACGGATCAATCCTGTACTATTAAAGCAGATTCACCGTTGTGTCGCATTAAATTTACCATAGTTGACACATTTACAACAACAGAAAACTGTCGAAGTACGCAGACATCTTGTTGACATAATACAGTATTATTCAATTATTTGCAATGTTATTCGACAGATTTTTACAGAATATTTAAGTCGACAGTGTCGAACCTTGTCGAATAGATTTGGAAAAATATTATGTATCTTAAATAAATTTTCAAGGATTTAAATTGAGACTGTGATATAATGACAAAATTTCGCCATATGTAATTGAAAGAAATAAGGGCCTATGATAGAATAAAACCAATTTTTGCGAGCTTGTGAGGAAGTATATGAAAAAAAGCCTTTTTAATATATTGTGTATAGTATTATGCGGAATTTTGCTTGCCGGATGCGGAGCAGTTCAGGGCAAACGACCGGAAAAGGTAAACATAAGAAAAGTTGTAAACATTGAGCTTGATCCTTTAAGTGATGAGCAAAGCAGAGAAATGATGAATTTTATGTCGGAGTCAAGAGCCTGCACCGCAGAAAACAGACTTTATACTGCGGATTTCGATGAGAATTATCAGCCCTGTCTTGCTTCTTATGAGATTAACGGAAAGATGCTTTCCGATTTCAGAATACTTGTCGAAAACTGTATGCCTGAATTTATGACTGAATATGACGGCAGCATATACTATTTAAATACAGCAAACGGCAGGAGCGTTGAGAAGCTCAGCCCTGACGGCAGCAGGGAAGTGCTGAATTCAGGCCCCTGCGATTTCCTGCGTGTGACAGATGGCTCTCTGTACTATTGCGACAGCCGGCAGCGCTTATGCAAAAGCGGTCTTGACGGTACGGGAGAACAGATTGTAATGCCGGAGGCCTGCTTTTATCCATATGTTTTGGGAGATAAGCTCTTATACCAGAAGGCGAGAAACGAACATCTTTATTTATATGATTTTGCAGACGGCAGCGACATGGAAATTACTGATATTCCTGCCTATGCACCTGTGATTATAAGAGACAGACTGTATTGCACTCTGACTGACGGCATATACAGTGCCGATCTTGAGGGAATGTCACCTGTAAAATACGAGCTTGCGGGCATACAGGGAACTGTGGAGTACGGAATCCGAGATGAGGGCATCACAATTTCGGGCATTATGGATTCAAACGGCATTTACAGCTTCAGCTTTGACACTGAAAATGTGAAGGACAGCTTCAAAAAGATTCCCACAGGAGGATATACACTGCGTGAATTTGCCGGTGCAGACTGCTCGGTATATACGGTGTTTGAACCCTCCGGACGAATCAAAAATTTCCTCTATACTTCCGGTCAGGAGACTGAGCTGAGGTATATAAAGGGCGAAATCCGTTGAAAATACTGTAATTGTAAAATTTCATTTAAGAGCTTGACATGAGGAAATTTGATGATATAATCTTGATAGTAAAACTTCATACCTTATCAAGAGTGGTGGAGGGAACGGCCCTGTGAAGCCCAGCAACCTACAAAAGCAAGGTGCTAAATCCGGCGGTGAAACGAAAGATGAGGCTTTCCAAAAGCATACACATGACGCTCCGTCGGAAGACGGGGCGCTTATTTTTTGTTAAATATTTAAAGGAGGATATATTATGAGCCATTTTCTTTTTACTTCTGAGTCTGTAACTGAAGGACATCCCGATAAAATCTGCGATCAGATTTCTGATGCAGTTCTGGACGCAATACTTGAAAACGACCCTATGGGCCGTGTTGCCTGTGAGACTACTGTTTCCACAGGTCTTATCCATATCATGGGTGAGATAAGCACTAACTGCTATGTGGACATCCCTAAAATTGCCCGTGACGTAGTTCGTGAGATTGGATATGACAGAGCCAAATACGGCTTTGACTGCGATACCTGCGGTATCATCACCAATATAGACGAGCAGTCCGGTGATATTGCAATGGGTGTTGATAAGTCTCTTGAAAACAAGGCCGATGAGGAGAGCGAGCTCCAGAACGGCGCCGGCGACCAGGGCATGATGTTCGGTTACGCCTGCGACGAAACTCCCGAGCTTATGCCTCTTGCAATCTCCCTTTCACATAAGCTTGCAAAGAGACTTACTGAGATCAGAAAGAACGAAGTTGTTGATTATCTCCGTCCCGACGGCAAAACTCAGGTCACAGTCGAGTATGATGAGCAGAGACATCCTGTCAGAGTTGATACCATTGTTATCTCTACCCAGCACGCTCCCGAGGCAGAGCTGGAGCAGATCCGCAGAGATATGATCGAGCTTGTTGTAAAGCCTATCGTTCCTGCTGAGCTTCTGGATGAGAACACCAAGTACTTTGTTAACCCCACCGGACGCTTCGTTATAGGCGGCCCCCAGGGCGACTCCGGTCTTACCGGCAGAAAGATTATTGTTGATACATACGGCGGCAGCGCCCCTCACGGCGGCGGTGCATTCTCCGGAAAGGATCCTACAAAGGTTGACCGCTCTGCTGCATATGCTGCTCGCTGGGCTGCAAAGAATGTTGTTGCAGCAGGTCTTGCAAAGCGCTGCCAGATCGAGCTTGCATACGCTATCGGTGTTGCAAAGCCTGTATCCGTACTTGTTGAGACCTTCGGCACCGGCAAGTATTCAGATGACAAGCTGAGCGAAGCAGTTCAGAAGGTATTTGACTTCCGTCCCTCAGCTATCATTCGTGATCTGGAGCTTCGCAAGCCTATCTACCGCAACCTTGCAGCTTACGGTCACATGGGCCGTGAGGACCTGAATGTCCGCTGGGAACAGAGAGACAAGGTCGATGCACTTCTTGAGGCTGTAAAATAAGAATAAAAAAATCCGCTGATTTAATCAGCGGATTTTTTGCGTTTATTCAGGATGAACATTTATGTATTCGGCCTGAAGCTTTGAATATGTAATTATCTGCTCGGAGTAAAGGCTTGAGTAGCCTGAGAGCATATATGAGATAAAGCAGGCGGCGGCAAAGTATGTAAATCCTACTCCGCCGAAAAGCTCAATAGATAGAATGAGAGAGGCGATAGGGCAGTTAACGGCACCGCAGAAAAGTGAAGCCATGCCGATTGCTGCTGCAAAGCCCGCAGGAAGCCCCAGAAGCGGTCCCACTGCACAGCCGAGAGCTGCACCTACAAACAACGTGGGAACAACCTCACCGCCTTTAAAGCCGCAGGCAAGGGTGACAGCGGTAAAGATGACCTTCATTATAAATGCTTCCGGCCTGACCTGACCTTCCTCTACTGCCCGTGCAATTATATTCATTCCGGCACCGTTATAATCGCCGGAGCGGAAAAGCAGGCTGAGAAGAATTAAAACTGCGCTGCCGGCAAGGATTCTTAAATAGGAGTTGGAGACAAGCTTTTCTGCAAGCTTATCAGAGTGGTGCAGGATCTGGCAGAAAATAACGCTTGCAACGGCGCATATAAATGCAAGAACCGAGATTTTTACCATACCGCTTAAAGAAAGAGCCATGGCCTCTACTGCAAAGCGTGTAGGTGCAATGTGAAAAAGTCTTGTTACTCCGAAAGCTACAAGAGCGGCGGTGCTGCATGGCACAAGACCTGAGTAATGTATAAGACCTACACTGCATACCTCAAGGGCAAAAACAGTTGCGGCAATGGGGGTTCCGAAAAGTGCGGAGAAAACTGCGCTCATACCGCACAAAACGGCAAGAGGCTCTTCTTTTTCATGCAGATGCAGAAGCCTTCCTATGTGACAGCCGAGGCCGCCGCCTATTTGCAGTGCTGCACCTTCACGACCGGCAGAGCCGCCACAGAGATGTGTGAGAGCAGTTGCAGCGAAAATAACAGGGACAAGGAGAATAGGAACATTTTTTCCGAAATGTACAGAGCCGATAACGGCATTTGTACCCTTGCCCTCAGTCTTTGTAAGCTTATACAGAAAGACTATCAAAAGACCGCACAGCGGCATGGTGAAAAGAAGCCATGGATGCCCGATTCTCAGCTCCGTAACGTATTCGACAGTCAGATGGAAGGCGGAACCTACAAGTCCGCCCACTATGCCCACAACCAGAGCCACATATATCCATTTAAAAAAAGCCTTTATAAAAAGCCTGAAGCCTTTAAAATTCGGTTTTATTTCTTCATGCACAAAAAATCAACTCCGAACCGTTTATAAAATTACCTTATAACTATACCATGTTTTCCGTAAGTCGAAAAGGAATTTACACCAAAAAATGAAAAAGCACAAGGAAAATTTAACCTTGTGCTTTAATATATCATCCGATAATACTCAGGACGTTCTGAACCTGAAGTTCAATCCCGACGGGAATACACTGTTCATCCACCTTGAAGTAGCAGCTGTGGAGAAGTCTTGTTTCAGGCTCTTCTGCGGCACAGCCCAGATGAAAGAAGCAGGCGGGACGTTCAGCGGCAAAATATGCAAAGTCCTCCACACCAAGCGCAGGCTCTTTTTCAAGGATGACATTTTCTGCCCCTAAAACCTGAGAGGCAGCGGCCTTTACAGTGTCTACCATTTTGTCGTCATTTATAAGAGGAGAATAGCTGGGCTCGATTATAAGCTCTGCTCTGCCGCCCATCATTTCTGCGGTATGCTCGCAAATGGTCTTAACTCTCTCACGGGCAAAGAGGCGGGTATCGGGATTGAGTGTGCGGATAATACCTGAAAGCTCCACATAATCGGCAATCTGGTTGCGCACATTTCCTCCGCTTATAGTGCCGAAGGAGCAGACGGCTGCATCTGTGGGTTTAATGCTGCGGCTCACAAGTGTCTGGACTGCATTTATAATCTGGGCGGCAATTAAAATTGCATCTACACCGTCCTGCGGCCTTGCACCGTGACATGAGCGGCCGTGGATTTTAATTGTAATCATATCTGATGCGGCGTACATCTGACCGTATTTTATACCGATCTGACCTGCGGGAAGGTCGGGAGATACGTGCAGACCCAGCATACAGTCAACGTGCGGATTTTCAAGACAGCCTGCTTTTATCATTCTCTCTGCACCGCCGATAGTTTCCTCGGCAGGCTGGAAGAATAGCTTTACATTGCCGTGAAGATTCTGCCTCATGGAGCCGAGCACAGCGGCGGTACCCCACAGAACAGATGTATGAACATCATGGCCGCAGGCGTGCATTACACCTGCGTGCTGAGATTTATAGGGGAGATCCTCATTCATTTCCTGAATAGGAAGGGCGTCTATATCAGCACGAAGCCCGACAGTGGGGCCGTCGAAGCTGCCTTTAATGAAAGCTGAAACACCGGTATCTGCAATGTTTTTTTCGTATGGAATATCGAGCTTATCCAGCATAGAGCAGATATACTCCATAGTCTCATGCTCATGCTCTGAAAGCTCAGGGTGCATATGCAGGTGACGGCGCATTTCGATTGCCTTTTCACCTATTTTACTGTCAGTAATAAACTGGTGTACAGATTCCATTTTTTCTCCTTAAAGACCCATTACAACTGCTATCTGAAGCATAATCATCTGAGCAGCTACAAGAATAACGAAGAGCTTTCCGAACCATTTGAGCCAGCGGTCATAGCGGACATCACCCAGACCGCAGACAATAACAATGCTGCAGGTGGGCCAGAGCAGGTTTGAAAGACCGTCGCCGAACTGATAGGCGAGGCAGGCAACCTGACGGCTGAGTCCGAGAGCATCTGCGAGCGGAGCCATGATAGGCATGGTTACAGCAGCCTGACCGGAACCTGATGGGATGAGGAAGTTTATAAGGGTCTGGACAAGCAGCATAAGCTGGGCGGAAAGGAAATCGGGAGCGCCGTTTAAGAGATTTGACAGGAAGTAGATTACAGTATCCATAATCTTTGCATCCTGCATTATAACAACGATTCCCTTGGCAAGGCCGGTAAGCACACAGCCCCAGAGAACACCCTTTGCGCCTTCCAGAAGCTCGTCGCAGTATTTATTTACAGACCAGCCGGAAATGATGGCGGCGATAGAAGACATTATGATGAAAAGTCCGCAGAGCTCTTTATAACCCCAGCTGAGCTTAATAAGACCAACCATGAGGATGATTAAAGTTGCAAGAACGTCCAGAAGGATCAGAGCGTGACGGAAATCAAATTTGAACTCGTCAAGCTTGCTGCGGTCAAAGGAATGAACGCAGGGATCACCCAGTACGACGGACTGGGAAGGGTCCTTGCGAATCTTCAGGGCGTACCTGATGACATAGGTTACAGCAATACCCATAAATAGCACAAAGCAGATTACTCTGAAAGAAAGAGCGGAGTACAGCTTTACGCCTGCAATGGACTGTGCGACAGTTACGGTGTAGGGGTTGAGAGTTGCAGCCATGAAGCCTACAAATTCACCCAGAGCCACTATTGCAAAGCCGACCATTGCGTCATATCCGAGGGCTATCATAAGACCTACAATCAGAGGATAGAAGCCGTAGAACTCGCTGAGCATACCGAAAACAGAGCCGCCGATTCCGAATAAGACCATAAGTACGGGGATTAGAATAAGGTCACGCTTGCCGAGCTTCTGCATGACACGGCCGATACCGGCGTGAAAGGCGCCTGTTTTAACCATTACGCCAAAGGTTGCGGCGCAGGTTAAGATTACGAAAATAATGTCTGCGGCAGAAACCATGCCGGAATACAGTGAAGCGAACAGACCGAGAAAACCGGTGGGCATCGCTTCTGATTTATCTATACGCTGGTAAGTACCGGGAACGGCAACATTTCTGACAGTACCGTTTACGTCGATTTTTTCATACTGGAAAGTACCTGAAGGGATTATCCATGAAAGGACAGCCACAGCTACTATAATACAAAAGACAACAACCCAAGTGTTGAGATGTTCCCGCTTTTTGGGTTTCTTCATTTCAGCATTCATATTCTGCCTCCTGCACATTGAAATCGGCCGCAAACTGCGACCATAATATATATGTATTCTATCAGGCACATAATACAATTACAATTGCAATTATTGCGAAAAACATTGCAATTCATGCGGCGGGACTGTATTTAAAGCTGGAAAAAAGAAAAAACCTTGATTTTCCTAAGAAAATCAAGGTTTTGAATGGCGGAGATGGAGAGATTCGAACTCTCGAAGAGCTTTTGACCCTTACACGATTTCCAAACGTGCGCGCTCGAACAACTACGCTACATCTCCGTGTTTGTTCGGGTAAATTCAATATGAAATTTACAGCTTGCTCATTATATGATGAAAATCGCAGAAAGTCAATAGTAAATTTCGTAAATCTGGAAAAAATTTTTGATGAGTATAAAACATAGGGAAAAACAGATAATAAAATCAAAGCTGTGATTCGGGAGGAATCAACTATGAAGATGAATAAAGATGAGTACAAGGAATATTCAGAGCAGCATATGCCCAAATCACCTGTTTTGAAAAATGCCTTTAATGCTTTCTGGATAGGGGGGCTTATCTGCTGTCTGGGCCAGCTTATATTCAATGCCTATACTATGCTTGGTGTGTCTGAACAGAATGCTGTTTTGGCAGAATCTATAAGCCTTATATTTATAGGCGCTCTTTTAACGGGACTGGGAGTATATGATAATATTGCACGGATTGCCGGAGCGGGAACTCTTGTGCCTATAACAGGATTTTCAAACTCCATTGCATCTCCGGCGCTTGAATTCAAGGCGGAAGGTTTTATTACCGGTGTAGGCACAAAAATGTTCACAATCGCAGGGCCTGTAATTGTTTACGGAACTGCTGCCAGCGTTATATACGGCATCATCTACTGGCTTATGACAATGATGTAAAACGGGCGGTTTTCTGTTCCGGCATTGTGCTGCGCAAAGATAAATCCCGAAATACTCGGGAAAATCTTATAAAATTACAAATTTTCGGAGGAACATTATGTCTAAGAAGAAAAATAAAAAGAATGAAAAACACGAGGAAGTTCCCGTAATAACCGGCCACGACTGCAAAGCTGAGATTCAAAGCCCCTCCAGAGGCCGCTTTGAAGACAGGGACTCAGACAGACCCGACGGCGTAACAGGCAATTACAGCTGAATTAAGCAGATAATGGGTTTTAAAGATACTATATAATTAACGATAAACTGCACTCCGGTTTCCTGCCCGATATTAAAGGGACGGAAATGGGGTGCAGTTTGCCTTTAACGGATTTTCTGGTGCTTGTATTTGCGGAGATATGCTTATATAATAGTCTATCATGTTTGAAGGAGGGGTTAAGATGTCAAAACTTCAGACTTTTTCCCTTGCGGCACTTTGCGGATACTTTGCATTGCTGCTTTTTGCGGTGACAAAAGAGAAGAAAAATCAAAATGTTCTGGATTACTTTTTTGCCGGACGCTCACTTCCGTTCTGGGCGCTTTCCATAACCTTTATTGCGTCGTGGTGGGGAGCGGGTTCGGCCATTTCAACTGCTGACCTTGCATATGAAGACGGTCTTGGCGCATTCTGGTATTACGGAGTACCTGTACTTATTTCCACTTTTTTAATGATTATCAGCGCAAAGCCAATTCGCCGTGTGGGTTATCTGACTCAGGGCGAGATGATGCAGGCCAGATACTCAAGTAAAACTTCCAAGCTTCTGTCACTGTTTATTTTAATATTTATGACCTTTACCGCTGCCTCTCAGATGGTTGGAATCGGAAACTTCTTCGGAAGCTACATGGGCATTAAATATGAATGGGCGGTTATACTCGGAACGGGAATAGTCCTGATTTATTCTATGTTCGGCGGCTTCAGAGGCGTTGTGCTTACGGATATAATTCAGTTTGTTCTGCTGCTGGCATCTGCGATTGCAGTGTTTACGACAGCAATGAAAACCTCCGGCGGATTTGATGCAATCGGCGCAGAGGCTGCTGAAAGAGGTCTGGACGGATATATGAATTTTACCTCCGGAGCATCTAAGTACATGACTTTTGTTATTACCTTCGGATGTGCATGGATGATTCAGGCCAATGTCTGGCAGAGAATTTCGGCGGCAAGATCGGATGCGGATGCAAAAAAGATGACGGTTATGAGCTTCTTTGCCTATATTCCGCTGTACCTGATTGTTGTGTTTACAGGCATGGCAGGTCTTACTATATATGATAAGCTGCCGGAGGGCGGAGTTGTGACTGCTGTGGTGATGGATTATATGCCTCCTGTATTGGGAGCACTGGTCTTTGTGGGCATTTCAGCAGCTATAATGTCCACTATGGATTCACTTATAAATACAGGAGCGATGACACTGATTCTGGATCTTTTGCCGAACAGCGGAAGCGAGAAGAAGATGCTGAGCCTGTCAAGAAGTGCCACTCTTGCGGTTACGGCTGTGGCACTGGTAATATCTCTTTTCATAAGATCAATACTTGAAATTTCATGGATAGCTTCAGACATTATCACCACCGGCGTTTTCGTGCCTCTTGTGGCGGGCTTTTTCTGGCGCAGAGGAAACTCAAAGGGTGCTATGGCCTCAATGATATGGGGACTCATATACTGCACATATAATCTGCTCATAAGCTTTGGTGTAAAGCTGCCGGCATTCTGGGAAAACCAGTCTCCCTTGCAGGTGATTCTGGGCGTTGGAGTTTCTGCGGCTGTTTACATTATAGTGAGCCTTGCGACAGAACCTGAATACGAAAAGGCGGATGCCTTCATAGCTCTTTCCAGAAACGGAAAAGAAAAAAATACCTGAGGAAAACCTCAGGTATTTTTGTTTTATATAAGTCCCTGTAAAAGAACAATGACTATTAAGACAGGAATTACATAGCGGAAGAAAACCTTGAACTTGGGGGAGAACTTAATGCCTTCACCCTTGTTTGCTTCTGCAAGGTAATTATCAAAGCCCCAGCCCCATTTGCTGACGCAGAACAGCAGGTAAATCAGGGAGCCTATGGGAAGCAGCAGATTGGATACAATAAAGTCCTCACTGTCGAGAACGCCTCTTGTACCGATCAGAGTAAGGTCGCCCCATACGTTGAAGCCTAAGATGCAGGGCAGGCTTGCAATCAGAACCACAATGCAGTTGATCCATGTTGCCTTGCGGCGTGTCCAGTGGAAGGTGTCTATGCAGCAGGAAATGAGATTTTCAAAAACTGCAATAACAGTTGAGAAACTTGCAAAGGTCATGAATATGAAGAACATAGCGCCCCAGATTCTGCCGAAGGGCATATCGAGGAATATGTTGGGCAGAGTTTCAAAAATGAGGGGAGGTCCTGAGGCAGGCTCAACACCGAAGGAGAAGCAGGCAGGGAAAATAATAAGACCTGACATTACTGCAACAAAGGTGTCCATTGCGCAGACTCTGATTGCTTCGCCGGGGAGGGTGTGGCTGTCAGACATATAGCTGCCGAAAATCTCCATTGCGCCAATGCCAAGGCTCAAAGTGAAGAATGACTGGTTCATGGCGGCCATTATAATATTGCCGATACCGATTTCTTTTGCGGCATCAAAATGGGGCAGAAGATAGAAGGAAACGCCTTTGCCTGCACCGGACAGGGTGAGACTGTGAACTGCGAGAATAACAATAAGCACAAGAAGTGCGCTCATCATAACTTTTGTAATGCGCTCAAGGCCTTTCTGAAGTCCGAAGGAGCAGATTACAAAGCCTATAACAACAGTGACTACCATCCAGAGTCCCATCTCAATGGGGTCTGAAAGCATATTTCCGAATACACCGCTTACCTGCTCGATGTCCATGCCGGAGTGGAAGGTGCCGTTTGCAAACTTTACAAAGTAGTCAAGCATCCAGCCGGAAACGGTGGTGTAGAACATCATAAGAATGAGGTTTCCCAAAAGAGCAAACCAGCCGTGTATATGCCATTTCTGGTTGGGCTTTTCAAGCTTCTTGTAGCTCTCGATTGCACTCTTGCGGCTTGCACGTCCAACGGCAAGCTCCATTGTCATTACGGGAACACCCATAACAAGCAGAAACAACAGGTAAAACAGTACAAATACACCGCCGCCGTTCTGTCCTACTACATACGGAAAACGCCATACATTACCGATACCGATTGCGCATCCCGCACTTACCAGAATGAATCCGAGGCGGGAACGAAAATTTTCTCTCTCCATAATACTTCTCTCCTAAATAACTTTCAGAAGCCTCTGAATTGGGGCTTTCTGAGTGTTTCTTATAATAAGACCTCAATTTAGGAATTGCAAATACATATTCAGCATGATAAAATAAGTAAAACTTATGATAAAGAAAAAGCTTGATGAGGTAGAGAAAAATGAACATCAATCAGCTGAGATATTTTGTTGCGGCGGCTGAGGCCAAAAGCTTTACAAGTGCTGCCGCACAGTATTATATTTCACAGACCGCAGTTACACAGCAGATAAAGGCACTGGAGGAAATAGTGGGTGTTCCGCTTTTTGACAGGACAAGCCGGCCTATAAGCCTCACACCGGCGGGGAATGCCTTCCTTATAGATGCAAAGGCAATTCTTGAGCGTGTGAACGGTGCTATGGACAGAGTTCAGGAGGCATCTGTCGGCTTTGTCGGAAGTCTTAGAGTAGGCTATACCAAGGGCTATGAGGATAGCGAGCTTTCCAAAACTCTTCGTGCATTCAGAAGCGAATATCCCAACGTGCTTATATCATGCTATCGCAACGATACAGATGCACTGGCGGCGGGACTTTTAAGAGGAGAATATGACATTATATTTACATGGGACAGTACAGAGCTTGCAAAGGATAAAAATACTGTTACCCATGCGGTTGAGAGCGATCCGCTGATGGTTGCGGTTTACAGCGCACATCCCCTTGCAAGCCGGAAAACGCTCCAGCGTTCTGAACTCAGAAACGAGGGCATACTGTATATGACACCGTCAAGCACAGGCGAATCTGCCGGTGACCAGCATTTCTTTGACCTGTATCGCAATGCAGGCTATGCGCCGAATATTGTTTTCCGCTCCAATGATGCAGAAAGCATACTGATGATGGTGGCGGCAGGTGAGGGCATATCCCTTTTGCCCAGCTATGTTACTAAAGAACATGGCAATACCGAACAGCTGGTGTTCATCCCTCTGGAGGGTGCTGAGGAGACAGTGGAAATAATAGCCGCATGGCTCAAGGAGGGTAATAACCCTGTTTTAAAGAGATTTACGGATTTCGTCTGGGGCGGAGAAAAATAAAAAAACACTCCGCAGTGCGGAGTGTCCGGTTAATATTATTGCTTTTATTCAGACTGAATTTTTTCCTGTATGTAGCGCTCAACGTCATCTATCTGCATTTCAAGCGCAACAGACAGTTCGCCGTGAAGCATATCCTTTGCACGGCGCATGGTTGCCTCGGCACGGCTGCTTTTGCTTTTGCGTGATGACATACGGGATTGCAGACCCTTTACAATGGAAACAAGGGCCTCACAGGTGTGGAGCTTGAAAAGCTCCTTATAAAATGCGTCTACATGATTAAAACGGTTATCATGGCAGACAGCGGGTTCTATGCCGGGGATTGCAGCAATAAGGGACTCTGCCTCCTCACGGCTCATAACAGGGCGCATGAATGCACCGCCGTCAACAGGGGCGAAGTATTGCCCAGTACCGATAAGGGGGCGCAAATAGTAATATAGTTTGTCTTTAGAAGCGCCTGTAATATCAAGAGGAGCTATTTTTTCCACAATGCAGACGCCGTTCTCACCGTAAATTATTTTATCTCCTATCTCAAACATTTAAAACTTCCCCTATATTATATTTTTATACATATATATTACACCTGTTCGGACAAAATTTCCAATGAAATTTTAGCAAATTTAAACTTTTTTTAAAGAATAAGCAGATAAATTCATTTGCACATTGTCGAAAACTAAACTCCCTGATATAATGCTGTAATAAACCGCCGGAAAATAGGAATATTTTTATGATGCAGTATTTTTCCGCCGGTAAATTTTAAAGAATGGAAGCGCAGTTATTATGAATTATACTCTCTACCAGATGGGATGGATACTGGTTCTGTATTCAATTATCGGCTGGTGCGGCGAAGTTGCCTTTGCAGCCATGAAGCGCGGCGTTTTTGTTAACAGAGGCTTCCTTAACGGACCGGTATGCCCGATTTACGGCTTCGGTGTACTGATTGTCGTTTTATGCCTTGAGCCGTTTAAAGACAGTCTTGTACTGCTGTTTTTCGGCAGTATGATACTTACAACGCTTCTTGAATTTTTTACAGGCTTTGTGCTTGAAAAGTTCTTCCATGACAAATGGTGGGATTACAGCTCCAACCCCTTTAATATAAAAGGCTATGTGTGCCTTGAAGCTTCAATAATGTGGGGCATTGCCTGCTGCCTTGTGATGGATGTTGTCCACCCACTTGTGATGAAGCTTATAAACCTGCTGCCTTACAGCGTGGGAAAGTGGCTGCTGCCGGCTGTGATGCTGATTTTTGCAGTGGACGGAGTGCTGACAGTTATGGAGATACTGAAAATGCCCAAGCGCTTCAAAACCATGCAGGAGCTGGAAAAAGCCATTACTGCTGTTTCCGACAGCATGGGCGAAAACATCTACGAATCCGTGGAGTGGGGTAAAGAACGCAGAGATGCCTTTAACGAGAAGCATCCGGAGCTTGCAGAAAAGAAGAACGAGGCATCCAGAAATATTCAGCAGCGCCGTACTGAAATCAGCCAGAAGAATACTGCTAACAAAGAGGCTGCGGCAAAGAAGAAAGCTGAGCTTGAAAGCAGACTGGCAGAGCTTAAAAACAAGAGTATCGTTCAGCGCCGTATAACCAGAGCATATCCTCAGCTGGGTAAAGGCGAGCATTACGGCGAAAACTTCAGAAAACTGAAAGCTCACTACGATGGAATGAAAAATAGAAAGAAAGCTAAAAAGGAAGAAAATTAAGTGAAACTGTATTTTTGCGGACATGATTATAAATATGCTGTGGAACAGATGCTGCTGACTCTGTTTCCTCAGGAAAGACCCGAATACCCGGAGGGAAAGCCTCAGGGAGACAGAATGGAGGTTAAGCTCAGCAGAGGAGATAAATTTACCACTGCTACCTGCACCGTGTGCCTGAACGGAAAAATTTCACACGGCAGAGGCTCAGTGAAAAACACTGTCTGCACAGACGAACTGGAAACTGCAAGACAGTGCCAGCATATAATTAAAGATGCAATATACAGAGCTGCGGTAGCCGCAGGTCATGAGCGTCCTGTATGGGGCTCACTTACAGGTGTAAGACCCGGAAAGCTGATGAGCCCGTTTCTTGAGCAGGGGATGAGCGACAGGGAGGCAGTTAAGGAGTTTATCTCCGAGTATGATGTGTCCCCTGAAAGAGCTCAGCTGTGCCTTGATACCAGCAAAGAGACTGTAAAGCTTGAAAAAGAGCTTCAGGAGAAGGACATCTGTCTTTACATAGGAATTCCTTTCTGCCCAACCCGCTGTGCATACTGCAGCTTTGTAAGTCAGTCAGTGGAAAAGAGCATGAAGCTTATCCCGCCCTTCTTTGAAGCCCTCAAGCAGGAGGTAAGAGCGGTTGCAGAGCAGGTGGAAAAGCTGGGCCTCAGAGTAATTTCCATTTACATGGGCGGCGGCACACCCACAACCCTTTCCGCCTCTCAGATAGATGAGCTGTGCAGCCTTCTGGAGGAGTGCTTCGATCTCAGCAGTCTCAGGGAATATACAGTTGAGGCAGGCAGACCCGACACTATTACAGAGGCAAAGCTCAAAGCATTAAAGGCTCACGGCGTTGACCGACTCAGTGTCAATCCTCAGACCATGAGCGACAAGGTGCTGGAGACTATCGGCCGCAGACACAGTGCACAGGATATAATCTCAGCCCTTGAGCTTGTAAGACAGACCGGCGATTTTGCAGTTAACATGGACCTTATAGCCGGACTTCCCGATGACAATGTACAGAGCTTTAATGAAACAATAGATAAGGTTCTGGCACTTGATCCGGAGAATATTACCGTACATACACTTGCCCTGAAAAAAGGCTCCAGACTTATGCTTGAAGGCTCCGATATACCCGGTGCGGCAGAGGTCGGCAGAATGCTTGACATAGCAATGGAAAAGCTTAGAGGAGCGGGCTATCAGCCATATTATCTCTATCGGCAGAAGTTCATGTCAGGCGGATTTGAGAATGTGGGCTGGACCAAGAAGGGCTTTAACAACATCTATAATATCTGCATAATGGAAGAGCTTTGCAGTATTATCGCCATGGGCGGCGGAGGCTCCACCAAGCTTATTCGCCATGATGGAGGCATGAATATCAGACTTACCGCACCCAAATATCCTCAGGAGTATATAAACGGCATAGATAAGACCTGCAAGGACAAGGAAAAAATAGCAGAATTTTATTCAGCCATTAAACACAAGGAGGAGTAAAGTATGGCTTTTGATTTAAAAGACTTAAATTTCAGAACTATTTCTGACCCCAAGGGCCTCTGCGAGGAAGGCGATGCAGCCTATCGTGAAAAGGTATCCAAAGCCGCAGAGCTTATCATTGAAAACCGGAAGAACAGCCCTATTGTACTTCTGTCCGGCCCCTCCGGCTCCGGTAAAACCACAACGGCAATGAAAATAAGCGAGGAGCTTGAGAAACGTGGCATAGGTACTCACTATGTGGGAATGGACGACTATTTCCAGACCATAGACCCGGAGACTGTCCCCCGCACTCCGGAAGGAGACATGGATCTTGAGTCTCCCAAGTGCGTGGATATGGAGCTTTTAAATAAACATTTTGATATGCTTTCCAGAGGCGAGCGCATTTTCGTGCCGAAATATGAATTCTCACGTCAGATGAGAGTTCAGGAGCCTTCCAAATCCATAAAGCTCGGCAAGGACGAGGTAGTTGTATTTGAAGGTATCCATGCCCTTAACGATATGGTGACCGACCGTCATCCCGAAGCATTCAAGCTTTACATATCTGCCCGCAGTGACGTTATGTTTGAAGGCAAGGTTGTGTTTAAGAGAACATGGTTCAGACTTGTCAGAAGAACAGTCCGTGACTTTAACTTCCGTGGTTCAGATGCCGCAGAGACAATGAGTATGTGGGCAAATGTCCGCCGTGGAGAGAAAAAGAACATTTCCCCGTTTAAGAACAAAGCCGATTTCCAGTTTGATACTGCTATGCCTTATGAGCTGCCTGTATTCAACCACACCGCAACAGAGCTGTTTAAATCTGTGCCGGAGGGCATAGAACGCTTTGCAGAGCTGCGTTCCGTACTGCCTGCACTCCAGCTTTTCGGCGATATAGATGAAAAATATGTATCCGAAGATTCTCTTATAAGAGAATTTATAGGCGGAGGCATTTACGAATATTAAAAAAAGAACGCTCCTTTTTTGAGGAGCGTTCTTTTATGCCTTTACAGGAGAGTATATTACATAAAATGTCCTGATAAGATAAAATGTTCTTGATTCAAAAGAGATAATCCTGTATAATCAAGGCATAAAGCCGGAGGTGAAAGCTATGGAATTAGGCGAGATTATTGCAGCAAGAAGAAAAGAACTGGGAATAAATCAGGCGGAGCTTGCTCAGAGGCTGCTGCTTGCAGGGATGAGCGTTTCCAATCAGGCAATTTCCAAATGGGAAAAGGGGACAACCCTGCCCAATGCAAAACAGTTCCTTGCTCTTTGCAAAGTGCTGGATATTGAGGATATAAACGGCAGCTTTATTTCCGGCAGTACGGGACTTTTACATGATTTGAACATGGAGGGCAGAAAGAAGGCACTGGATTATATAGAGCTTCTGCGTGAAAGCGGAAGATATGCTCCCGAGAGAAAACAGGACTGCTTTTTGCGGACCCTGCCGCTGTATTCGCTTGCGGTTTCTGCCGGTACAGGCCAGTTCCTTGACGGCGAGGATTATGAAATGGTCGAGGTAGGGGCGGAAGTGCCTGACGGCTCCAATTTCGGAGTGCGGGTTTCCGGCGACAGTATGGAACCTGAATTTCACGACGGTGAAACTGTCTGGGTTCATCAGCAGCGCAGCCTTATGACGGGAGAAATAGGAATATTCCTCTATGACGGCAGCGCTTATCTAAAGCAGCTTATTGCAAAAAACGAAACTGTTGCGCTTCATTCCCTGAATCCGAAGTATAAAGATATAGTGATATCCTCAGAGCTTCCCCTGAGAGTTCTGGGAAAGGTTCTCAGATAACCGCAGAACATAAAAAACGGCTGTGCCTGGCACAGCCGTTTTTAAATATCCGATTTTCAGTCCATATATTTTTCGGAGTAAAACTCCTGGCTCAGATAGTCTGAAAGCTCCAGCTGAATCATGTCTCTGGTGGAATCCTGCTCGGGGCAGTGGCAGTGCAGACTGCAGGCGGAGGAATGTGTCTTTGCCATTGAAGCACGTACAGTTGTACCTATGCCCTCACGGCTTTCAAGGAGAAGGGTTCCGCCGTGCATTCTGGCAATTCGTCTTGAAATGGTAAGACCGAGTCCTGCACCTTTGCCCATGTCACTTAAACTGAAGCTGTAGCGGTAACGCTCAAATACAGTGTGAAGATCCGATGAAGCAATGCCGCAGCCGTTGTCACTTACAGACAGTATTACGCTTTCGGTAGTGTTTATAAGATAAACAGTTATTTTGGTGCATCCTTTGGCGTGTATAAGGCAGTTTGAAATTAAGTTCAGAAGCAGCTTCTGAGCAAGGACTGCGTTGCAGTTAACTATTATATCCTCACCCAGCTCAGCGTTGAGTTCTATATCCTTTACAAAGAAAGAGAAGGATGCCAGAAGATCACTGTAAAGAGAGGTTAAATTAACGGGCGCAGTGGAGAGATCAGTGAGAGTGTCATCTTCACTCAATGCAAATGAGGCGTTATTTATAAGTCTGGTCATGCGGTAATAGTGCTTGGAGAGGGTTGCCACATCTTTAAGCAGCTCGCTGTCGTGTGACTCTTCAGCCTTGCTTCTCATGGAGTTTGCAACAAGCTCCAGAGACATGAGACTGTTACGCATGGTGCAGAGAAAAGGCTCGTTTAAAATAGAATCGGGTTTATTCGTAGGTGCAATGAATATAAGCTGCGCAGAATCCATTTTAGATGCTCTGATTGTGCATGGCCTTGAACCAAGGTTTATGCCGGCTATAAACGAAGAAGACTGACAGCCGATAACATCAGGTCCGAAAATGCCGACAGCTCTTTTGCCTATGCAGTCCTGCCCTAAAAGTTCCTTTGCCGAATTGTTAGCAAAACTAATTTTTCCTGCTTTTACAATGACAGCAGCTTCACTTAAAAGTGCAAGTATATCAGACGAAATCTTTTCCATAACTAACTCCTATTATAAATGCTTGAAATATATTTTGTGAACTAATCGTAACATCTAAGCGCTAAAAGTCTTTTCGCAGCTTTTTACGTAGTTTATCAAAAATTGACGAAATACACAAGAGTGATATAGGAAAAAGCGGGCTTTCATTGAAAAATTCAGCACTTTTTAGGATATTAGATCATGCATTTCGTATTGATTTTTGTATAGGTTATATGGTACAATTTACATGAAATAAAAAACAAAGAGCTTTCATCTGGTGTTAGCTTCTTGTTATATAATTTTGCATATTTTTATATGGAGGATTTTACAATGATAAAAGTTGGTATCAATGGCTTCGGTCGTATCGGTTCTCTGGCTTACAGAGCAGCTATCAAGTCTGATGACATCGAGGTCGTAGCAATCAACGCTCCCGGCAAGACTGCCGGTCAGCTGGCATACGCAGTTAAGTATGACACCGTTCACGGCAAGTTCGACGGCACTGTCGAGTACAGCGATGAGGACATGACCCTCACTGTTAACGGCAAGACCTCTAAGATTCTTGACTCCCGTGATCCTTCCCTGCTTGGCTGGGGAGATCTGGGCGTAGAGTACGTTCTTGAGTGCACTGGTCACTTCCTGACCAAGGAAGATGCTCAGCCCCATATCGACGCCGGCGCAAAGGTCGTTGTTATGTCCGGCCCTGCAAAGGACGATACCCCCATGTTCGTTTGCGGTGTTAACCTCGAGAAGTACACCCCCGATATGCAGTTCGTTTCCAACGCTTCCTGCACCACTAACTGCCTGGCACCTCTGGCAAAGGTTCTCAACGACAACTTCGGTATTGTTGAAGGCCTGATGACCACTGTCCATGCTTCTACCGCTACTCAGTCTGTTGTTGACGGCTTCTCCAAGAAGAACTGGCGCCTGGGCCGCAGCGTTTACAACAACATTATCCCCACCTCCACCGGTGCTGCAAAGGCAGTCGGTAAGGTTATCCCCGAACTGAAGGGCAAACTGACCGGTACTTCCATGCGTATTCCTTCCGGTGACGTTTCCATCGTTGACCTGACTGTTCGCCTCGAGAAGGGCGCAAGCTACGACGAAATCTGCGCAGCTGTTAAGGCAGCTTCCGAGGGTTCCATGAAGGGTGTTCTTGAGTATGTTGACGAAGAGGTCGTTTCTTCCGACTTCCGCACTGACGCTCACACCTCTATCTTCGATGCTAAAGCAGGCCTTGCTCTTAACGACAACTTCGTTAAGCTGATGGCTTGGTACGACAACGAGTGGGGCTTCTCCAACAAGATGCTCGACCTGACCCGTCACATCGACTCCGTCCGCAAGGCAAAGTAATTAAAATTACAATTTTTACCGGGAAACCTTATGGTTTCCCGGTTTTTTATTGATTTATCAATGTATTTACATTTAGTTTACTTGACTTGCTGCCATAGGAGTGGTATCCTATTATAGGATATATTTTGGCTGCCCTTTCAGATCAGCTCGCTAGAAGAGGAGATCTGGAAGGTGTGGCATATTTTTTTGCCCTGAAGGAGCATTTAAAGTTATGAAATTCGATTATGATGTGCTGATTGTCGGTGCCGGCCCCGGTGGTATTTTTACCTCATATGAGCTAGCCAAAAGTGAAAAGAACCTGAAAGTTGGCGTCTTTGAGCTGGGCAGAGCTCTGGATAAGAGAAAATGCCCCATTGACGGCAAGAAGGTAAAATCCTGCATAAAGTGTCCTGTGTGCAACATAATGAGCGGCTTCGGCGGCGCAGGTGCTTTCTCTGATGGTAAGTACAACATTACAAACCAGTTCGGCGGCACACTTTATGAGTATATCGGAAAACAGCAGGCTTTAGAGCTTATGCGCTATGTGGATGAAATAAACCTCAGCCACGGCGGCGAGGGTACAAAGCTCTACTCTACTGCTGATACTGCCATTAAACGCACCTGCCTTGAAAACGGTCTGCATCTTCTGGATGCTCAGGTACGTCATTTGGGCACAGATATAAATTATGTTGTTATGGGAAATATATACGCAGAGCTTAAAGATAAGGTCGATTTCCATTTCAACACCGCTATAAGCGATATTAAAAAAATAGAAGGCGGATATGAGGTCTATACCGAAAAGGGTGAGAAATACACCTGCCGCAACTGCGTTGTATCAGTAGGACGCAGCGGAAGCAAATGGATGGAAACTGTCTGCAACAGCCTTGACATTGCTACAAGATCCAACAGAGTTGACATCGGTGTCCGTGTTGAGCTGCCTGCAGTAACCTTCTCCAAACTTACAGACGAGCTCTATGAGAGCAAGATTGTTTACCGTACAGAGAAATTTGAAGACCTTGTCAGAACATTCTGCATGAACCCCAACGGCGTTGTTGTTAATGAAAACACCAACGGTATTGTAACCGTAAACGGCCACAGCTATGAAGATCCTGAAAAGCATACTGAGAACACAAACTTTGCGCTTCTGGTTTCCAAGCATTTCTCCGAGCCCTTTAAGGATTCCAACGGCTACGGCGAGAGCATTGCAAGACTTTCCAATATGCTTGGCGGCGGTGTAATCGTTCAGCGCTTCGGTGACCTTGTAAGAGGCAGACGCTCAACTGAGGCAAGAATCATGGAGAACTTTGTAACTCCTACCCTTGCTGCAACCCCCGGCGACCTGAGCCTTGTTATACCCAAGCGTATCCTCGACGGCATTATTGAGATGATCTATGCTCTGGATAAGATAGCTCCCGGTACTGCAAATGATGATACTTTGCTCTATGGTGTTGAGGTCAAGTTCTATAATATGGAAGTAAAGCTCGACAACAATCTGGAGACTACAAACAAGGGCCTTTATGTCATAGGCGACGGCTCCGGAGTAACCCATTCTCTGTCTCATGCATCTGCAAGCGGAGTTTATGTTGCACGGCATATTCTCGAAACTATGGAATAAAATAATATTGAGGCAAAACACAAAAGCCTTGCCGCAGCTTGCGGCAGGGCTTTTTTAACTTTTGGTGGCTTGAAATTTTGGACATAAAAGTGTATAGTATTTCAGCATTATCAGCAAATATAAAGAAACGGAGTATTGAATATGGCAGACAATAAAGGGCAAAACTATCTCCATGGTGCAGCCATTCTTACAGCCGGTGTTTTAATAATGAAGGTTCTGGGATTTATTTATAAAGTCCCGATAGGAAATATTATAGGTGACGACGGATACTCCATGTTCCTTGCAACCTATAATGTATATAATGTTTTCCTTACTCTTGCCACAGCCGGTCTTCCTATTGCACTATCAAGACTTATATCCGAGGCAAATGCAGAGGGCAGACCTATTCAGGCCCGACGCACCTTCTCGGTTGCATGGATGAGCTTCTTTGTAATAGGTCTTATATGTACTCTCATAATGTTCATTTTCCCCAAGCAGATTGCGGAGAATATCCTTCATAATCCTCCTGCGGAAATGAGCATAAAGGCAATGGCTCCTGCGGTTCTGCTTGTCTGCCTGCTGTCTGCATACAGAGGCTACTGTCAGGGCTTCGGCAATATGATTCCGACTACTGTCGGTCAGGTGCTTGAGGTTCTTGTTAAGGTTGTAGTGGGCCTTATTCTGGCGGCTATCTTTATGAAGGCCGGAAAAGGCAAGGCAATGGGTTCTGCCGGTGCAATTTTCGGAGTTGTTGCCGGTTCTCTTGCAGCTCTTGTGTATATGGTTATATATAAGAGAAAGCACTATCCGGAGGAAAATCCGGAGAATCCCGATATACCCGAAAGCAGCGGACAGATCTTCAGCCACTTCATGCGTATAGGCATACCTATTGCTCTCGGCTCCTGCGCTCTGGCACTTTTAAACCTTGTGGATTCATCTCTCTGCATGGGCAGACTTCAGAAAGCCGCAGGTTACAGTCTGGCTGAGGCTCAGGTGCTTTACGGAGTTTACGGCAAAGCCCAGACTTTATTTAACCTGCCCGCTGCTATTATTACACCTCTTACAATCTCCGTTGTTCCTGCCATTGCCTCTGCAATAGTCAGAGGAGAGGATGACGAGGCAACCAAGATTTCCGAGGATTCAATGCGTATAGCCACCGTGCTTTGTATGCCTATGGGCGTAGGTCTTGCTGTGCTGGCGAAGCCTATTATGAAGGTCATTTACCCCGGCAGCCATGTATCAGGTCCTGTGCTTCTGGCTATAATGGGTGTTGCGGCTTTCTTTGTGTGCATTGTGCTTATGGAAAATGCAATACTTCAGGCATCCGGAAAAGAAGTTCTGCCGATGTATACCATGATTGCCGGTGGATTTATTAAAATCATAGTCAACTGGTTCCTAGTTGCAGATCCCGAGATAAATATTTACGGAGCACCTATCGGCACCCTTGTGAGCTATGTCGCAATGTGTATTATGAACTTCATATTTATGTGTGTGGTGCTGGATAAGAACCCCAGAGTAAGGGTTATTCTTATAAGACCTCTCATATGCAGCGCTGCTATGGGTCTGGGCACATGGGCGGTATACGGCCTTGCAGGAAGGTTCATAGGACTGTCCGGCAGATTGCCGATGCTGCTTTGTATGTTCCTTGCTATGATAGCTGCGATTGTCATTTATCTCGTCACCGCTATCGGAACAAGTTCTGTTACAAAGGAAGATATGAAGCTCATTCCCGGGGGAGAAAAGCTCGCCAGAGTTTTGCATATGAAATAATATTTAGATGTTGAAAATGTGTGAAAAACTAAAGTTTTACTTGATTCCACGGGAATAATGTGGTATTTTAGTAGGGCCACATTTTTGGACCAATAAAGCTTGCGGCAATATTTATGACTATTTTGCCCGCTGTTGGGGCAAAATCAGAATATGGCAGCAGCCGCATTAATTAGGAGGAATATACATGAATAAAGCAGAACTTATTACTGCAGTAGCAGAAAAAGCAGGTCTTTCCAAGAAAGACAGCGAAAAGGCTATTAACGCAGCTTTTGATACCATCACTGAGTCTCTCGTTGCAGGCGACAAGGTACAGCTCGTCGGCTTCGGTGCATTTGAAGTTAAGGAGCGTGGCGCTCGTGTAGGCCGCAACCCCAAGACCAAGGAAGAGATCATGATCCCCGCTTCCAGAGTTGCTTCCTTCAAGGTTGGCAAGGCTCTTAAGGATGCTGTTTCCAAATAAGCTGAATGATGATATAATAGCTGCGTAAGTTTACGCGGCTATTTTTTTTAAGGAGACTGAATATGAGACTTGATAAATATTTAAAGGTTTCAAGACTTATAAAGCGCAGAACGGTTGCCAATGATGCCTGCGACGGTGACAGAGTTACTGTAAACGGCAAGGTGGTAAAGGCCAGCTATCAGGTTAAGGTGGGGGATGTAATAGAGATTGCATTCGGCCAGAGAAACCTGAAGGTAGAGGTCACAGAGATAAACGAAACCGCAAATAAGGCTTCTGCTCCGGCTATGTATAAGGAGCTTGAAGGCTGAAAAAATCCCGACAGTTAAACTGCCGGGATATTTTAATAAAAATTCCCCTGAACCTGAGTTCAGGGGAATTTTTGCATTATATCTACTATATAATTATTTGAGCAGGTACTTTGCCTTGAAGTCCTCGGGAATCTCAGCAGGATCAACGCTCATGCTGATGACGAAGTTAATCTTCTCTTCGTCGGAGAACTTTGCCAGCCAGTCAATGAAAGCGACCATATGGTCAACATCCTTATCATTAACGAGCTTGTAGTAGTTATCAATAAAGAAGTGGGTAATATCGTAGTTACCTGCGTGAACGCCGCAAATAAGACCTTTAAGGAATTCATAACTGCCCACATCGTAAGTTCCAGCCTCTATAAGACGAGCCTGATGGGGGATGTCGTATGTAAGGTTCTTTTCCTTTTCAATGCAGACGACACTGCCGCTGTCTTCATTTACTGCCTGCTGGACGAGGTCAACGAGTCTTTTAGTTTTGCCGCTGCCTTTGAGTCCCATGATAATTTTAACCATAATGGCCACGCTCCTTTGTGAGTTCTTTGTGAGGTTTGTTAATCCCTATGCATAGATTACCATTATTTGAGCAAAGGTGCAATAGTATAGTTGTGAATAATTAAAAAAATAATTATAAAAATTTTTCATAGGACATTTTAGCTGTGAAATGTGTAGTTATTGAGTTATGAGGGAGTTTTGAGGAATAATATATACATATAAAAAAATACAGTAAAAAATACCCGTAAAATCTTGACAATATTTAGACAAATCACCTTCGTTTGTCATTGACGATAATGTATATATGTGATAATATTTTAGCAAATCGGTATATGTGCATAAAAGCGCATTGTCCCTAAGGGGATTTATCATAAAAACTAAATAAAAAAGAGGTGTACTGCTTGAAAGACCTTAAGCATCTAATCTATTTTGAGAATCTGCTTCAGGATGCTCAGAATGAGCTGGTGACAAAGGCTGTCGAAGAAGGAAAACACGCATTGGGTTATAACTGCTATTACATACCCGAAGTACTTTTAAACCTTCCCGGATGCTTCTCCAGCCGGCTTAGAGCTCCCCGCTGCAATTCCACAGAGGTAGCCAACTACTACATGACTACCAGAAACTGTCCTTATGTAAGATCTATTCTGGAACGTGCAATCGAAGGCGGTTACAATTACCTCGAGGCTCTTTTCGGAGCTGAGGGTTGTGCCGCTATGGAGAGAATGGAGGAACACTTCGAGCTTCTCAAACCTGTAAAGAATGAGAAATTCTTTGTTACCATCATTGACCCTCCCATGAAGGGCGATAAGACAAACCTTGACTACTATAAGGTTCAGCTTAAAGGCAAGGTCGTCGATGAGCTGAAAAATCGTCTGGGTGTTGATGTTTCCGAAGAGGCAATGCGCAAAGCTATTGAGGAACACAATGAGTTGTGCCGTGTTATGACTGAAATCGGCAATTTCCGCAAGGCTGATAATCCTAATATTACAGGATATGAGTTCCATGTGATTCAGCTTGTAAGTGAAGTATGTCCTCACTATCTCATCCTGCCCTACCTGAAAGAAACTCTGGAAGAACTCAAGACCCGTGAGCCTGAGCCTAAGTTCCCCTTCAGAGCGAGGGTTGTTCTGGCCGGTTCTGAAATTGATGATCCTGAGCTTACAAAGCTCGTTGAAACCTGTGGTGCTATGGTTGTTGCTGACAGATACTGCTTTGGCAGCTTCCCCAGCCGTGAGGAGATAGAGATCAGAGCAGGTGAGAGTGCATTTGATGCAATCTGCCGCCACTATCTGTACTGGAGCCAGTGCGCCCGCTTTATGGATGGCGAAAAGATCAATCAGCGTCACGAGGAAATCAAGCATCTGGTTGAAGAGTTCAAGGCAGACGGTGTTATTTACGAAAACATGAAGTTCTGCGAATTCTGGAGCTACGAAAAGGTTCTGGCTTCCCATATCTTTACAACAGAGTATAACATTCCCTGCTGCACCATAGAGAAAGAATATGCTCTTGGTTCAGTAGGTCAGCTCCGTACCCGTTTCCAGGCATTTATAGAGTCTCTGGAAATCAAGAATATTCAGGGAGGCAAGTGACATGAAGATAACTGATAAACTTATAGCTTCCATAGATAAAAAACTTGAACGCTTTGACCCTATCTGGCAGGCAGAGCACGGTCAGGGCGGTCAGCGCTCCCGTTACTATGACAAGACCGGTGTTGAAAAGTACCGTGAGTGGCGCGGCGTTAAAGACACAATGTACGATTACAGCCAGTGGCTCAAAAATCTGGGCTCCATGGGTCTTATGGTGGGCAGAAACCCGGTAAGAGTTGTAAAAGGCATGTGGGAATACCGCTGGATGGGTTCTTATCTCGGTACATTTATTTTCATAAACAGACTTTTTGAAGGCTATCGCGGAGTAGAACTCCGCATTGCTCATATGAATATGCACCAGATAGTTGCAAGCCTTACAAGACTTATCGGCCGTGTTCTTGCAAACGATAAGCGTCTGGGCGGCGGACCTCTTTCCGATACCATGATTCCTATGGACGAAGTTATTCCGCCTCTGTTTGTAAAGGGCTTCAAGGAGCTGACCGGTATTCCTCTCCAGCTTCTGCCTGAGTTCATTATCTGCGATATTGACCAGCATCTGCCCCCTCATTACATAGATGTGTCTGAGTCCTTCGGCCTTGCTGCCGACGTTTGCTCCCGCTGCTCTGTGGAGACAGGCGTAGCTTTTGATGACGCATTCCCGATATTCGGCAAGGCATTCCTTACCACCAATATGCCCTGCAACGCCAGTGAATGTACTTCCATGTTCCAGCGCCGCCGTGTAAACCTTCCCGATATGCCTGTTACTTTTGCTATGCAGCATAATACAAAGGAAGGCAATGACTTCTCCGTTGAAGTCCTTAAGGATGCTATCGCCTTTATTGAAGAGCAGTACGGCGTCAAATATGATTGGGATAACCTCTTTAAATACGCCAAGGAGCTTAATGAGCAGAATACCATCGAGATGGAAAAGTGGGAGTTCTTCAAGACTCCGTATTCTCCTCTCTCCGGTATCAGCGAGACTTTGTATAAGCTCTATGAGTGGGCGGCATCAAACGGCACTGAGCACAGATTTACAAAGAACGACCGCAAGGTTATTAAAATCATGCGTAAGTGCTATGATGAAAAGTATAAGCCCTTCAGCGGCAAGACCCGCCACAGAGCTTTCATGTGGGGTCCCTCCGCTGTTTACTACACGGATATGCCTACATGGTGCCAGAACTGCTGGGGTA
>JAHHRR010000060.1 GCA_020025655.1 Oscillospiraceae bacterium
GACCAGCCCGGCAGTGTTGCAGATGTTTCAAGACATCTTGCAGAGCTTGGAATAAATATTGCGACCTTTCAGGTCAGCCGCAGCTCAAGAGGCGGTGAGGCAATAATGGTTATCGAATGTGATGACAGCATTTTACCTGAGCATATTGAGAATATCCGGAATATTCCCGGAATACTCAGCGCAGTATTTATTGATCCTGGTCAGGGGGTAGACGACTGATGGCAATTTATGATTCTGTTGCAGAACTTATAGAATACAGTGAAAAGCATTCCATGCCGGTCTGGGAGACTGTTATGAAAGTCTCCGCAAAGGAAAGCGGAATGTCTCTTGATGATTCATGGAATAATATGGCTCTCCGCCTTAAAGCTATGAGAGATGCTGACAAAAGCTACATTCCCACCCAGACCTCAAGAAGCGGTCTGTGCGGCGGTGACGGTGAAAAGATGCGTTTGCAGTATGAAAGCGGCCGCTCTATAAGCGGAGACTTCATAGGGCGTATTCTGGCAGGTGCTTTACGCATGGGCGAGTGCAACGCGTGTATGCATTGTATCGTTGCTGCGCCTACTGCCGGCTCTTGCGGCGTTATCCCTGCTGTACTGCTCCCCTATGCCGAAAAATACAATGTTTCCGACGATGAGCTTATTAAGGCTCTTTACGTTACCGCAGGCTTTGGTGCAGTTTTGGCTACCAGAGCTTCCATATCCGGTGCCGAAGCCGGATGTCAGGCGGAAATCGGCAGTGCCGCTGCAATGGCAGCCGTAGCTCTTGTATACCTGCACGGCGGAGACAGCGAGCAGATGGCAAACGCCTGCGCCATTGCCTTAAAAAACATGATGGGACTTGTATGCGACCCTGTGGCGGGTCTTGTGGAAATTCCATGTGTAAAAAGGAATGTTGCAGGCGCCATGAATGCACTTTCGGCTGCCGAGCTTGCACTGGCAGGCATTAAATCCAGAATTCCCTGCGATGAGGTCATTGATACCATGCAGGCCGTAGGCGATCTGATGCCTAACTCATTAAAAGAAACCGGCAGCGGCGGTATTGCAAAAAGTCCTACCGCAGTTGCTTTCAAAAAAGAGTTTTTTAAAAACTGAACGACTTCGTTTAAAGCTCATATGCAAAATTAAAACCCCTGCCGTCTGCGCAAAACAGACAGCAGGGGTTTTCAGCGTCTCAAATTATCCGTTTGAGTTTATTAAGGCCGTTTTATTCCTCAGTAACCAGATTGATTACCCATTTTCTTCTCTTAACAAGAACATAGCCTATTGCGCATTTTGCAAAGTCAAGGCAGTTCACGATAACAAACATGGGAAGTATTGCTATATCAGTGTAATGTGCCAGTATAAAAGCAACCGGAATAGCTACAACCCAAACAAATACACAGTCGAAAACAAAAGTTATAATTGTCTTGCCGCCTGACCTCAGAGTAAAATAGCAGGCATTTCTAAAGGAGAACATAGGCAGCAGTAAAGCGGTTACGAACAGCAGTTCAGTTGCAATATGCTTAATATTATCACTGGTATTGTACAGCTCAGGAATATAAGGCGACAGAATTGCCATAACAATTCCTATAACGACACACAGAAAGACAGCGAATGCAATGAGCTTTCTGTCCTCATCAACAGCACGCTCCGTCTCTCCCGCTCCCAGAAGCGCTCCAACGATAATGGAAACTGTGGTTCCCATTGCATAAAGGCCGCAGAAGAACAGCTCTGAAACCGTGTACTGAATATTTACAGCGGAAACAGCTTCAAGGCCTCTCATGGAGTAGCACTGGTTTAAAACTGCCATTCCGGCGGACCAGAGAATTTCATTGAAAAGCAGCGGGGTACTTTTTATTATGATTCTCTTTACAAGGCTTGCAGGAACCTTCATTGACGAATAGGCATTTATAATATAGCTGTTCTTCTCCTTATGCCTGTGAGTCCATATAACCACAATAAAGCATTCAACAAATCTTGCTATTACAGTTGCAATAGCCGCACCTACTACACCAAGTGCAGGCGCACCTAACTTGCCGAAGATAAGAATATAGTTGAACACCAGATTTACGAAAACAGCTACTATGCCCGCTTTCATGGGAAGCATTGTTTCGCCGGTTTCTCTCAGTGTGCTTGCATATATCTGCATGACCGCAAAAGGCACTATCTGCCACAGCATTACCCGCAGGTAGTCATTACCGTACTGCAAGGTTGCCTCAAGGTCCATACTTTCTCCGCCTTCATGCAGGAAAAGGCTTATAAGCTTTTCTCCATATGTCATAAAGGCAAATATGAATACCACTATTGAGCCCACCGCAATATATACCTTCATACGGAAAGTGTTTCTTATGCCCTCGGAATCATTCTTGCCGTAATACTGAACGGTGAATATTCCTGCGCCGGCAAGTCCGCCGAACACACACATATTAAACACAAACAGCAGCTGGTTTACTATGGCAACACCTGACATAGGTTCAGTACCTACCTGTCCTACCATAACATTATCCAGAAGGCTGACAAAGTTCGTTATAACATTTTGAATCAGAACCGGGGTCATTACAGCGAAAAGTCTTCTGTAAAAAGCTTTATCCCCTATTAAACTTTTAAATATAATTACTCACCTACCTGAAAGCATTGGGATGTATTCTACAACAGCTTATCCTAAAAATCAAGAAAAAATTAAAAAGTTCCCCACAGCTGTATCGAATTCTGTGGAGAACTTTTATTTATTACATTTTTTACTTATTCAGTTTTCCTCTTTACTGAATAAGCCCTTCAGTCTGGAAAAGAACAGCGCTGCACCGCTCTGAGTCTCTTCGTTTTCAGTTTCTTCCGGTGCTTCATCAGGTGCATCTATGCCCTCTGTGCTGAACACGAACTGAACCGACACTACATTCTCGTTTTTCTCATCAAGGAAACTGTGTGCTTCAAATTCATCTCCGGTAACGCTGTCAATCATCTGATCCATCTTGCCGGGAATCTGACTTGTGCCGGAATTGAGCTGATATGTACCTCCGGCTATGCCTGTAACCCCCTCCGCAAGAGATACGCTGTTATCTGCCAGCATATCCACGCCCTGAGTATACTTGATTATTCCGTCATAGAACATTTCAAAGTGCTCAATCAGCTCTTCGAGTCCGGATATATATTGCCCGATGTTAGCGGTTCCCGCTCCGCCGACGTTTGCAAGCTCTTCCAGAGTATCTGCTGTTCCGCTTATTATTGCGGCATTGTTTCTTATATCCTGCTCTACTGTCTCAAGATTGGAAACTGCTGTATTAAGAATACCTGCAGATGCATTCCATGCACTTTCAAGAGCGGAGATGTATACAAGACCTGTTTCGTCTATTCCTGTTCTGTCTGCTGCAAAAGCGGCGTTCATGTTATCCACTGCGGCAGTAATATTATTCTGCTCTGCGTTTATGCTCTCGGCGGTAGCTGTCACGCTTGCCGCCATGTTTCTTAACGCCTCAGGTACAATTCCAAGGTCGATCTCGCCCTGACTTATATCTCCGTTTCCAATAGCCCCTAAAACTGAATCAACGGATTTAAGACCGTTAAGCATCATTTCTGCCGCATCCCGTATAGGCTGGGAATTTGCAGACAGTTCCAGAAGTCCGGTTGAAAACTGGTTCATGCCTTCGCTGAGTGCAAATGCGCCGTTATTAAGCTGAGATACGCCGCTGCTGAGCTGAGTCATTGCATCTGAAAATTCATCTATGCCCTCACTTATACCGCCCATGCTGTTAAGCATATCTGCCATAGATACAGGAACCGCCGCAATGCTCATTCCGCCCATTGAAAAATCGTTTACATCCGCTGTAATCACAAAATCAGACTCACTGCCGGGCATGGACATGAAGTTTATCATTTTGTTTGCGCCGGCATTTGCAATGGTAGCGCCCTCGGCTGCAATGTTCTTGCATTTATCAGAACTCAGTGTAGCTGATATCTGCATCATGTAGGCATCGAAAAAACTTCTGTCCGCTTTTTCGTTTGCCTTCACGCTTATATTTATCTCAAGCCTGCCGTCTTTTCCGCCTAATTCTTCAGAGTCTATTTTCTTTCCGTTGAGCTTATAGCTTATATCCACAAGCCATGGTATCTCTGGATTTTCCAGTTCACCCTCAAAGTAGAAACGACCCTCCGGAATTTCCAGCTCCACCTTTGAACCATTTACGTCAATTTCCTTTGTATCGGTCAGATTTCTGATTTCTGTAAAATCGCCATAGTAGTTCAGCTCCGTTTTTTCTTTGGCATCCAGTGCAACTACCGGAAGAACTTTTTCTATTTTTCCGTCAGCCTTTAAAATACCGTAAATAACCTCTTCGGCTTTATAACTGCTTTCGACTTTTGCTTCTTCGTTTTCTTCTGTTTTTTCTGTGTCACTCTCTTCTGCAAAGGCGCAGACTGAAAACAAAGAAAATGCAAAAATCGCCGTCAGCAGTATTGATATGACTTTTTTCATTTATCAGAAACCTCCCGGTTTATATTTTTCTTGTGCTTTTTCCATTTATGTTCTTCATGCTCTTTCATAAGGAACTGACCTTTTGAAAGTCTTGCTGTAAGCCCGTCAAACAGGATCAGCAGGGCAGGCAGTGCAAGCTGTACCATTGCAACCGACAGAAGTGTTCCTCTGAACAGCAGCTGTCCAAGAGATCTTACAATCTCCATTGATGACGAAAGTTTTAAAGCCATGCCCGCAGCTGAAAGAATAAGTCCGCTGGTTATTATTGAAATTATATTGTCGTTTATAGTTCCCTTTACCGCCTGAATGCTGTACATTGTCCTGCGCCTTGTAACATATCCGTCAGTAAGCAGGATTGCATAGTCAATAGTAGCACCCAGCTGAACAGTATTTATAACCAGATATCCAAGATACACAAGGGATGTATCTGTAAAATACGGTGTAGATAGATTTATCCATATTGCCGACTCTATTACAAAAATAAGTATGAACGGCAGTGTAATTGACTTAAAGGAAATAAGCAGGGTCAGGAAAATAAATACAATAGCAAGCCCGTTTACACGCCCTGAATCTCCCCGTACCACATCTTTTATGTCATACAGGTTTGCGCTCTGTCCGCAGGAATAGTTCTCGGTGTAGTATTTCGACGCCGCTTCTCGTACATCTCTTACTACATCAAAAGCTGCGCCTCCCTCTTCGGGAGTATCTGTATTAACAATTATTCTTGCATAATTTTCCGAGTAGAAATTTGATGTTATATCTTTGCTTAAAAATTCAGTGGGGATACTGCTTCCCACAGTGCTTGCATACCCCATAACCGATGTAACATGGGGTATCTGTTTAAGTTCTTCGCTCAGCTGGGCTTCTCTTCCCATATCCCCTTTCGGAACCATCAGTACAATAGATGTATTTTCACCAAAGCGCTCATTTATCTTAATTGTATCCAGTCCGTACCGGCTGTCAGGTGCCGGTGTACCGTTTCCGTAGAAGAAGTCTGAGCGGCTCTGGGCCATATAGCAGGGTACAACAAGCAGAATAACCAGCAGCAGCGCAGGGATTCTTATTTTTACAAATAAGTCTCCCGCTTTCTTTATCTCGGGAATTATTGTCTTGTGAGTGGTTTTATCCAGCAGCTTAACACAGCACAATGCCAGAGCCGGAAGAAATACAACCGCCGAAATATAGCTCAGTGCCACACCCTTCACAAGATTCAGTCCCAGATCGCTGCCTATGCCGAAGCGCATGAAAACCAGCGCCAGAAATCCCAGAACAGTTGTCGCAGCAGAGGCCGCAATAGATACAAAAGATTCTTTTATCGCAAGCTGCATTGCAATCTTGGGATCTTTCTCTGTTTTTCTGAACCGCTCGAAGCTGCCCAAAAGGAATATCGCATAGTCAAGAGAGACTGCAAGCTGCAATATCGGGCTTACTGACTGCGTAACATAGGAAATACTTCCGAATATCACATTGGTGCCCATATTGATTATAACTGCCACACCTATGGTTGACAGGAACAGAAGCGGTGATATCCACGAATTTGTCGTAAGCAGCAGAACAACTATTATAGCCGGCAGCAGAATTGAGCAGGCGCTCAAAACCTCTGTTACAATCTGGCTGCGTGAGTAGGCAACATTTGCCGCTATTCCGCTTATGCCGCCTTCCTCGCCGATAATATCATATATGACGTTTGTGGCCTTAACTTCCATGTCAGGCTCTATAACCACATCATAAATTGCTGCACCGTCTTTATAATACTGGTTCAGTATTGACTCATCCATCATCTCAACGGGTGTCTTTATATCTGCAATATTATCCAGCCACATTACCTCGGTAACGCCCGGTGCATTAAGTATCTGCTGCTTTATGTCCGCAGCCTCGGTTATACTTACATCCGGCTTCATTACCCTTGCGTTTGGTACTGCCGTGGAAAATTCCTCGCTCATAAGCTTTAGTGCTTCTGTGGACTGCGCATCTTCCGGCAGATACTCCGTCATATCATAATTTACTTTTACCGTAAAAAATAATACCGCACATATAAGGCTTAAAATTACAAAAGTTACTACAATAAGTTTGTTATGCTCAGTTATCCATTTTGTCAGTCTGTCCATATTATGCTCCGTTTGTCAACACACTGTTGCTTTATTTACGTCTGTATAATATACTTACATTATGTCGTTTACAACAAACACTTTACTGGAAAATGTAAGCTCTTAAACAAATCTATTCAGATGTGTTGTTTAATCTAAAATTTTTTTACATTTAGGAGGTTAAAATGGCCGAAAAGAAATTGGATGCACGGGTAAAGTATACCAAACTTATGATACGCAACAGCTTTATTTCTCTTTTAAAAGAGAAGGCTTTGGCCAAGGTCACAGTCACAGATATATGTAATCTGGCCGAAATTAACCGTGCCACTTTTTACGCTCATTATAAGGATCCGTTTGATTTAATGGAGAGCCTTGAAAATGAGCTAATGGAGAACATTGTAGATATTCTCAGCAGCTCTATTTGCTCCGGTAACACTGAACTGGATAAAATTCTGCCGAATATTCTCACGTTTATGCAGAGTCAGTCTGACATCTGCCTCGTTCTCATGTCTGATCTATCAAGCACCTCCTTTGTAAAGCGGTGCATGGAGCTTATTGAGGACGGATTCGTCAGCACATGGACAAGTCGTTATGATGTAAGTGAGGATCTGGCGGATCAGCTGTTTCTGTACGGAGCGATGGGCAGTGTAGGTCTGCTTCACAGGTGGCTCAATTCAGATAAGCCGGAGACTCCGGAATATATGGCTGAGCTTATTATAAAGCTTTTCAATCAGGGTGCCTCCGCTTTTGAGCTTGTGAAAAATGATTGTTCCCTCTGACGGCCATGCAGTAGTTGTTATACAAAGTCATACATGGTATAATTAAAGTGTTAATCCTTTAAAAACAAATATGCGAAAGGAAATTACTATGGATTATAAAATTTCAGTAATCGGCAGTACCGGTTCAATCGGTAAGCAGACCTTGGATGTTGCCGAAAATCTTGGAATTCAGGTTGAAGCACTTTCAGCTAACTCTCAGGTTGATGTGATTGCAGAACAGGCCAGAAAGTTTAAGCCTAAATTTATTGCAATGGGCAGTGAAAAAGCTGCTAAAGATTTAAAGCTTGCAATCTCTGACCTTGATATACGAATCGGCTGGGGCAGTGAAGCGCTCACTGAAGCCGCAGCTTTTGAAAGCGCAGATTGTCTTGTAACTGCTGTTTCCGGTTCTGTCGGCCTCAAGCCAACTCTTGCCGCAATAGCAGCGAAAAAACGTATAGCTTTTGCCAACAAGGAAACTCTCGTTTGTGCAGGCGAAATTATGATGAAGCGGGTTAAGGAATGCGGTGCAGAGCTGCTGCCTGTCGATTCTGAACATTCCGCAATTTTTCAGTGCTTAGAGGGCAGAGGAAAAGACCAGCTCAGCAAGATTCTTCTTACCGGCTCCGGCGGGCCTTTCCGTGGCAAGAAAAGAGCTGAGCTTGAAAATGTAACTCCTGCTCAGGCTCTCAAGCATCCAAACTGGAGCATGGGTGCTAAGATTACTATTGACTCTGCTACTATGATGAATAAGGGTCTTGAATTTATTGAGGCAATGCACCTTTTCCAGGTAAAACCCGATGATATTCAGGTTGTTGTACATCCTCAGAGTGTAATTCATTCAATGGTTGAGCTTGTAGACGGAACTGTTATTGCCCAGCTTGGCTGCCCCGACATGAGACTTCCCATTCAGTATGCACTTACCTATCCTAACCGCATGGCATCTCGTTCTGAGCATCTTGATTTTACAACTCTCAAAGATCTTACCTTTGAAGCTCCCGACTTTGAAAATATGCCTTGCCTGCGTCTTGCGATCGACTGTGCAAAGCACGGCGGAATAAAGTCCTGCGTCATGTCCGCTGCAAATGAAGTTGCAGTACATATGTTCCTGCGCGGTGAGCTTGGCTACAATCAGATTTATGATGTAGTTGAAGATACCGTAAATCATTTTGATGGTCCTGCAGATGATATTGATGTAGTAATTGAAGCTGATGCTGAAGCAAGAAAGTACGTTAACAGCAACTACGGAAAGTAAAGGCATCCTTTAAATGTAATATAAAAACCGGCATACAACGTGTATGCCGGTTTTTTCATCGGTTATTAAATTCAGAAATAATATTTACAGGAACAAAAAAAGACAAGTTAAAAAACTTGTCTTTTTATTTGGCAGGGGAAGAAGGCTTCGAACCCTCGGCCTACGGTTTTGGAGACCGTCGCTCTACCAACTGAGCTATTCCCCTATTTAATTTTTCTGGCTTAATGTATCTGGTGGACCGTCAGGGACTCGAACCCCGGACCGACCGGTTATGAGCCGGTTGCTC
>JAHHRR010000061.1 GCA_020025655.1 Oscillospiraceae bacterium
CAAATATACAATAATGGTGTTACTATATAATCACGTATGTAAAAAGACACTCAATACAGATTTTATTCACCAGAGGAGATTTAAAATGCTTAAAATTGCACCGTCTATATTATCAGCGGATTTTGCCAGACTTGGCAGTGAGATTGAAGAGATTAAGAAAGCCGGTGCCGACTATGTGCATTTTGACGTTATGGATGGACAGTTCGTTCCGAATATTTCCATCGGAATACCGGTGCTGAAATCTGTACGCAAGTCCACAGATATGTTTATTGATGTTCACCTTATGATTGACAGACCTGTGAGATATGCAAAGCAGTTCTGTCAGGCAGGTGCTGACCTTGTTAACTTCCATGTGGAAGCTGACAGTGAAGAAAATATAATGGAAGCAATCAGAATTGCCAAAGATCTCGGCAAGAAAACAGGTGTTACAATTAAACCCAAAACACCTGCCTCTGCGATAGAACCCTTCCTTCCTTATGTTGATCTTGTGCTTGTTATGACTGTGGAACCCGGATTCGGCGGCCAGTCCTTTATGGCAGACCAGCTGCCTAAAATCGAGGCTGTTAAAGCCCTTATAGATAAAATAAATCCCGGCTGTGAACTGGAAGTAGACGGTGGAATCGATGCAAACACCGCTGCATCTGTGAAAAAAGCAGGTGCAAACGTACTTGTGGCCGGCAGTGCTGTTTTCGGAAAAGCTGACAGAGCAGCGGCTGTAAAATCTATAAGAGAAGCTTAAAAATAAGTTTATACGGAGTTATATATGTCCTTTTTTCCTGCTACACTTGAAAACCTGATAGATAAATTTGCGTCCCTTCCCGGCATAGGAAGAAAGAGTGCGCAGCGTCTTGCCTTTCATATTCTTTCACTTCCGGACGGCGAGGCCGAAGCTTTCGCCGATGCGATTAAGGCGGCAAAGACCAGTGTCCACTGCTGCAAAATCTGCCAGAACCTTACCGAGGGAGATGTATGTTCTATCTGTCAGAGCGACAGGAGAGACAGGTCTACTATCTGCGTTGTATCTGAACCCAGAGACGTTCTGAGCATTGAGCGGGGACATGAATATAATGGACTTTACCATGTGCTTCACGGTGTACTGTCACCTATGGGCCATGTGGGTCCTGATGATATCAGAATCAAGGAGCTGCTCCAGAGAGTGGCGGATGATGATGTCGAAGAAATTATAATGGCTACAAACCCCGATACTGAGGGCGAGGCCACAGCTATGTACATATCCAGACTTCTGAAGCCCTTTAATATTAAGGTAACAAGACTTGCCTATGGTATTCCGGTAGGGTCAAATCTTGAGTTTGCGGATGATGCAACCCTTAACAGAGCCATCGAGGGCAGAACTGAGATGTGATGTGCCGTAAGGCAGACTTATTTTGTATTCAGCAGTTTTAAAACTGTTTTATGCGGTTAAAATCTCCATATGTAAAGCCGAAGTATAGGATTCGGCTGATTGTCTGCACCTTTTTACCCTTGGCACTTTTTGCCTTGAAGAGGATATTCTGCGGTGTTTGAAATCGGACTTTACCTGGCAGCAGGTGTACATACAGGAAACTATTGAGATAGGAGTTAAAATGGTATCTAAACTTAAAATTATTCCCCTGGGCGGTCTTGGGGAAATCGGAAAAAATATGACCGCAATTGAATATGGCAGCGATATTATTATTATAGACTGCGGAATGGGCTTCCCTGATGAGGATATGTACGGTATAGACATTGTGCTGCCGGACATAACCTACCTTAAGAATAATGCCTCCCGTATCAGAGGCCTCATTCTGACTCACGGTCATGAGGACCATATCGGAGCAGTGCCCTATGTTTTAAAGGAACTGGATATTCCTATTTATACTCTTCCTCTTACTGCTGCCCTGGTAGAACTCAAGCTTGAGGAGCATGACCTGCTTTACAATACCCAGATATTTACCAAAAAGGTCGGTTCAGTGTTCAGACTGGGCTGCTTTACCATTGAGTTTATACATGTAAACCACTCCATTCCGGACTCAGTTGCTGTTGCTATAAAAACTCCTCTTGGAACTATTATCCATACCGGTGACTTCAAGATTGATGTTACACCTATCTCCGGCGGTATGACTGACCTTGCAAGACTGGGACAGCTGGGCAACGAGGGTGTGCTTGCACTTTTGAGTGACTCCACCAATACTGAAAAGCCTGGTCATTCCGACTCTGAGCGCAAGGTAGGAGAAAGCTTTGATAAGCTCTTTATGGGCTGTGATAAGCGTATTATAATTACCACCTTTGCATCCAATGTCCACAGACTTCAGCAGATAATTGATGTTGCCGCAAAGTACAAGCGTAAGGTCGGTATTACAGGCCGCAGCATGGAAAACGTCATCCGTGTTGCTATGGTTCTGGGATATATGGATATTCCCGATAACGTCCTTGTGGACATTGAAAAGCTTAATAAGCTGCCTAAAAATCAGACAGTTATTATCTCTACCGGCAGCCAGGGCGAAAGTATGTCCGCCCTTTACAGAATGGCATTTTCCGAGCATAAGCAGATTAAGGTTGATGCAGGAGACAGAATTATAATTTCCGCATCTGCTATCCCCGGTAATGAAAATATGATAAGCAGAGTTATAGATGAGCTGTTCCATAAAGGCGCTGAGGTCATCTATGATAAGCATACAGACCTTCATGTATCAGGACACGCTTCTCAGGAGGAGCAGAAGATGATACTGGGTCTTGTAAAGCCCAAGTACTTTATCCCTGTTCACGGCGAGCACAGAATGCTTGTTAAGCACGCAGAGATAGGTAAGATGATGGGCGTACAGCCTAAGAATATAGTTGTTGCCGAAAACGGCAAGGTTATAGAGATAACAAAGAAGAATATAAGATGCACAGAGTCTGTGCCCTCCGGAGCAGTGCTTGTTGACGGCAGCGGAGTCGGTGAGGTCGGAAGTGTTGTCCTTCGTGACAGACATAAGCTTGCAGAGGACGGCATGATTGTTGTAGTTCTGCCTTATTCCACCAGTGACCATACTCTGATTGCAAATCCTGAAATAGTTACCCGTGGATTTATCTATGTTAAAGAAGCGGAAGAACTGATGGAAGAGCTAAAGCGTGTTACTCTCGAATCTGTTGATGCCTGCAAGGCACAGCATATAAACGACTGGACCGGAATCAAGGCCAAGGTTAAGAATAACCTTGCCGGATATCTTTATAAGACCACCGGCAGAAATCCCATGATACTGCCTGTCATTTGTGAGATATGAATATACAGATTTTCGGCAAAGCCAAGTGCTTTGATACTAAAAAAGCGGAGCGCTACTTTAAAGAACGCCGGATAAAATATCAGTTTGTTGATATTATCAAGTTCGGAATGAGCAGGGGAGAGCTCCAGTCAGTAAAAAATGCAGTGGGACTGGACAATATGGTAAATACAGAGGATGAAGATTATCCTATCTATAAATATCTTGCTTCCAATGAGGATAAACTTCAAAAGCTCTATGATGTGCCCTATCTTATAAAGACTCCGATAGTGAGAAACGGTAAACAGGCTACCGTGGGCTACTGCCCAGAAGTCTGGAAAAACTGGGAATAAAAAATTGTACCCTTAATAAGGGTACAATTTTTTTGTATTAGGCTCAACCATAGGTTTACTTTTTCTAAACCGATGCGTTATTATAAATCACTTTCTTAATTGCTATAATTAAAGCACCAAAAGAAAGGAGCAAATGCAATGGAAATCAAACTTGGTAAAAAAATAAGACGACTCAGAAAAGAAAGAAATATTTCACAGGAGGTTCTTGCGGATGCACTGGGCATAAGCTTTCAGGCGGTAAGCAAATGGGAAAACGAAAGTGCAATGCCTGATGTAACACTTATTCCTGCGATCGCATCCTACTTCGGCGTATCAACTGACGAGCTTTTTGACTACAATGTATTTGAAGCCGAGCAAAAGATTATGAAAATAGTCGGTGAGGCAGCAGCGTGCAGGGATGAGGAGCCTGAAAAAGCTGAGAAAATTTTAAGAGAAGGCCTGAAACAGTTCCCGGGAAATGGTATATTACTGAATAATCTGCTGTATACTATGCGTTCACCGGAGAGAAACGAAGAGGTGATAGCTCTTTGCAGGACTCTTATAGACAATTATGAAGGCTTTGCCGAGGATGAGGAAATACGCTGCGATGCACTACGAATTATGGCTGAAGCTTATGCCGCAATGGGTCAGCAGTGTGCAGCGGAGGATTGTCTCAATAAGCTTCCTGAAATCTATTTCACAAAACTCGGAAAGAAAGCGGAGCTTCTGAGCGGAGAAAAGTCACTGGAAGCGGCAAAATCACAGCTCTGGCTCAGCTCAAACGAGACTTTGAAGATGCTGAAGCTTATCAGCAGATACTGGACTGAAAACGGAAAGCCTGCGGAGACCGAAAAATACAGCCGTATTGCAAAAGAGATAGTGGAGGTTTTCAAAAAAGAGGAAGAGGATTTTGAAAGCAACGATTACTATGATCTGATGCGAGAAACGTCCAAAGATATATAAAAAATACCCCTTTGCCATATGGCAAAGGGGTATAAATATTTAATATGTCAGATCAGGTTAAGAATAAGGGTCAGCAGAACGAAAGCGAGTGCAAACCACTTGGTTGCCTTAGCAAGCTTTGCATCAAGAGACTTAGCTTTGCCCTTAGCCATGAAAGTATCAGCGCCGCCGGCAATAGCACCGGAAAGACCTGCGCTCTTACCACTCTGCATGAGAACGATGACCAGAACAGCAAGACCGGATAATACCTGAAGAACAGTAAAAACAATAGTAAGTGCAGACATTTATTTCAATCCTTTCGATTATATACACTTTTGTAGCCTTTGAATTATAACACAGTCAGAATAGCAATTCAAGTGCTTTTTTCAATATTTTGGGGGATTACAGAATATAATCAGTAAATGAACGAACTGAGTAAATCAAATAAGCTGAAAACCGGAATAAAATCAGGTGGAATCAAAGCGGCGTTAACGCAGGCGGAGTGCAGTCAGAAATCGGCAAATTGTTTAAACACTTGACAATCAAGCAATAGATATACTATTATTAATTTTTGTAAATAATCTTTAGAATTTAAGGAGACGGACATGGAATATAAAAGAATATTAACTATACAGGATATTTCATGTCTGGGACAGTGCTCACTTACTGTTGCGCTGCCGGTTCTGTCAGCCTGCGGCCATGAGACCTGCATTATTCCCTCGGCGGTTCTTTCTACTCATACAGGAAACTTTAAGGGCTATACGTTCAGAGATCTGAGTGATGATATTCCTAAAATTCGTCAGCACTGGGAAAAAGAAAATATCAGTTTTGATGCGATATATACAGGCTATCTGGGCAGTGCGGTTCAGATTGCATATGTGCAGGATATATTTAAAAGTCTGCTCAGACCGAACGGCAAAATAATTGTAGATCCTGCCATGGCTGATAACGGAAAGCTGTATGCCGGCTTTGACGATGAATATGTGCAGACCATGAAGAAGCTCTGCGCAGAGGCGGATGTGCTGCTGCCGAATATTACCGAGGCTTCCATGCTTACAGGCATTGAGTATAAAGAGGTATATGACAGCGATTATATAGATAGGCTTGTAGCTGCACTTAAAGATATGGGCGCCGGTGCTGTTGTGCTGACGGGTGTAGGATATGATTCTGAGCATACGGGTGTGCTTGTGAGCACCGATGCAGAATGCAGATATTATAAGCACCGCAAAATCAGCAGAATGTGCCACGGAACAGGGGATGTATTTGCCTCTGCTTTTACCGGAAGCTACCTGAGGGGCAGGGATATATTTGAAGCTGCAAAGATTGCGGCCGATTTTACTGTTGAATCTATAAATAACACGCTTGATGATGAAGAGCATTGGTACGGTGTGAAATTTGAAACCGCTCTTCCGTCACTTATAAAAAATTTAAATATCTGAAAAGAAAAGCGCAGGTTCTGTCCTGCGCTTTTTGCGTCTGATATGGGATATCTCACTCGTAAATACTTGATTGCAAAAGAGAAATAACCATGCTATGATAAATAAAAAAGGAGGTTTTAGCTATGGTTAAACGTCGTATGTCCTTCTAAACGATAGAAGGAAAATAAACTTAAATCCTTCTATCGCACACAGCATAGGAGGTAAACATGAATAAATATCAAAAAGAAAACAGTTCCTATTTCATAGGGGCTTTGATTGCTATACTCATAAGCACGTTTTTTGCGGTGGCTTTGCAGTTTATAAAAGGCGATGTGCTGGATTTTGCCATTGCCGGAGAGATACATGAAACTGTAAAATATGCTGCGGCTCTTATAGTTTTTATTCTCTGTGAGATTCTGCTTCATTTCTGCTATGCAAGACTTACTGCGAAATTTGCAGTCGGCTGCACGGGTTTATTAAAGCGGGATATTTTCCGGAGTATTTTAAACCGCAGTTATGTATCTTATCGGGAACATTCTCAGGGAGAATATATTGCTAAGTACACAAATGAAGCTGATACTATCAGGGAATGCAGATTTAAAATGCTTCCAATGTTCTGGGAGATACTTTTTAAAATCATTTTTGTGAGTGCAGCTCTGTTTATTCTTGACTGGAGAATAGCTGTTATTACACTGGTACTGCTTACGACACCGCTGTATATTCCAAAACTAATTGAAAAAAAGCTGCAAAAAGCACAGTCAGAGCAGATTTCAGCTGTGGAGCAGAATCTTTCAAGGATAAATGACTGGCTGAGCGGGTTTGAAGTCATAAAAAACTTTTCTGTTGAGCAGAAGATACTGAGAAAATTTGATGAAATAAATGAGCTGACTATGGATAAAATGCTGCGCAACGCAACGCTGGGTGCTGCGGCACAGCTGCTCACAACTCTTATTTCATACATTTCATATTTTGTGGTTCTTGTATGCTCTACATGGCTTGTGCTGAGAGGCGAGTTTTCAGCAGGAGATTTTTTCGTGGCTATCGGAATGATAGACCAGCTTTCATATCCGCTGATTGCTCTGGCGGGTATAATTCGCCAGCTGATTTCAATTAAGCCTGCCTGCAAGGCTATGGAAAAGTTCATTTCGGATGGTACGGAGAAAGAGCAGAAAGCATCACTGACAGCGGTAAAGGGCAAAATAGCGTATAGAAATGTAGGCTTTTCCTATCCGGAGCAGAAACCGGTTTTCAGCAAGCTCAGCTTTGAGGCGGAGAAGGGGAAGCGGTATCTGATTAAAGGCCCGAGCGGCTGCGGAAAGACTACTGCTATAAATCTTCTGCTTCGGTACTATGATTCTTACAGCGGAGAAATTACCGTGGACGGAGTTTCGCTTTCGCAGTTTGACTGCACCTACAACTGTATGACAGTTGTCCGTCAGGAAGCGGTTTTGTTCCATGATACCCTTCGGAATAACCTGACTATGTATAAGGCCATATCGGATGAGAAGCTCATTTCCGTGCTTAACAGTCTGGGGCTTAGCAAGTTTGCATCTAAAGAAGCACTGGACGGCATAATAACGGAAAACGGCTCAAACCTGTCAGGCGGTGAGAAAAAGCGGATTTGTCTGGCGAGAGCTTTGCTGCGGGATACCGATGTGCTGATTCTTGATGAGCCGCTTGCAAATCTGGATGAGCCGACGGCTTCAAAAATTGAAGATCTGCTGCTGGCAATTCAGGGAAAACTCCTGCTGGTGGTGTCTCACCAGTTCACACCTGAAAAGCTTTGCAGCTTCGACGGAGTAGTTGAGATTTGATTTTGAAAGGAGAAGCGGTGATGAGATTGCGCAGCTTTCAGTAACTGACAAATATTAAATTCGGAGGTTACTGATTATGGAAATCAGAGAATATATAAACTACAAAGAAGATGAAATTTTAAACCTTTACAGCAGCGTGGGCTGGACAGCCTACACAGATCATCCCGAGATACTGAAAGCAGGCTTTGCCGGCTCTCTGCTTACACTGGCGGCATATGACGGAAGCAGCCTTACCGGTCTTGTTCGTACCGTAGGTGACGGGCAGACCATATTGTATATTCAGGATATTCTGGTGCTTCCGGAATATCAGCGGCAGGGAATAGGTGCAGCACTGATAGAGGCGGTTTTAAAACGCTTCAAAGAGGTTCGGCAGATTGTTCTTGCAACTGACAATACGGATGCAACGATTGCATTTTACGAAGCGCAGGGCTTTGTTAAGATGACAGAAATAGGCTGCTGCGGGTTTATGAAAGCATAAAATAAAAGGTCTTAAAAAGGCAATGTCCCGATGACAATTATTGTCATCGGGACATTTTTTTATTTGCGCTGAAGATTTAGATGAATAATTCTGCCTTTAGGCATCGTTTTCTCTCAGACGTTCTACAATAGTCTGCTTTGAAACACTGTGATAAACAATCAGCGGAATCAGGCAGCCCAGAACAACAAATATGGGAGTCACAATCAGAACAGGCATAAAGCTGGGCTTATAGGTGAAGAACCAGAATATTTCAAGAACCTTGGCGGTGAGAGGTCCGGCGGCTATTGAAAGGATAAGTGCAAAAAGCACAGCGCCGAGAGCGTAAAACAGTCCTTCCCACACAAGCATTGTTTTAAGCTGTCTGCCTGTCATGCCGA